>CANJRZ010000014.1 GCA_947476735.1 Sphingomonadaceae bacterium
GGCAATCGCTTGCACATCCGGACCCTGCTGATCGGCACGCGCCACAGACGCTAGCGACCAGATGGCTGGCAACAGAATCGCCCATGAAATCCCCTTCAGCACCATCGGCGTCACTCTCTTGGTTTCAGTCAGACCTGCGCTGTCGATTGCAAGGCTGTGCGCGTTCGTACCCACTCAACCAACGTGCATCCGTCGACGGAGTGCTGTCAAAGGAACATGGTGTGAATAAGCGCCGAAGCACGACCCGAGCACGACCCGAGCACGAATATCGATAACCGATTGAGAAACTATGGAAGTATCTTTGCGACAGGGGTCTAGATCGGCGCCGATCATGACCCCGCACAGTCCTCATTTCACGAACATTTTCAACAGGTTTCTTCAAATCAAAGTGGGGTCACGCTTCGGTGCTTATTCACACCCTGCGGAGTCAATCTCCCCGGGTTGCCCCTTTGTGCGCTCGATCAGTAGCGCGCCCAAGGCCTCCTCGAGATCCTTGAGCTGCTGTGAAATCCATGGCTGGGGTGGATTGAGCAGCTCCGATGCGCGCGTGAACGAACCCTCGTCGGCGATCGTCATGAATGTGCGGAGGCGTTTTTGGTCAGGTCGCATGTCGATCAGCGCGCAACCATCGTGCTGCAATCACTGCCGACAGCGACGCGAACAGAAGAAAGCCAAGCGCCGATGAAACCGAATAGCGGATCGCGAGATCGCCTTCGGTTCCCTTGAGCAAGTCGCTCACCGCGCCGATCACGACGGGCGCTATACCGCTTCCGAACAAAAGGGTCGCCAAGCTCACGATCATGGTCGCGGTGGCCCGCATACGGGGAGGAGTCATGGTTTGGGCGATGACGACGCTGCCCATGTTATGCGACGAAATGAAAAAGGAGAGCAGCCCGAAGCCCATGATGGCAATCCGCCAGTCAGATGCGAAGGTAAACAACAGACCGAACGGGACAGCCAGCAGACATCCGCCGGCGGCAAACCACATATAGGCGCGCAGATCCTTCCGCGCGGCGATATCCATCAGGATACCGGACACGATCTGGCCGATCACTAGTGCGGCTATACTCGTCGCGCCGAAATACAGTCCCGCCTGGGCGGGCGCCAGGCCATGGACGCGGATCAGGAACGTCGGTCCCCAGAACAGCATACCATAGCCGGTCGCTCCACCGAAGCCCGCGACCAATACACCATATCGAAATGGGCGCAGATACCAGAGGTAGCGCAGCGTCTCGCCGAAGCTGTAGCTCTGGTCCGCACCGGCAGACGCATTGTCGTCGCCCATTCCCCTCGCGGGCTCCTTGAAGGCGAACAGGACCAGTAACGCCAAAACGAGGCCCGGTGCGCCTACGGCGACGAGCGTCAATCGCCACCCGATGGCGTCGTTCAGCCATCCGCCGACGATGACGGCCATGCCGATGCCGATGGAGGTCGAGCCCGCATACGCAGCAAATGCCTTGGCCCGGCTGTGCCGGCCGTAGAGATCGGCCATGACCGAATAGGTGGCGGGGCCGGACCCCGATTCACCGATCGCAACTCCCAGGCGGGTTGCGGCCAGTATCAGGATGCTGCCGGCGAGTCCTCCTGCCATCGTCAGGAGGCTCCAGAGGCCGAGGCAGGCTGCGATGACCAACCGCCGCGGATAGCGATCGGCCATCCGCGCCAGAGGTATGGAAGCCAAACCGTAGAGTAGCGCGAATGCAGAGCCCGTCATGAGACCCATGACCGTATCCGATGCGCCAAACTCACGACGGATCGGTTCAAGCAGGATGGTGATGACCTGCCGATCGATGAGATTGAAGGTTCCGACCAAACAGAGCAGGGCCATCGTCAGGTGGCGTCGGAGCGGAGACCATGCTTCGGCGTGTCGAGCAGCCGTCCGCCTCATGCGGCAAGCCATCCTCTGCCGCGATCTGGCTGCAGACTCATTTGCATCCCCTTCCTCGCACTCGGTATCGTAGCGGTCGCGATTGTGCCCAAGATGACAGGTGGAGAGAGGATAAGAAAGTGAGCGGCATTACTTTAACGGGGGATCAGGTCCGCGAGGTGCAAAAGCGGCGCAGCGCCCGCCGCCTTGCGGCGCACCGCAAGATATCCGCGGCTGAGTCAGTCGCTTGCGGTCTGGAAGACTAGACCATCGCGTCGAGCTTCTGTGCTAACTCTCGAAACATCGGAGGAAGTCGTTGATGTCTGATAGTTCGAGCCTTTTTGCTCTCTCGCCCCTGCCGGCCACGTTCGGCGCCGTCGTGGCGGACGTGCGGCTAGCCGAATTGCAGGACGATGCGTTCGGCCGGCTCTACGATCTGTGGCTCGGTTATGGGCTGCTGATCTTTCCCGGGCAGCATTTGGGCAAGGAGCAGCAGATTGCCTTTGCGCGGCGCTTCGGCGCGCTCGAGGTCGAGTTCGGCGAACTGTCGAACCTCCTTCCCGACGGCGGCGTGCGATCGGCCAGTCCCGGCCAGGAAGACGATATGATGCGAGCCATCAAGGGCAATATGGGATGGCATCAGGACTCGACCTTCATGCCCGTGCAGGCCAAGGGAGCGGTCTTCTCGGCCATCGCCACACCCGATACCGGCGGCGAAACTGGCTTCGCTGACATGGAGGCCGCCTATGCGGCCCTGCCCGAAGCGAAACAGCGGATGCTCGAAGGGCTCACCGCCGGTCATTCGCTCGCCTACAGCCAAAGCAGGCTGGGCTTCGGCAAGGAGACCGACTCCAAATCGATGTTCGCCTATGGCTTCGATGTTGGCGACGCCCCCCGTCGGCCTTTAGTCAAGGTTCATCCCGAGACAGGCCGGAAATCCCTGGCGATCGGTCGGCATGCTTTTGGCATCGACGGCTTCGACGATGAGGAATCCTGGGCGTTCCTCGAGGCGTTGCGCGAGGCCGCATGCCAGCCGCCGCGGATCTGGGCGCATCAATGGCGGCCCGGCGATGTCGTCGTCTGGGATAATCGCCGGCTTCTTCATCGCTCCCAGCCATGGGATATGCGGCAGCCGCGCGTGATGTGGCATACCCGGATCGCGGGAGATCCTCACATGGATGGCGGGTTGGGCGGGATTGGCAGCCCATCGACCCGGCCGCAGGAAGCAGCAGGCGAAGCATGACCGAAAACAGGGAAGATTTTCCAAACCGGCGTCTGGATGGAAAGGTCGCCTTCATCACGGGCGCAGGAAGAGGCATCGGCCGCGCCGCAGCCATCCATCTTGCCAGGATGGGCGCCGACATCGCAGTCAACGATATCGACCTTGCCTCAGCCAAGGCCGTCGGGGAGCCGATTGATTTCGACACGTCGGTTGACGAGATACGCGCGCTGGGACGCCGGGCGATTGGCCTGGAAGGCGACATCTCCTCCGAAGTGGCGGTCAATCGCATGGTAGAGCAGGCGCTCGATCAGCTCGGACGTATCGACATATTGATCAATAACGCCGCCGGCGCTCCGGGTGCCGGGCCGGCGAGCTCCATCTCCTTGCAACAGTGGCAAGCCGATCTGAACCTCAACGTCAATTCGGTCTTCCTGACCTGTCGCGCCATCGTCCCACATATGAAGGAGCGCGGCAGCGGCAAGATCATCAACATCACCTCGGTCGCGGGCGTCAGGCCGATGAATGTCGACCTGGCAGGTTATTCGACGTCGAAGGCCGCCATCCACGCCCTGACGCGCTCGCTCGCGCTCGAGCTCGCCCCGCTGGGGATCACCGCCAATTCGCTCGCGGTCGGCGAGGTCGGAACACATATGTTCAAGCGTTTCGCCGAGGGCATCATGGACGATATGCTGCGCCAGGTGCCGATGAAGCGGATGGCGACCCTCGAAGAATGCTCCGGGGTTATCGAATTCCTGGCGACCAATCAGTCGAGCTATGTGACGGGGCAGGCGATCTTCATGGATGGCGGGTGGATCGAGTTGAACCCCAGTTTCAGCGGCGGCAATGTCCCGTGAACCGCCTCGGTTCCGTTGAATAGCGAGGTTAACGCAATGCAGCGGACGATTAAACTGTAGCTACCGCCGAAACCGGCGAACCGATGGCGCCCGGCAGCCGCAGCGGTGGAGCGGTGAGCAGAAAGGCGTGACGCCCCGCCTTCCGGAGATAGGCGGCCAGATCGCCAAGCCAGAAATATTCGCCGAGCGGGATGCCGAGCTTGAAGATGCAGTGCTCGTGCAGCGGTAGCAGATCGTGCGAACCGAAATCGGTGTCCGGCCCCTGATATTCGATCGCAGGATTGTCCGAAATGATCGCGGCGACCCCGCTGTCGGTGATCCAGTCGAGCAAGCGCCGGTCGCTACCGTCGAGCGCGGCGCCCGTACGGTGGAGAAGCTCGTAGTCGGGCTTCTTCGCCATCGCCATGAGCGCGTCGCCATAACCTGTGTAGGACAGCATGATGTCGCCTTTGCGCACCTCGATCTTCTGCGTATCGATCGTCCGCATCAGCTTGTCGTAATCGATCAGGGTGTGCCCGGTGCCAAACTCCCGCGCGAAATCGAACAGGATGCCGCGGCCTTGCACGCCCGTGACGGCGAGGCTGTCGACCCCCAGCTTGTGCGCACAGGGCGCCCGATCGCCTTGCGGCCCGACGACATGCTCATGCGCGCGCCAGCCATTATAGTAGACCGGGATGGGCTTACCGCTACCGTCGACGTCGAACATGGCGCCGATATGGGCGAGTCCGTCCCATTGGGTCGAATATTGCAGCGACATGATGACATGGTCGTCACTCATGATCAGCTTGGGCCCCATCGGGAAATTATAGGCCGGCATCCCGCCCCAATCGCGCGCGAACAGCACGGGCGCCCGCCTCCCCGCATCGGGTTCCTCGCCGCCGGGAAAATCGAGTGGCAGGCTCAGCAGGAAGCAGATGCCTTCCTTGATCTCGGCAGCCGCGGCGCGCCGTTCCTCCGGGGTGATCAGATTCAGGCGCCCGACCTGGTCTTCCATCCCGAAGTCGCCCCAGTTCGATCCCTCGGGACGACGCGTCCAACGCCTCGTGTTTGGCATCACGCTGCCCCCGCTCAAAGTGACGATGGCACGCCCAAAGCGACCAGCTGGCTAAACGCCTGGGCGAGCCGCAACATGCCCGGCTCGCTGTTCGGCTTGCCAATGATCTGCAGGCCGACCGGCATGCCGCGCACCAGCCCCGCCGGCACCGTGATGGCAGGCCAGCCGATCAGATTCATGAAGCCGGTGAAGACCGTGTAGTTCGGCATGTAATTGGTCGGCTGGCCGTTGTCGGCCATGGCCCAGTTGCGGTCCCACTCCTCCAGCGTCGGCGCGATCTGCTGCGCGGTCGGCGACAGGATGAAATCGGCATTGCGCAATTGCTCGGAGAGCGCCTGTGCGATTTCGCCACGGACCTCGCGGGTCCGAATGATCACGTCATCGGGCTGGGGGATATTGATGAACATCGCGTGGTCGCTCACCAGTGCCACGTTGCACCAGGGTGTGGGATCTTCGAACACCTTGCCCATCTGGTCGATCCTCGCGCCTGCCGCGGTCAGCCGCGCAGCCGCATTCCTGACGGTCTCGATGATCTCATGGCTGTCCGGTGTGGCGAACGACGCGCCAAAGCCGAAATCGTCGGTCCAGAGCAGCCGCATCCCGTCGGCACCTTTGTCGAGACCGGTAAGGCAGTCGGGAGCCTCGTCGGGCAGCGCGCCGAAGTCGCGAGCGTCTGGCCCGGCCAGCACCGAGAAGAGCAGTGCCGCATCGCGCACGCTGCGCGACAGTGGGCCCGAGGCGCCGAGCAGGCGTGCGGACAACTCGTTCCAGGTGATCATGGGGATGCGACCCCGGGTGGGAAGCAACCCCACCAACCCGGTATAGGCGGCGGGCAGCCGGGTCGATCCCAGCCCGTCGACGGCGATCGCCGCCGGCACCAGCGCGCCCGCCACCGCGCAAGCGCTGCCGCTGCTGGAGTCACCGCAAATGCGGCCACGGTTCCACGCATTCAGCGGCTGCCTGTCGGAAGCGCCGAATTCGGCCGCCGTCAGCCCCGCCACGGTCGTCCCCATCAGAACGGCGCCCGCCTTGCGGAGCCGCTCGGCTTCGATGCCATCCCGCGACGAGATACTAGTCTGATTGGTCTTCAGATCATGCCAATGCAGGCCCGCAACGGGGATATGCTCCTTGAGGGCGATCGGCACGCCATGCAGCGGTCCCAGCGCATCCCCGCTCAACACCGCCTTCTCGGCATCCCGCGCCTGTTGGCGGGCCTTTCCGACATCGGTCATGCGGAAGGCATGAAGCTGCGGATCGAGATCGGCTATCCGGTCGATGAAATGCTCGGCCACCTCAACGGGCGACACCTCGCGAGCCGCAACCAGCTCCGCTATCCGCCAGGCGGGCAGCCAGCTGATATCCTGCCCATCAACCCGGCCGGCCTCCATGATTGCCTGGGATGCTTCTTGCGTCATTACGCGTCTCCTCTCCAACGCCGGAATGGTAGGTCACCGTGGAGGGCGCAGCAAATAGGTTTGATAGTCTGAATCCCTATAGGTTCGGCCACGAAAAGAAGTTGATGCGTTGCCAGTCGCGCGCGAAGGGCGGGCATGAAATCCAAGGAGGGGAATAACGGCATGGAAGCAGATTGGACGGGTGGCGTCGCAGTGGTGACCGGTGCGGGATCAGGCATCGGTGCTGGCATCGCGCGCGCGGCAGCCGCAGCCGGCATGATCGTCGTGGTGACCGACCTCGCGATAGAGCGGGCGGAAACGGTCGCGGGGGAGATCAACGCGAGCGGCGGTAGCGCGCGAGCTGTGAAGCTGGACGTCACCGACGAGGCAGCGGTTCGCACGCTTGCCGAAAAGCTTCACGAGGGCCATGGCGGGGTTCGGTTGCTGGTGAATAATGCCGGCATCATGAACTTCGGACCGAGCTGGGAGATGGGCATGGCGCAATGGCGCGAGGTGCTCGACGTCAATCTGATCGGCGTGCTGCATGGGATATCTGCTTTCGTCCCGCGCATGGTCGAGCGGGGCCGTGCCGGCACTCGCGGCGCAGTGGTCAACGTCGCCTCGCTCGCCAGCATCTCCGCCCTGCCCATGTCGGCCGCCTATGTCATGAGCAAGCACGCGGTGCTCGCTCTGAGCGAATGCCTCAGCCTCGAGCTGGCGCTCGAAGAGCTGCCCGTCGACATATCGGTGGTGCTGCCGGGCGTCGTCGATACCGGCATCTACGACGACAGCGTGATGAGCCGCGGCAAGGTCGATACCGGCGGTCGCATTCGCAGCCTGCTCCAGGGCATGTCGACGCAATATGGGATGTCGCCGGACGAGGCTGGCCGGATCATCTTCGAAAAGGTGCAGGCTCGCGAGTTCTGGGTTGCCACCGACCCGGACCTCACCAGGCAGACGTTGACCGGACGAGCCGACTTCCTGTTAGGCCAGCAACCTCCGCAACTGCCGCCCGCCATGGTCGACTCGCTGCGCGGGATCGGGACGGCGGGATAGCTCCACTACCTCGAATGCCATGGTTTTGCCGCCGAGCTGCCAAGGCCGAGTCTCCAATATGGTGGCCGAGGCGGTGGCGGCCCATTAAACCCGATCGATCGGCAATCTCAACACAGGGGGGACCTATGCCGCGGCGTCACGAAGGTAGGATCGCGATAGTGAACGGGGGCGGAAGCGCAGCGCCCGGCTGGGGCAACGGTCGGTGCACCGCGGTGCAGCTTGCCCGGGAGGGCGCTAAGGTCGTCATCGTCGACATCAACGGGGCGGCGGCTCAGGAAACTGCCGCATTGATCGCACAGGACGGTGGCTCGGCCTTCGTCATCGAGGCGGATGCGACATCCGAGGCGGACATGAACAGCATGGTCGCAACCACATTATCGAGGTTCGGACGCGTCGACATATTGGCTCAGATCGTCGGAATCGGCGGCCGGAAGAATATCTTCGACGAAACCGAAGAGGAGTGGGACCGCGTGATGGCGGTCAACGTCAAGAGCGTATTCCTCTCGGCAAGGGCTGCGCTGCGTCCGATGATCGAGCAGAGATGGGGGCGGATCATCACGGCATCGTCGATCGTCGGCCTGCGCTATGTCGGCAAAGGCGTGTCGATGTCGTACGGAGCTTCAAAGGCTGCCGTCGCGATGCTCACACGCCAGATGGCCCTTGATTTCGCCCGCGACGGAATCACGTGCAACTGTGTCGTTATCGGCATGATCGACAGTCCGATGACGCAGCTTGCCTTCGGCGAGCATGCAGCGAAGTTCGGAGCGATGCGCGACAGGGCGTCACCGACTGGAAAACAAGGCACCGGCTGGGATACCGCGCACCTCATCGCCTTTCTCGCCAGTGAGGAGGCGCAATACATCAATGGTGCTGAAATCCCTGTGGACGGTGGTTTTTCGGTGAAGGTACCGGACGTTTATTCAGATGGCGGCTCCTAAGCTGCGAGAGAGAACCGCCACGACATTTCCCAACAGCAGGATGGCAAGCTTCAATCGCCGGACCACCTTGCCGGCCCGGCGCGTAGCGGGGCGAGCCTTCGACAAGGCACGGGGGCACCAATTGCGGGTCGCGACTAACCTGGCAGACCTTAACCGGACGGGCCGAATTCCTGTAGCGGTAGAAGCCGCAAATGCATCCAGCGATCGTGGAATCACCGCGTAGGATCGCGTCCACCGGTTGCCCGCTCTGCTTGAGCAGCCCACATCATTCAGATTGTTGCCCAATCAGGTGTCGATGCGGGTTGCGCGCGCATTCTCTCGACTTCCTCCCAGCCTTTGTAACTGGTGAACCGGGAGTCATCGAAAAAAATCAGCGGGCCCTGACATATGAAAAGATACTCGGTGTCCTCGAGCGCCTCGGTGGCACCGTGGAGTACTCCGTTGGGCTCGTAAACATGGTCCCCCGCTTCGAAGACTCCGTCCCGCACCTTCAGCTTTCCTGACAAGATGTAGGTATGAGAGGCCGCAAGATGCTTGTGAGGTGGTGCGACATAGCCCTTCTTCCAGCGGTACACGGCGGCCCAACTTCCGGACTCGGCTCCCGTCCACAAGACCCGAGTCCAGGCCAAGCCGGGAACGTTCTCAACCCATTTCGCATCCGCTGCCTTGGACACGCTGTCCAGGATGTGGGTGTTCAGTGGAGTGATGTCTTGCGGTAACGACATTGGAAAACTCCTTGCAATTCAGCGACTGCGTTCGACGGGAATGCCGAGGCGCATCACGTCACAGGCGACACAGGTCACCGAGGATTCGGCGGCCTTTCAGCGGTCGGTACCCTGCCCTTCAAATTGATGAAATCACTCGACCATCACTGACGACCCGCATTGGCCCCAAACGTTATTCCGACACGAAGTGGAATCGGTCAGGGCCATGACAATTCGAGCTTTGCCACGGTGTTGACGACGCCGGTTTCCAGAAGCGGTTTCGTCCCCGGCTTCACCCGAAACTCCGGGATTCGTACCAGCCATTCCTCGAGGAAAATTTGCATTTCCCGGCGCGCCAGCGTCGCACCGGGACAGGCGTGCGTCCCGCTGCCGAACACCCTGTTCACCGCGTCTTTGCGGTCGAAGTCGACCTTTAGCGGGTCCGCATTGAGATGTTCGTCGATGTTGACGAAAACCGAGCCGGGAAGAACATGGTCTCCATTTCTGAATTCGACGCCCCGGAAGGTCATGTCCGAGGTGGCGACGCGGGCCAGATTGACGATCGCATGACGCCGCATCATCTCCTCGATCGCATTGCTCAGGAAGCTCTTGTCAGCGGTTCGGTCGCGCAACAGCCGACGCTCGGCGGGATGCTCGGCCAGGAAAAGGATGACGAAGCCCATCATCGATGCAACCGTGTCAAGGCCGGCAAAAAGCAGAAGCGTCGCATAGCTCACCGCTTCGAGCTCTGAAATCTTTGCACCGCCGATCTCGATGTTGACGAGGTTGCTGAGCAGATCGTCGCCCGGCTTCTCGCGGCGCTCCCTGACCCAACGGGTGAGGTAGTCGCGCATCTGCTGCTGCGCTTGCGTCCGGCTTTCCACAGTCTCGCCTCTCACGGCCGCGGCGGCCAGGGCCAGCAGATAGTCCTTGTCGTCCAGCGGAATGGCGACGAGATTGAGAAAGACGGTGATCGGCAGAACCTTCGAAAAGTCCTCGACGAATTCGCATCCCCCGAGGGGTACGAGATGTTCGATCGCTTCGACCGCAACGCGCCGGACATGATCTTCGAGCCGAGCGACCATCGACGGCACAAGCGCCTGCGCCAACGGACGTCGAAAATGCGCGTGAACAGGAGGATCGAGCTCGATCGGAATCTGAGGTGGCACTTCCTTGGGGAGCGGTGGAATGGTGGTATGCCGGCTGGAGAAGTGCTTAACGTCGCGCCATATCTCTAGAATATCCTCACCGCCGGTGACCACCCAATGGCCACCATGATGTGGGGTCCAGAATACCGGCGGGAAGGTCCGCTGTATCTCCAGATGGGCAGCCTGGACATCGGTGTCGGCACCGGGAATGTTATAAAGGTCGAAGTTCCTTTCGAGGTGCGCGGGAACATGCGCGGGCCGTGAGGCGAGCAGTTCTGACATTTTCGTTTTTTCTACCTCTCATGCGCGCGCAATTGCGCGGTTCGTGTCCCCGTCGACGCTCAACGCACCAGCCGAAAGCAGTTACGCAGTTCCTGGACGAATAGCTCGGGTTGCTCGAACGCGGCGAAATGCCCTCCGCGGCCGGGTTCGTTCCAGTGAATGATGTTCGTGTATTTTCGCTCCGCCCAATGACGTGCGGGGCGAACCAGTTCCTTCGGGAAAATACTGCATCCGGTCGGTACCGTGATCGGCACCTCGTCGATGAAGCTGGCAAGGCTCTCCCAATAGAGGCGCGCGGACGAGGTTGCGGTGGCCGGAAGCCAGTACAGCATGATGTTGTCGAGCAACTCATCATAACTGAACAGCGAGAGAGGGTCCCCACCGCAATCCGTGTAGTCGATGAATTTCTCGAAAATCCAGGCTGCCTGGCCTGCGGGTGAATCGGTCAGGCCATAGCCCAGCGTCTGCGGCCGAGTGCTCTGGATCGCAGCGTAGCCGCTGCCATTTGCGAGATAGTCAGCGAAGTCATCAACCGCTCGCTGTTCCTTGGCGCTCAGGCCATCAAGCTCATCGGGACGGGGGTGGACCGAAACCGCATTGAGGTGGATCGCGCACAGTTCGGGCGGCTTGCGGGCCGCGATCAATGTGGTGACCGCAGCACCCCAGTCGCCGCCCTGTGCCCCGAAGCGATTATAGCCAAGCTGGCGCATCAGTTCGACCCAGGCGTCCGCTGTTCTCCCAATCGTCCAGCCAGTGTGATCGGGCCGTCCGGAAAAGCCGTAACCGGGAAGCGACGGAGCAACGATATGAAAGGCATCTCCGGGATCGCCCCCATGCGCGCGCGGATCTGTCAGCGGGCCGATCACCTTATGAAATTCAACCACCGACCCCGGCCAACCATGTGTCATGATCAACGGCATGGCATCCGGCTCGGGCGAACGGACATGGAGAAAGTGGAGCCTGAGGCCATCTATGGACATCTGAAACTGGCCGAACGCGTTGAGCATCCGCTCGCAGCGCCGCCAGTCATAATGATGGAGCCAATAGTCACAGAGCGCCTGCGCGGCGGCCAGCGGTAAACCTTGCTCGCCGGTCGACACGGTTTCACGTCCCGGCCATCGCGTATGGCGAAGCCGTTCCCTGAGGTCGTCGAGGTCCGACTCCGAAATGGAAAGCTCAAAAGGCTGGACCGACGATGTCATTGTGCGGCTTGAATCAATGGTGTCAGTCCAGCCCATAGATCTTGTATTCTGCGCCATCTCCCGCCCAGCGACCGAAGCCCACGCCCTGAATCTCGTTCAACCAGTCATAGCGGCCCGAGGGTACCTCGAAGACGGTAGCCACGACCCAGGTTCCAGCCTCGTACCGTTCCGAGCTGACCCCCGTGTAGCTCATCAGGATGGGGGTGCCGTCATCGGTCCTGAGCAGGACATCCAGATCGAAATGCCACAGCGGAACGTCGCCATTGGCAAGTTGGAGGATGCGATGCGGCGACCAGCTGTAACCGGACACCCATTCCCCTTTTATCCTTGGTCCCTGGAGTGTCCCGCCTCCTTCGGCCAGAGTCAGATACCGAGTGCCGAGTGGGGCCGGGATGATGTGGCGTGTCGCGCCAGGTGTGTGCTTGCTTCGCCGCGAGAAGATCAGTTCCGCGGAAACTGTCCGCCGATCAGCGGGCGAGGCCAGATCAGCATCTCCCTCCTGCTCGGCCTCGCCGGTAAGCGCATAGACTTCGATGACAGCGCCATCGTCACTATGAAGCCCGTAACCGATCGCCTGCACGCCGTTGAACCATCCATATTTGCCTTCCGGCGCCTGGAAGAGGATCTGGTAGCGTGATGTTCCCTCCGCATAGCGGGGAGAGCGGCGTCCGCGATACTGGAGCAGGATGACCGTTCCGTCATCGGCCTGGATGGCCAGACTGCCGTTATAGCTTTGCAGTGTCCCGTCGCTGCTCGCGCGGCCATAGTCACTTGCGAGGAGCTCCAGCACCCTCCCCTGCAACACCTTTCCCGTGGCGGTGCCGGCCGTTGCTCGCTCGAAGGCGCGGCGACCGAAAGGGCCATCAAATTGATACGGGTTATCGGCGAGCCCCTCGATCCTCAGGGTGAAAATATGCTCGACCGGAATTTGAACAGCCATAGAATTCCCTGTCATCCTGCAGCCTGCTCGGCTTGTTGTGCCAATGCGACGAACGGCACCGCGCTTCGCGGCTTCAGGATGATCAGCATATTGAGATCGCAAGACCTAAGCGCACCCGAGACCCACTTACCGGAGCGACTGAACCGACCGAAATGGCCGCTGCTTCGCTCCGTGACGGTGACCAATCCATCGCTGCCCAGTTCATAGTCGCTGCCATCGACGGGCGAATAGATCGATTGCCTGCCAGCTTTAGGAGCATCGCTCACGCCGTTACTCCTCATCGATATAGAAGCTCAGCGTATCGTGCAGCAGCCGGATGCCGCTCTCCTGATACAGTGAAAGTTGAGTATGGCTACGCACGCTGGCCCGCATGCCGGCCTGAACCGCCTCGACGTTCGAAGTATCCTGGTCGAACACCAGCGCCGAATCCCCGAGCGCCGGGCAATCCGACCAGCGTTCGTCATATCCCAGCTCGATCGGCTCGACCCGGCCATGCTCCTGGCCGTCGGCGCTGATCGGCATGATGATGATCTCCATCGTGCAGCTATCGACGCTCGGTCCTGGGAGGATGCGGTAGACAATCGGGCTCTGGAAGCCGCCGAAGAGGAACAGGTTCGGGAAGACGAAATATTGGAGCATGTCCAATATCTCATAATCGACCGCGCCGGGGCTCAGCTCGAAGATGTCCTTGCCGATCATCGCCTTGAACGTGGCGGTCATCGTCTCGAAGGCGATATCGCGAGCGGTCTTGCCCTCCGGCACGTCGCGATCGGCGCCATAGGGGAAATCGCGGTTCATCGCGGTGAAGATGTCGGTCTCGGTCAGTCCGTCGCGATATTTGGGATGGGGAACGCCGGTCAGGCCCAGCATCAGGTTCACATGGCGGCCGAACTGACGATATTCGAATTCCCCGGCATAGGGGGTGAGCTGCGGATGCGTGCCGATGACATGATAGCCTTCGATGAAGGCTTCGATGGCCACCTTCCAGTTGCAGCGCAGCTGCTTCCTCACATGGACGGTCTTGACCCGCTGGTCGAAATGCCAGGCGCCGAAATGCTCGGGAACGACTTCAAGCTGTTCGAGCAACGGTGACGGATTATCGGCGAAATTGAGGAAGACGAAGCCGCCCCACAGCCCGACGTGAACCTCGGGAAGCGAATTCTCCGATCGCTTCACATGAGGAAACTCGTCCCAGTCGAGGACCGAGTTCAATCGGCCGTCGAGCCCGAAGGTCCAGCCGTGGAAGCGGCAGCGCAGCTCCTTGCCACTCTCCATCCCTTCGCAAAGCAGACGGCCGCGATGAAGGCAGGCGTTCACATAAGCCTTCACCTCGGTTTGCGACACGCGAACGACGACCACCGACCGATGGCCGATGTCATAGCGCAGCCGGTCGCCCACCTCGGGGATATCCTCCAGACGGCACGCCATCTGCCAGACCTGCGACCAGACATGTTCATGCTCGTCGCTGGCGAACCCCTCCGAGACGTAGCGAGCGATCGGCACATTGACGGTTTCGAGATCGATCGTCGAAGGCGCACGCAAAGCCTCCGGCAGCGGCTTGGTCTCCCGGGCCAGATAGGATCGGAAGGTATCGCTCTGGCGCGGCTCGCGATCTTGCGCCTCCATTTTGTCCACCGATCTCTCCGACCTTGATTGATGACCTCGACTAGCCCCTTGCTAGTCTCCGCTGCCGGGCTGACTCTGTATCAGCTCATAATAGGCGGGCCCCGTCATCTGACCGACGCCGAGATAGTCCAGCAGATCCTTCCATTGCTGAAGGTCCGAATAAATCTCCATCCGCGTGACGTTGAATGCCTCGTCGGTGGTGAAGACATCGATTTCCTGCACGTCCCAATCAGACCCGTCGTCGCCGGTGCCAATCCAGTGGAGCACCTGGGCCCAGCCGGTCTCGCTCGGATATATCCTCGCCTCGATCCGGAAGTCGGGAATCCGCTTCCAGAAGATCTGCAGCTCCTTCAGCGTCTTCTCGCTGCCACCCCAACTGATCCCTTCGGGCCGCTGCTGCTCGCCGCCTTGCGGCGTGAAATAGGTGGCTGGCACGCCGCTCGTGCTCGCGCGTGCGATCACCGGTTTGTGCCCTGCGACATTGGCTTCGCTCAAAGCCTGATGTTCGCGTATTCCTGCCTCCGCCATCTGGCGGTGCCGTTCTATCCGTTCCGGCAAATTGCCTCCTGCCGATGATGGTTCGGTCATGCGGCCGCTACCGCCGCAAAATAGTCCTCTACTCCGAACGTCGCCGGATCGCTGCCAGTGGCGTAGGCGGCGACCGCCATCCATTGGGCAGTGTCGCTGTAGATCTCGATGCGGGTCACCTCAAAGACAGCATCGGTCTCATAGGCGCTCGCCTCCTGCGCGGCCCAAAATGTGCCGTCCTCGCCGGTGCCGGACCATTTCAGCACCTGCACCCAGCCACTTTCGGCAGGAAAGACGGCAAACTCCTTTATCCCGAAATCGGGTATCCGCGCCCAGAACATGCGCAGTTCCTTGAGCGCGCCATCGACCGGATCCTGTTCGCCATAGATCGAGTTGTGAACGATGCGCTCGCCGGTTTGCGGCATGAAGACACGCACCCCGGGCTTGATCAAAGAGCGCCGCGACACGGGCGCACGACCGGCGATTTGCGCCTCGGTCATCGCCTGGTGTGCCCGGATATGCTCTTCCGCGATCACGCGGTGTCGCTCCGTTCGATTGCCCATGCCCCTCCCCCGCTCCTCTTGTTCTGCTCGACTGCGCCTCCGGCGCCCGGCTCACTCGGCCGCCAGCGCCTCCGGGGCCTCGGCCGGCGGCGCCAGCGTCAGGAGGTCGCCGGGCGTTGCCCCCGTGCATTCGCCATCGGCAAAGGTCAGTCGCCCGTTCACGAAGGTCCAGCGATAGCCGATCGCCCGCTGCACCCGGCGCCAGTCGCCCGCCGGCTGGTCATGAAGCACCTCATATTGCCATTTAGGCACCCGCTCGACCTGCTCCGGATCGTAGACGACGATGTCGGCCGGGGCGCCCTCACGCAGGGCCCCACGATCGGTCAGCCCCAGCATCTGCGCAGGCAGATAGCTCAGATGGTAGTGCGCCTCCTCATAGGACACCAACCCCGTTTCCCGCACCAGCCATGACAGGAACTCGGTCGGATAGGAGGAGCTGTTGAAGAATTTGGTGTGTGCTCCGCCGTCGGACGCGCCCGGCAAAATATAGGGATCGTTCATCAGATTGGCGACTTCGGCGGCATCTTCCGTCACCGCGAACTGCCAGCTGCGGATCAGCATGTCGAAGTCGGTCGCAAGCGCGAGCTCGCAGAAGGTGTCGACCGGATGCTCGCCCCGCTCGCTGGCGACATCGCCGATTGTCCGTGCTTCATAGGATTTCAGCTCGGGATGATCGCCCACGCTGCCGACCGTATAGCGGCTGACCAGCCCACCGGGCCCGGCCGTCGGGTCGATCGAGCTGAAATAGCTGTCGCTTTCCTCGCGCAGCCGGTCGCGCATGCCCGGCTCGTTCATCCGCCGCACCCGTTCGGCCTTGTCCCCCTGGGTGCAATAATTCCACGAATCCATCGCGTCGAACAGGCTCCACTGCATCAGCGAGAAGTCGGTAAACTGCCGATTGACGTGGCCCTGCCCGACGATCCTCAAGCCGCGCCGATTACAGTCGTGGATCCAACGCTGCACTTCACGGGCAATCTCCGGATCCGCGCCCTGGAAAGCGGCGATGGCCGTCCAGATGACCGGCCGCGCCGAGCGCTCGGCAACCCGCTCGGTGATCTTCCAGGAATATTCCTTGTCGAACGGCGGCCGGTCGCCATGGGTGATCTGGATCAGGCCCTGGTCGCGCTCACGCAGCACGTCACACAGCGCGAAGATGTCCTCCTCGCTCATCAGGTCGGTGGGCATCGGCGTACCGTCATAATCGGCCTGCGCCGATTTGGGCCCCAGCCGCTGCAACGAGAAACCGATGGCGCCGGCGTCCATCGCCTCGTGCAATAGCGCCCGCATCCGTCGCCGCTCTTCCGCGCTGGTCTCGGTGCCGGCCTTCGCGGCCTCCATGCCCTTCACATAGATGAGCAGCGGATTGAGCGGGACGTAGCTCGCGATGTTGACGCCCTTGGGCATCCGCCGCAGCGCGTCCAGATATTCGGGGAAGGTCGTCCAATCGATCCGCATGCCGGCCTGCATCGCCTCGAGCGAGATCTGCTCGGTCCGCGTCATGCTGAGCATCGAGCGCTCGCGGTCCGATGGCTTGAGCGGCGCGAACCCGAACCCGCAATTCCCCATCACCACCGTGGTGACGCCATGCCAGCTGCCGCTCGTGCACCATGGATCCCAGTGAAGCTGGGCATCATAATGGGTATGCAGATCGACGAAACCGGGGGCGACGATCAGCCCGCTCGCATCATATTCCTCGGTGCCCGCACCCGCCGGTATGCGTCCGATCCGTGCGATCTTCCCGTCTTTCACCGCGACATCGCCGCGGAAGCGCGGCAGGCGCAGTCCGTCGATCACAGTGCCATTCCGGATTACCAAGTCGTAGCGCATGACTCTCTCCATTCTAGGATGCGGACCGCCTGTTGAGGTCTGTCGCCCGCCATCTTCTATCTGAACTATAGTGATCGCCGTCCGCTGCTCATTCGATCCTGGCGCCGACTTTCGTTCCAGGTGTGAAGGTAGCAGGAATATGAACCCAGCCGTTGATATTTCCGATCGTCGGATAAACTACCAGCTCCTCTTCGACGACCTGATAGTCCGGAATGCGATCAAGTACCTCGTTGATCATGGCTTCGAACATGATCCGCGCCAGGAAGGAGCCCACACACCGATGCATGCCCGCACCGAACCCGATATGCTTGTTCGGGAAGCGATCGAGGATCACCCGGTCCGGGTCATCGAAAACGTCAGGATCGCGATTGGCCGATGAATAGGCGAGCAGCACCCGTTCGCCCTTCTTGAAGCTCCAGCCATCGACCTCGACATCTTCGACCACATTGCGGGCCAAGGCGTGGATCGGCGAGAAAAACCGGACGAACTCCTCACGCGCCAGCGGCATCAGCGCCCGATCGCTGCGGAGACGTTCGCGATCCTCGGGGTGGCGCGACAGGTGGATTAGCGTGTTCGACGTCAGCGCGGTGGTCGTGTCGACGCCACCCGCGAGGATGTTGAACGCCAGATTATACAGCGTTTCTCCATCGAGAGGCTTGCCGTCGATGCTGCCGTTGGCGAAGTGGCTCAACAGATCGTCGCGGGGCTCGATGCGGCGGAGCGCAGCCACCTCCTCAACCCGCTGCCTGAAATAATCGAGACCGCGGACCGTGTTGGGAAATTCCGGATCGTCGCGGGGCGTATAGATGATCTTGTGGAAAGGGTCGGCAAACGCCCGCCATTCATCCAGCGGGAAGCCGAACAATTCCATCGTGACCAGCGCCGGCATCGGATTGGTGAAATCCTCGACTATGTCGAACCGGCCGGTCTCGATCACGTCGTCGATCAGCGCCGCCGCGAACTGCTGCGCCTTGAGGCGGAAGGCTTCCACCGCGCGCGGCGAGAAGCGACGATTGATGAACGTGCGCACGCCATCCCATTCGGGCGACGCGGTTTCGTTGGGGACGCCGCGCAGCCCGGGGATGGCGGGGATGGAGATGCCGCCCGCTATTGCCCCGGTGACAGGATCATAATCCTTGTGAGCCGAGAAAAAATCGGGTCGCTGTCCAATGCTGACGATGTCCTTGAACTTCGTCGCGATCCAGAACCCTCCGTGCCGCTCCGACCAGGGTCGAGGATTATTGGCACGAAGCTCGGCGAAGGCCGACGGCCAATTCGCCGCATGATCGGCGCTGTGATGGTCGAAATCGACCGGGTTCTGCTGCGCTGCGTAGCGATCCATCTGGAGTTCCATCGACATCTCCGCTTCAATAGGTCTGGATAGCGCCTTCGGGGCAGCCCCGAACGGCTTGCTCGATCTTTTCGGCCAGTTCGGGCGGCACGTCGGCCTGGCGTACGAACGCGTGGCCGTCCTCGTCGCTGAGTTCAAAAAGCTCAGGGCATGCGAGCGTGCACATCGCATGGCCCTGGCAAAGCCGGTCGTCGACACGAACCTTCATAGCGACCTCTCCGCCTCGATGGGGCATGATCCTGTAGCTGCGACCCGCGCAGGGCCGTTTCTGCGAGCGCGATTCTAGGCCGCCGCACCTATTTGACTAATACGCAATGTCGATGTTGCGCTTATAGCTTGCCGCGACCTGCGATAAGTTTTCGAAAAGGCAGGCCGTTGTTCAGGCCCCAGTGGCAGGTGAGGGTGGAATGTTCACGGACATCAGGCGCTTGAGGGTATTTCTCGTCGTCGCCGAAGAAATGTCGTTCACCGCGGCCGCCGAACGGCTGAACATGGCCCAGCCCTGGGTTTCCGTGCAGGTCAAGCAGCTCGAGGAATCGCTGAACATGCGGCTGTTCGACCGGCACAGAGGCAGCGGCATGGCCCTGACGCGCGATGGGGAGGAGCTCTTCGCGATCGCTCAGGATCTCGTCGAGAAAATGCTGGCTGCTTCAGACCAGATCAAGAGCCTTCAGCGACGCACCGAATCCAGGGTGGCGCTGGGCGTCGATCCGATCACGCTCTACATCCCCGACCGAAACAAGATGATCACCCGCTTCATGGGCGAAGCTAAGAAGACGAACCTCAAGCTGGTGAGTCAGACACCGGCCGAGCTCTTCGCTGGCCTCAGATCCCGGGAACTGGATCTTATCCTCACGAGCGTCGTCGACCGCAATGACGATTTCGAGATTCTTCCCCTCTACGAATATGAACTCAAACTCGCCATCCCGAAGACGCGTACCGACCTCACCGAGCGACCCATTGCCGAATGGCAGGGCCCGCGCCTGCTGACTCTGCCCAACAACTACCATCCGACGGTGATCTCGTGGCTGAAGAGCCTTGTCGGCACGGACGATGTCGAATGGGTGGAATGCCCAGAGAACAGCTATCACGCGCTCATCAAATATTCGCTGCTGTTCGACATGCCGACACTGACCCCCGACTTCTCGAGCAGCATTTCGGAGCTGCACGACGACATGGTCCTGCGACCGATCTCCGACCCGCCGGCGATCATCAGCTGGGGCCTGATGCGCCTTTCGGGTTTCCGGGCGACAGCCGTAGATCGTTTCTGGAATTTTGCCCGAAATCTGCGTGGCTAGCGGGGCTTCGGCGTCGGCACGCCCATCGGCCCATCGGGTTCGATCGTGACCTCCGGCTGTTATTCGGCCGCCGGCCGGGAATGCTCGGCGATTAAGGCCGCCCAGCCATCATTGATGTCGCACAACTCATGATAGGGCGTGAGCGGCTCGGTGAATCCGGTCCGGTTCTCGACAGCGTCCCAAGCTGAGGCGATCGCTTCGACCGACGGTAATTCAGCGCTGTACCAGCCCGGTGTCGTCCCGACGAAAACCCGTGCATAGCGCCCGCCGACCGCGGAATAGGTGCCATGGGTAGCCTGGCACTGCTGGCTGACCAGATATACCGCCAACGGCATCACCCACCTGGGGTCGATACGCTCGCTCGATGGCGCGTTTTGCGCCCGCTCGATCATCGCACCAAGCTCGGGATAGTCGGCGACCCAGGTCCAGTCCTGGCTCGACGCAAGGCGCGTGTTGGCACCCGGCAGGAGCACGTTCGAGCGAATGCCGTGAGCTTCGCCCTCGACCGCGATAATATTGGACAATCCCAGCAATCCGGTCTTTGCGGCTCCGTAACTGGCCTGGCCCGGATTGCCGAAATAGCCCGACGACGATCCCGTAAAGAGGATGCGGCCATAGCCCTGCCGCTTCATGACCCGGAAGGCCGCCTGGCCCACGAAGAAGGCGCCCTTCAGGTGGACGTCGATCATCGAATTGATCTTTTCATCGGGCAGTTCGTCGAACTTCCCGGTGTCGAGATACCCGGCGTTGCAAATCAACGCGTCGACCCTGCCGTACTCGGTAAGGGCCGTAGTAATTATGCTCTCGCCACCGTCGCGTGTCGCCACGGAGGCATGGCTCGCCACCGCTACCCCGCCACTGTCGCGGATTTCCTCGACCACGAGGTTCGCGGGCTCAGGAGTCGCATCTTCGCCGGTTCCCAGCCCACCCAGGTCGTTGACGACGACGCTGGCGCCGCGGCGGGCCAGCTCGAGGGCATATTCCTTGCCCAGGCCACCACCGGCTCCCGTGACGGCCACGACCTGACCTTCGAAACTAATGTCCATTCGGCCCCTCCCGAGAGTCCCTCGATCGAGAAGTAGGCCGTGCGCTCGGAAGCTACCAATATCTATGCACTATGGGCTTCGAATAACCGGTGCAGGTAAATTGCGACCGTGGAGCGCAACATATCCAACCCGCCTATAGGATATCCCCATAGTCCTATTTCCCACGGCCCCTTCGCGCGCTGTATCGGTGTACCCGGAAGAGGAGAGCGGCGATGAAGGTGCATCTCAACATCTCGGCACAGAATAGTGCAGATTGGGAGCGGGTGTTGGCCAAAGGCTATGACAGGCCGGCGGCGCAACCCGACAGCCGCTTCGTGGACGAGGCCATGGCATTGGGCGAGCTGGCCGAGCCCCTCGGGTTCGACGGCGTCTGGGTGCCCGAGCATTTTGGTACGCCCTATGTGATGACCCCCAATCCGCTCCAGACCCTAACTTGGTTCGCGGCCCGCAGTGAGCGGTTGAGCCTGGGGACGATAGTCTGCGTGCTGCCGTGGTGGAATCCGATCCGCCTCGCCCACCAGATCGCCTATCTCGATATCCTCTCCAAGGGCCGCTACGAAACCATCGGGATCGGCCGTGGTGTCGCCAAGACCGAGTTCGAAGCGGTCGGCGTGCCACGCGACGAGAGCCGCGATCGTTTCGACGAATGTCTGGATATTCTGGAGCTGGCGCTGACCCGAGAGCGCTTCTCCTACGAAGGCAAGATCTTCAAAATCCCAGAGACGTCGATCCGTCCGCAGCCTTTCAGCAAGGACCTTGTCGACCGGCTCTACGGCGCTTCGGCAACCGGCACCTCCCTCGACCGGCTGGCCGCGCGCGGGCTGAAGCCGATCTTCGTCGGCAACAAGTCGCTGGCTGAGGCCGCCGCTGATGTCCGGAGGGTCAACACCGCCCGTAGCAAGGCCGGGCTCGCGCCGACCCAGTCGAAGAACATCCTTTTCATGTACTGCACAAGAAGCGAGGCCGAAGCGCGCGAGGCTGTCGAGTTTGTCACCAAGGCGAACCAGGATGTCGCACTCCATTACGGCTTTCATGAACCCGAGAATTTCGAAGGCGTGAAGGGCTATGAGGATTATGCGGCTGGCAGCGGCAGCGCGACCTCGCTCACCAAGGACGGCAAGTTTGTCGGCACCAACAAGGGATATGACGCGAGCAACCTTCTGATCGGCACGCCCGAGACGATCTTCGAGCGGATCGGAGAGGGACAGAAGACCGTCTCCTTCTCCGAGATTTGCATTGCCGCAAGCTTTGGCGGCATGCCGTTCGACGCCGCTGAGAAGAGCCTGCGCCTGTTTGCCGAGGCCGTGCTGCCGGCGGTCCAGGCGATGGACGCGCCGCTTCACCCCGCATGCATGGGGGATGCCGAGGCGGCGACGGCATGAGCGCGCTAAAAAAGCTGCATGCCGGCGGCTGCTTCTACGAAGGCGCGCGTTGGCACGATGGCGCCTGGTACGTCTCTGACATGTATGGCTGCGATATACTGCGGGTCACGCCCGATGGCGTCGCGACGGTGGAGGCCCGGGTCAAGGAGCGGCCCTCGGGAATTGGCTGGCTGCCGAATGGCGACATGCTGATCGTCGCGGTCCAGGAGATGAAGATTCTCCGCCGCCACTCCGATGGCAGTCTCTCGGTCCACGCCGACATCGCCGAAGCCTCGCGCTACTGGATCAACGACATGCATGTGACGCCGAATGGCCATGCCTATGTCGGCAGCATCGGTTTCGACCCAAGGGTGATCTTTCAGCCGGGTCCCGCCAACCTCGTCCACGTCGCCCCCGACGGCCGAGCCAGCATCGCCGCGACGGGCATGCTCTTCCCGAACGGCACGGTCCACACGAAGGATGGCAAGACTTTGATCGTCGGCGAGAGCCTCGGCAAGCGGATGACCGCCTTCACGATCCAGCCCGACGGCAGCCTCACCGACCGGCGTATCTGGGCGCAGTTCGGCCCGGAGCCGAGTCCCGAAGATTATTCGTTCGAGACGTTGCGAACGAACCACCTCGCCCCTGATGGCTGTGCAATCGATGCGGAGGACTGCATCTGGGTCGCCGACGCCGCCAGCAAGCGGATTTGCCGGGTGACCGAGGGTGGGCAAATCCTTGCCGAGATCATTCCGCCAGATGGCTTGGGAGGCTATGCCTGCGCGCTCGGCGGGCCCGATGGCCACGAGTTGCTGATCTGCGCAGCTCCGGGCTCGAATCCCGAGCCATGCATCGAGCAGCGCGCCGCGGCGCTTTATGTAGCACGGGTCGAAGTCGGAGCGCCATAAAAGGGGCGTTCATGGAGGGAGAGAGACGATGCTGCCGCTCGATGGAGTGAAGGTCGCCGAGATCAGCCATTATATGGCCGGGCCGGCGGCCGCGCGCGACCTCTATGAACTGGGCGCCGACGTGGTGAAGCTCGAGGCCCCCGGCGGCGAGCACACACGGCACGCAGCGCCGTTTACGGCCAAGGGGATCAGCTACTATTACGCGACCTTCAATTTTGGGAAAAAGTGCGTCGAGGCCGATCTGCGCACCGAAGCCGGCCAGGCAATCCTGAAGAAGCTGATCGGCTGGGCGGACATCATCGTCACCAACTATTCGCTCGGCGTGCCCGAGAAGCTGGGCTTCGGCTGGGAGCAGGTGAAGGTGCTCAACCCGCGCGCCGTCATGCTGCAGATCAGCGGCTTCGGATCGTGGAGCAAATATCGCGATGCACCCGCCTATGACACCACAATCCAGGCGATGAGCGGAATCATCGCGATGACCGCCAAGGAGGGCCAGGATCCCGCGCCTAACACGGTGGCGTTCGGCGACCTGATCACCAGCCAGCAAGCGGTCAACGCCGCACTCGCCGGCCTCTACCAGCGCGAAAGGACCGGCGAGGGCTGCTATGTCGAGGTGAGCATGATGCGCTCGTTGACCCGCTTGCTCGGCGCGCCAATCGCCATGACTGCGGCAGGCGCACCGGTCTCGTCGGGCGGCCAGCGCTTCGTCCATTTTCCGAAGACCAAAGATGGCTTCCTCGTCCTGCTGCCGATCGCCCCACACCAGTGGAAGGGGCTGTGTGACGTGCTCGGTCGTCCCGAATGGGCGGGCCCCGAGGCGACCGCCGGCAATCCGCCTCGCTACGTTTCCGATGCCGAGCTGCGTGACGAGATCAGGCGGGGCCTGAGCGAATGGGCCGCAGCGCGCACCTCGGTCGAGGCCTATCGCATTCTGCTCGACGCCGGGGTGCCATGCGGCCCGGTGCTGTCGATCGCCGAACTGATCGAGTTCGGCGAGGAGGCCGGGCTCGATCTGTTCGACACGGTCGAGCTCGACGGCGAGGAAAGTATCACCGTCGCCAGGGCGACGCCGCAATGGAACGGCGGCGGCGAGGTCGCGGACAGGCGCGTCCACCCGGTGGGCGCCGACACCCTGGCGGTGCTCGACGAGATCGACACGATGATGACGGAGGCGCAGGCATGATCGTCGACATGCTCCACGCGGTGGTGCCGCATCCAGATTGCGCCGCGGCGCTTGCCGCCCGCTATGCCCAGCTGGTCGGCTATAAGGAGCATTTTCAGCGTGATCCGAGCTATCGCTCGCCGCGCAACGAGGCCGAGCTGATCGCCGAGATGCGGGCCGATCACGAGGCTGCCCGCGCCCGGCCGCAGGATCCTGCAGCGGTCAGGGCGGCCCTCGACGATGCCGGCGTCGACCTTGCGGTGATGTTCGCGCAAGACGATCCGCTTCCCGATGGGCCTGGCAATATCGCCGAGCTGGTCGCGGAATTCTGCGCCGGAGATCCCGATCGCTATGTCGGCATGTGCTTCGTCGACCCGGAAGACAGCGACCTCGCCGGGCGGGTCGACTATCTTGTTCAGGACCTGGGGATCGGCATCATCAGCCTCGGAACGCCGTGCCTGCTGCGCAACGCGACAGCGTCGGACCCTCGGCTCGCGCCGGTCTATGAGCGCTGCCAGGCGCTCGGCGTGCCGGTATCGCTCGGTTCGGCAGTCAATTGGTACCGCAACGTACCCTACGACCTGTTCCACCCGCGCCATATTGATGCGGTCGCCTCATCCTATCCCGACCTGAAGATCATCGCCTCACACGCCGCCTGGCCCTGGGTGATGGACATGGTGATGATCGCGTGGCGACACCGCCATATATATCTCGACCTTTCGACCCAACGGGCCGGCCAGTTCACCAATCCCGCGCTCGGCTGGGGCCCGCTGCTCCACTTCGGGGACAGGGTGATTGCCGATCGGGTGATGTTCGGATCGGGCGGCGTACTCTCGGGACGGATGCTGGGTGAGCTGATCGACGAAGTCCGCGCATTGCCGCTGCGTCAGGGCAGCATCGACAACTGGCTGGGGCTGAACGCGGCAAGACTGCTTGGAAGGGCATGAAGGACCGCGAATGGCGTTGTCACGTTGACGTGGCGAGCGTTGCGTTCGGAGGTTAATGATCGGCGATGCCGATCTCCTATGCACGTCACCGCTTTCCCGCCCAGGTCATTCAGCATGCGGTCTGGCTGTATCTGCGGTTTACGCTGAGCTTCCGTGATGTCGAGGACCTGCTCGCGGAACGCGGGTTCGATATCAGCTATGAGACGGTGCGACGCTGGGTTGGCAAGTTCGGCGGTGCATACGCCCGAGAACTCCGCCGCGGCCGCGGCAAGCCTTCACCTCGCTGGCACCTCGACGAGATGGTGGTGCGGATCGGCGGCGAGCATTTGTACCTGTGGCGCGCTGTCGACGACGAAGGCGAGGTGCTCGACCTCCTGGTCCAGTCTCGCCGCGACAGGAAGGCCGCGATCCGGCTGATGCGCAAACTGCTGAGGAAAACCCGCGTCGCTCCGGAACTTCTGGTGACCGACAAGTTGCGTTCCTACGGCGCGGCGTTTCGAGAGATCGGCATGACGGCACGCCACGAGCAGGGGCTGCGTCAGAACAACAGGGCCGAGAATTCGCACCAGCCGGTCCGACGACGCGAGCGCAAGATGCAGCGTTTCAAGTCCGCCCCATCCGCCCAGCGCTTCCTTTCAACCCATGCCGCCGTCTACAATCTCTTCAACACACAGCGTCATCTCATCTCGCGTCGCACCTTACGGATCTGTCGCGACCAGGCGATGGCCACATGGCGAGGCGTGACAGCCGCTGACTGAGACCGGAGCGGTCCGCGATTCTGGCGCCTTACGTCCGATAACGTGACAACGCCGACCGGACTCATCGATGAGAGTGGCGGTGGCGGTGTGCAGGTTGCTGAAAGCAAAGAGCTTACGCGATCCGCTGGTCAAGTTCGTTCGCGTCAGATCGGTAAGATTCCGGAATAGGGGAATTGCGTCGACGACCGCTCGAGTCAAACGGGCCGCGTCGTCCCGCGCATCGTAGAAGAGCCGAAGCGATCTGGACGGCTTTACCCCGTGCTGATTGAGATCGACGAACATCTGCTGGGAGCGCGCGAGACCCGCATCAGGGAACAGCGTGACCGCGATCGTCTCGTCACCGAGGTGCGGACGCTCCCGGAGCGCCTCGATGATCCCGGCCCGTCTGTGTTGGCCGTCATTGATGACGATCGTCGCGGTCATGTCCACGATCAGCGTGCCCACGGACCGGTGTCCATCGACTGGCTCGAATCGCATACCCCCATCCACCGTCGCCGCGAGCGAGGACAAGACATACTCTCCGGCATTCGTCGCGAGGTAGCGCGCGATTGCCGGAACGCGCGCTTTGTTCAGTTCTCGCTGCGCGCGAAGCTCTGGAGGCAACTCCTCTTCGTCGAAGCGGAACAGTCGCTCCACGGTACGCAAGGGTACCATTGCGACGTAGTAGGCGCGGCCAGCCTGGACACCGCGGATGGCCGCAAAGCTATAAACGTTCATTGCTTTTCCTTCTAGGCGGCCACGATGCCGGTGCTACGCCAGCCCGTGGGCTTGCGCGCTATTATATCTAGGATTCCACGCAATTACGGCGCAGCACCGCGGCAGTCGCTTCTGCCATTAAGCTGATATCTCGAGCGACAAGTTCGATCCGCTCAGCTCGTGCGATCTGTTCGCTATCATCCCGACCCTTCCCTTGCCCGTCAGCAGCTTCACCAGCCGCATCCTCAAACTTGCTAGTCATCAGCGCGAACAGCCGACTGACGAGTTCAGTGCATTCTTCAGCGTCCATCGCGAACCTCCCGCGAACAGAAAGCCGGCAAGTGCGCCCACAGTCCATATGCAGCTTTTCCGGCTGCACTATTCGCTCGACTTCGTCGCCACACCGAGCATTGCTATCCACGTGAACCGCGCCGGACGAAGTCCCGGCGCAGGCCCCGACCAGGCAACTGGCGGGGCTCTGGGTGGTGGGACGGCAATCAGGCAGTCCCTATTAAAGGAACACCCAGATGACCAAATTGACCGACATGCAGCTCATTCTGCTGACCACCGCCTGCCAGCGCGAAGATGGCAGCCTGTTCCCCTCGCCCGATACGCTGGGCGACAAGGACGCCCAGATCCGCAAGGCGATCGAGGCGCTTATCAAGAAGGACCTCGCCGTCGAACAGGAAGGCATGAAGGCCGATCAGAGCTGGCGGATCGATGGGGACCTCAACTTCGGCGTCATCGTCACGGAAGCTGGCCGCACTATCATCGACCCGCCCGTGATCGGAGATAGCCCGCCATCGCTTCCTGCGGAGAATGAAGCTGATAGCTCCACTCCTCCTGCCGAGCCGCGCGTCACCAAGCAGTCGCTGGTTATCGACCTCCTCAATCGGGACGGCGGCGCAACCCTGGACGATATGGTCACCGCGACCGGATGGCTGCCCCACACCACTCGCGCGGCACTGACCGGACTGCGCAAGAAGGGCCACGAGATCGCCAAGGAGAAAGTCGAAGGCGCGACCCGCTATCAGATCAAGCAGGTCGGCTGAGCATGCCGAAGCTCGATGACCAACTGGCTGCGCTGGCGACAATGTCGCCGGCGCAGCTGCGCGAGGAATGGGCATGCGTCTTCGAAGGCGAGGTGCCAGACCTGCCGGCCTCGATGATCCGCCGGGTGCTTACCTACAGACTGCAGGAGAAGGAGCTTGGAGGCCTGCCGTTGCATGCACAGCGGATGCTCGACATCATCGCCGAGGGCGCCTCGCCGCTTCCCGAGGCCCCGATCCAGATCAAGCCAGGGTCGCGGCTGCTGCGCGAATGGAACGGCAAGCTCCATACTGTCATAGTCGAGGAGGAAGGCTTCCGATTCAATGGTCGCCGCTTCACCTCGCTATCGCACGTCGCGCGCGAGATCACCGGCGCGCACTGGTCCGGGCCGCGCTTCTTCGGGCTGAAGCAGCGATCTGCGCCTCGGCTGCAGGGAGTGGCTGACCATGGCTAAGCGCGGCCCGCGCACGCTCAGCGCAGGGAGCTCCACGGGTGCTCCTGTGGTTCGCTGCGCCATCTACACGCGCAAGTCGACCGACGAGGGGCTTGATCAGGCCTTCAACAGCCTCGACGCCCAGCGCGAGGCCTGTGCCGCGTATGTCGCGAGTCAATGCCATGAGGGCTGGCAGCTCGATCCTACCATCTATGATGATGGCGGCTATTCAGGCGGGAACATGGAACGTCCCGCCTTCAAGCGCCTGCTTGCAGACGTCGAGAGCGGTCGCGTCCAGGTGATCGTGATCTACAAGGTCGATCGCCTGACGCGTGCACTGTCAGACTTCGCGCGCATAGTGGAGGTTCTCGACCGCAATGGGGCGAGCTTTGTTTCGATCACCCAGGCGTTCAACACCACAACCAGCATGGGGAGGCTGACCCTCAACGTGCTCTTGTCCTTCGCGCAGTTCGAGCGCGAGGTGACCGGCGAGCGCATCCGCGACAAGATCGCGGCATCCAAGAAGAAGGGCATGTGGATGGGAGGCCCCGTGCCCATGGGCTACGACCTTCGTGAGCGGAAGCTGCTCATCAACGAGACCGAGGCCGAGATCATCCGATTCATCTTCACGCGCCACGTCGAGCTGCGCTCGCTCCGCGAGCTCGCGCTAGACCTGAAGAACAAGGGTATCCGGTCGAAGGTGCGGACGATGCAAGACGGACGGGTCGTCGGTGGGCACCCCTACTCGATCGGAGCCCTCTCCTACCTGCTACGCAACGTCCTCTACATTGGACAGATCCGGCATGGGGATCAGGTCTATGAGGGGGAGCATGAGGCGATCATCTCGCCTGAGCTTTGGGAGGCCAACCAGCGGCTGTTCGACAAGCCCGCCAATGCACCCCGACCGTACAAGAGCCTGCCAAGCCCGCTGGGCGGCTTCCTCGAAGATGCGCTCGGTCGCCCCATGAGTCCAGCGCATGCCAACAAGGGTAACCGGCGCTATCGCTACTATGTCTCGAAGTCCTCTCCCGAGCAGTCTGAGGCGCCCTGGCGCATCCCAGCTCAAGACCTGGAAGCGATCGTGCAGCGCGGGCTGGCAGACTTCCTCGGCGATGGTCTGCGTATCTCTGCTGAGCTGGCTGACGCCCTGAAGGCGAGCGAGGGATTGAAGATCGAGGGTGCCCGGCTTGCAGCGCGAGCCGCTGATGCGGTGTCGGTTAGCGCCCTTCTGGAAGAGCTCGATGCCCGCATTATCGTCAAGGTGGACGTCGTTTCGATACGGATTGGCGGCGCGAAGCTCCTCGAGCTTCTGTCCTATGCCGATGCGGAAACCGAGGCCTCGGTCATCGCGATCGACATCGCGGTTCAGTTGCGCAGGCGGGGGCATGAGATGAAGCTCGTCTATGCCGCACCGGAAGCACGCCCGGCGATGCGCGATGATCGTTTGATCCAGCTGCTGGCTCAGGGGCGGGATGCCTATCGCCAGCTATGCGCTGGAGGAGTGCCCAGGCCGTCGCGCCAGCATCTGGTCCGACTATCGCGCCTTGCGTTTCTTGCTCCGGATATAACAACGGCCATCCTCGAGGGACGGCAACCCGTGGAGCTGAACACCCGATCGTTGCTCCGCATCGCGGAGCTTCCCGCCGAATGGAGCGAGCAGCGACGTGTGCTCGGATTCACCTGACGAATACACGCGCTGATCCTGAGAGGCGCGCCGCTAGCGCGCCTCGCCTTTCCGGGCGAATGACTTTGAGGACAGAATTTGGTCCAGCTGAGACTCGAGCGAGAATTGAGGGAAAAACGAGAGAAATCCTGCGGTCTCTGTCCTCAAGTTCAAAACTGCTCATGGAAAACGCCGCCGAACTGCGGGAGTTTTTGTAGAGACCGGCCCGCGGTCTCTCTCTTCCCACACTTTTCAGTGTGGGTGGTGCGGGGGGCAGTCCGGAGCGAACGGGTCTCACCCTGTAATTCCCTGTTTTTAGGGAATTAACAGGGAAAATTCCATTTTGTGGCCATCTGCCACCGCC
>CANJRZ010000015.1 GCA_947476735.1 Sphingomonadaceae bacterium
ACCGGCCTGTTGCGTGCGGGAACGCGGTCGGCCGGTCTTTCATTGGGTGATCGGGCATGTCTGGCACTGGCCGGCTCGCTGCGTGCGACAGCCCTGACCACGGACCGGAACTGGCAGTCTCTCGATATCGGCGTTGCAATCGAACTGGCGCGCTGATCGTGGAATTTGGGAAGACTTTGAGCGGCAGGCAGATCATCGAGATCTTCGTCGCGCGCTACAACCAGCCCGGCGCGCCGGTGTTCGATCTTTATGGCGACGAGGTCGACTGGATCGAGATGCCGACCGGGCGACGCGGCGGGCGCGACGATCTGTTCGCGGTGCTGCGCGGCGCGCGCGAGCAGATCGGCGAATATCGCTTCAAGGCGATCAGCATCGTCGCGGACGGTGATGAGGGCGTGCTCGAAAGCGACTGGGCGGGCCGCTCGAAAGACGGCGGCGAACTGATGGAGGTCCGCGTCCTCTGGTTCTGGGGCTTTCGCGACGGCAAGATCGTCAAGCAGCACGACTACAGCTTTCCGATGAACGACGCTGCCCGTCGCGCTTATGCTGCCGTGGAAAGCGAGCGGGGAGTCGGATGCGAATGATGCACCCCATTCCGTCACCCCGGCCTTGAGCCGGGGTCCCGCTTTTCTGACAGGCAAAGGCAGCTGGACCCGGGTCAAGCCCCAGGGTGACGACGTGGACCGGTGGCCTGCCCCCATTGCAGTCATTCTTGGCTAGCCCCAGAATATAAGATGATCCGCTGAGGATAGGAGGGAGAGGACCGATGACCGAAACCGAAAGGCTCGCCGCAATCGATGCGATCCGCCAGCTGAAGGCCCGCTATTTCCGCAGCGTCGACAGCGCCGATGCCGCGCTCGCATCGACCTTCCTCGCCGAGGACTGCGTGCTCGACTATCGCGGCTGCTGCACCGATCCGGTCAGCGGCATCGATCATTTTCCCGAGATGAACGCAGTGATCGAGGGGCGCGCCGGCTGGCTGTCCGACGCCTTCAAGGCATCAGGCATCGTCACCGCGCATCAGGGCCATCAAAGCGAGATCGAGATCACCTCGGACACGACCGCAACCGGGATCTGGGCTTTCACCGATCGCTTCTTCTTCCCGCCGGGCGGCCGCTACCATCGCTTCGAGGGCTATGGCCATTATCATGAGACCTATGCGAAGATCGGTGGTGCCTGGCTGCTCAGGACGACGCGGGTGACGCGGATCAAGATCGAGGTTGAGTGAGGGCGGGACGTATCGCATCCTCGTTGAACTGTTATTTGAGGAGGGGCTCTTGGGATCGAATATCCTCGCACCGGCGGCCATATTGGTGCTCTGGTCGGTCATCATGCTGTTCTGGCTGGCGGGCAGCCGCTTTCGGGCAATGGCGAAAGCCGGCGTGGATCTGAGCACTGCTCCGCCGGGCGGGCGCGGGCAGAATCTCGAAACCGTCCTGCCGCCCGCCGCCAACTGGAAATCGCACAATTATACCCATTTGATGGAACAGCCGACCCTGTTCTACGCCGTGGTCGCCATTCTCGCTTTGTCGGGTGCGGGCGCCGGGCTGAACGCCTGGCTCGCCTGGGCCTATGTCGTGCTGCGCATCGCCCACAGCCTTTGGCAGGCGCTGGTCAACACCATCCCGATCCGCTTCGCCCTGTTCCTGCTGTCGACATTCTGCCTGACGGCCCTCGCGGTGAACGCCGTCCGCGTCACGCTCGGCGTGTGAAAGCCGCAAGAAGACGGACTGACATGGGTATTCGGTGCCAAGCGAATTAATCCCAAGAGCGGGTAGTTGCGGACTCCGGTCAATCCGATCGCGGTGAAATAAGCTCCAGAGCTTCAAGATGTTTCCGTCACCCCTCTGCGGGCATGACGGAGAGGGATGTGGGGCGACTTGCGTTCTCTATTTGTTCTTGCATCTGCGCACCCTTTGCGCTACGGGAACCGCCGCGCAATGACCCGAGCGAGTCCGTGTCAGACAAGAGATTCGAAATTCCAGCGTACAACCCCGGGCAACCGGAAATTCTGGCGAAGGCACTCCGCTGCGGCGCCCGCGCACGCACCCAGGGTGGGGCGCCTTGCCGGTCCCGGGCGGTCAGGGGCAGCCAGCGATGCCGGATGCATGGCGGGAGCCCAGCCAGCGGCGCACCGCGCGGCAATCGCAATGCCTGGAAGCATGGCGCATTCACGGCTCGGATGAAGGGCATTGTCCGCTATCTGCGGATCACCAGCATGATCGTGAAGCACGCAAATCGAACCATCTGGCTGGCGCGATGCATGCGCTTCCCGCTGGCTGTCGACTTGTCCATTCTGGCGCTCGTCGTGAAACAATACCCTATCGAATCCGGCGAACAACCCCATGCACCCGGAAATCCTGCTGGGCGCCCGATGCACCCGGCGGCCTTGGTGCGTCGAAATTCGACCTTACAGCGGCACCTTCGGGAAGGTCGGATGATCCATCGGGAAGCCGACCTTGAGCCCGTAGCCGTCGGCGTCATGGCTCGGCATCCCGTTGTAGCGCGAGTCGACCGGGAAATAGGTGCAGATATAGGACCAGCGCGGGTCGGGGGTGAGGTTGGCGCCCGCGCCGTGGACGGTCATCGCATTGTGAACGGTGCAGTCGCCGGGCTGCATATGATAGGCCGGCGAAGCCTCGAGCGCGCCGAGCTCGGGATATTCGTCGATGATGTCGACCTCGTTGAGCGGGTCGATCCGGCCGAACATGCCCATCCGGTGCGATCCGCTGAGGAAACGGACCGGGCCCATGTCGGGGGTAATCTCGGCGAGCGCGATCCAGAAGGTCAGCGAATTGCGGTCGAACGGATAATGCCCGTAATCCTGGTGCCAGCCGGTCGCGGTGCTGATCCCGTCGGGCCGCTTGCAGATGAACATGTCGTGATAGACCTGGACCTGCCGCTTTCGGCCGAGCAACGCTTGCGCATTATGCCCCATCACCGGATCGAGCCCGACCCGGGTGAAGGCCGGATCGTGCAGCGCCCGGATCGCGCCGCGCCACTCGACCCACTGGCCGATCTCGGTGACCACATCGCCGCCGCCCGCGGCGGCTTCGCCCATCTTCGCCAGCAGATCCTCGGTCGGCATCGACCATTGGCCGACCGGGGTCGCGGCTCGGTCGATCTCGGGCTTGCCGCGTTCGAGCATCGCCTTGCACAGGCCGGGGTCGACCAGCCCGCGCAGCAGCACCCAGCCGTTCGCGGCAAAAAAGGCGGCCTCGGCGTCGGTTACGGCGCGTATGGCCTGCGCCGGTATCTGGGCCATTGCGGCGGTGGACATCGATCCTGCTCCTGTCCCGGCAGATCCGGTTTTCTGCGCCGGACCATAGGCACCGGGACGCCAGGATCAAGGGATCGGGCGCGGCACGGCATATCATCGGCCTGCTTTTCAGGGACGTTCATCCCGACCGTTCGCAACGGCCGGTTCCGATTGACTCGTGCGGCCCTTTTGCCTAAGCGCGCTCCCGTTAGCGGCTGCCGCAGGTTCGGCGGCCCTTTTGTTTTGAATTTGAGGCAAAGACAATGAAGCGCACTTTCCAGCCGAGCAACCTGGTCCGCAAGCGGCGCCACGGGTTTCGTTCGCGCAGCGCCACCCCCGGTGGCCGCAAGGTGCTGGCGGCCCGTCGCGCGCGCGGCCGCAACAAGCTGTCGGCCTGAAGCCGAGCCCCTATGCGGTGCTCCGGCGCCGTGCTGATTTCCTGGCGGCCAACCATGGCAGGCGGGTGCCGATGCCCGGCTTCGTCCTGCTCGTGCGGCCGCGCGGTGATGATGATCCGGTCATCCGCCTCGGCATCACCGTCACGAAAAAGATCGGCAACGCGGTTATCCGCAATCGCATGAAACGCCGTTTCCGCGCGCTGGCGCGCGAACTCTTCCCTGAGGCGGGCATCGCCGGTGCCGATCATGTCCTGATCGGCCGGGCCGGTGGAGTGGAACGCGACTTTGCGGCGCTGCGTACCGAGCTGGCGAAGGCGCTGGGCAAGGCCTCGGCGGGCGGGTCGGGGCGGTGATCGGCAAGCTCATCATTCTGCTCGCCAGGGGGTGGCAATATGGTCCCTCGGCGATCTTGCCGCCCAGCTGTCGCTACATGCCGAGTTGTTCGGCCTATACGATCGAGGCCGTCTCGCGCTATGGCGCGCTCAAAGGTGGGTGGCTCGGGCTCCGCCGGATCTGCCGGTGCCACCCCTGGGGTGGCGCAGGTTATGATCCGGTACCCTGACAACCATTAGGATTACCGGGAGTTTTTGGTGGATAACCAGCGAAACATGATCCTCGCGATCGTCCTCTCGGCGATCGTCCTGTTCGGATGGACCGCGCTGAGCGAGCGATTCTTCCCTGCTGCCAAGCCGCCGGTCGCCGCGGTCCAGGGCGGCCCGGCGACAGCGCTGCCCCCGCCTGCGGTCGATTCAGCCGTCGATGCCGCCGCAGCGATCCGCTCGCGCGAGGTCGTGCTGAAAGAGGTGCCCCGCATCGCCATCGACACGCCCAAGCTCAAGGGTTCGATCAATCTCAAGGGGGCCCGGATCGACGATCTGGTGCTCACCACCTACCGCGAAACCGTCGCGAAGAAATCACCGCCGATCCGGCTGCTGTCGCCGAACGGAACGCCGCATGCCTATTTCGCGGGCTTCGGCTGGACTGGCGACGGCGTCGACACCCCGGGCCCCAACACCTTCTGGGTCGCCGACAGCAGCGTCCTGACGGTCGACAAGCCGGTCACGCTGAGCTGGTCCAATGGCCGCGGTCAGCGCTTCGAGATCGGGATTGCGATCGATCAGGATTATTTGTTCACGGTCACGCAAAAGCTCGTCAATGGCGGGACGGGAGCTGTTGCCGCGCGTACCTTCGGCCTTGTTTCCAGGGCCGGCGTATCCAAGGATCCGTCGAGCTGGACGCTTCATACCGGTCCGATCGGCGTGTTCAACGGCGCAGCCAATTATGAATTGAGCTTCAAGGGACTCGACGAAGCGGGCGCCGGCGGCATCAACCAGTCGAGCACCGGTGGCTGGCTCGGCTTCGGCGACAAATATTGGCTGACCGCGATCATTCCCGATTCAAAGGCGGCCTTCGACGCGCGCTTCCTCTCGCCTTCGTCCAACATTTACCAGGCGGTGCAGACCGGGCGCCCTGTGGTTATCGCGCCGGGCAAGGTCGGGACCAGCACCCAGCGCTTCTTCGTCGGCGCCAAGGAAGTCGGGTTGCTCGATCATTACGAGACGCAGCTCGGCGTTCAGGAGTTCAGCCGCGCCATCGACTGGGGCTGGTTCCGGGTGCTCGAGAAGCCGATCTTCTGGGTGCTTGATCAGGTGTTCAGGCTGGTCGGAAATTTCGGCGTCGCGATCATCATCCTCACGTTCCTGGTGCGCGGGCTGATGTTCCCGATCGCGCAGAAGCAGTTCCGCTCTATGGCCGGCATGCGTCGCGTCCAGCCGAAGATGAAGGAGCTGCAGGAGCGCTACAAGAACGACAAGCCAAAGCTGCAGCAGGAAATGCTCAAGCTGTACCAGGAGGAGAAGGTCAATCCGCTCGCGGGCTGCCTGCCGATCCTGGTCCAGATCCCGGTCTTCTATGCGCTGTACAAGGTGCTGCTGGTGACGATCGAGATGCGCCACCAGCCCTTCATCCTGTGGATCAAGGATCTGTCCGCGCCCGATCCGCTCCACATCCTCAATCTGTTCGGCCTGCTCGATTTCAATCCACCGGCTTTCCTTGGCATCGGCATCCTTGCGGTGCTGCTCGGCGTGTCGATGTGGCTGCAGTTCAAGCTCAACCCTCAGCCGATGGAGCCCGCCCAGCAGCAGGTGATGGCGCTGATGCCATGGATCATGATGTTCATCATGGCGCCGTTCGCGGCTGGCCTGCTGGTATACTGGATCACCTCGAACTTCCTGACGATCGGGCAGCAATATTGGCTGTATCGCCAATATCCGATGCCCGCCGTGCCAGCATCAGCAGCCGTCATCACCGCGAAGAAGAAGTGAGCGAGGCGGCGCCCGAAGTGGATCTGATCGAGCCCGCGCGCAAATTGTTCGCGGGTCCGGTCACCTTTCTCAAATCGGCCCCTGATCTCCGGTTTTTGCCCGATCCCGATGTTCCCGAGGTTGCGTTCGCGGGCCGCTCGAACGTCGGTAAGTCGTCGCTGCTCAACAAGCTGACCAACCGTAACGGTCTGGCCCGCACCTCGAACACGCCCGGGCGGACGCAGGAGCTCAATTTCTTCGATGTCGGCGCCTCCGAGGACGGCGCCTTGCCGGTGATGCGGCTCGTCGACATGCCCGGCTATGGTTTCGCCAAGGCACCAAAGGACGTTGTCCGCAAATGGCGCCACCTCGTGAACGACTATCTGCGTGGACGTGTCATGCTGCGCCGCGCGCTCGTGCTGATCGACAGCCGCCACGGCATCAAGGATGTCGACCGCGAAGTGATGACGATGCTCGACAAGGCGGCGGTCACCTATCATGTCGTCCTCACCAAGGCCGACAAGATCAAGGCGAGCGAGCTTGATGCCGTCACCGAAGCCACTGCGGCCGAGGCGCGCACCCATGTCGCCGCGCATCCGAAACTGCTGGTGACGTCGGCCGAGAAAGATTTGGGCATGGCCGAGCTCAGGGCGGCGATCCTCGAGGCGATCCAGTCTTAGCCCGGCCATCACAAGCGGATTTGATCAGAACCAGCCGAGAGTTGATTTGGACTGTCCCGACAGCGCGGCTAAAGCCGGGCAATCCAATCGGGAGATGCGGCCATGACCCTGAAGATCACCATAGGCAACAAGGTCTATTCGAGCTGGTCGCTGCGCGGATGGCTGGCGGTGAAGCAGTCGGGCCTGGCCTTTGAGGAAGAGGTCGTCTCGCTCTATGGTGATGAATGGGAAAAGCGCCGCGCGGCGCCCGAGTTCGCACCGTCCAACGGCAAGGTTCCTCTGCTTCGGGATGGCGATAATGCGGTATGGGAAAGCCTCGCGATCATCGACTATCTCGCCGACAAGGTCGGTCGCGACCGCTTCTGGCCCGTCGAAGAGCCCGCCCGAGCGCTCGCCCGCTCAATGGCCTCGGAAATGCACGCCGGCTATGCCAACCTGCGATCGCAGCACACGATGAACCTGCGCCATGTCTATCCGCCGCAGCCGCTTACCCCCGAGGTTGCCGCTGACGTCGATCGCATCGTTTCGCTATGGGATCAGGCGAAGCAGCGCTTCGGCCAGGGCAGCGACTATCTGTTCGGCGCGTTCGGCGCGGTCGACATCATGTTCGCGCCTGTTGCCACCCGGTTCCGGACCTATTCAATCCCGCTACCGGTCTTCGCGGCCACCTATGTGGATGCCGTGTGGGAGCATCCCTTCATGCTCGAATGGCGCGAGAGCGCTTCAAACGAAAACTGGGTGATCCCGATGTTCGAGCGCGACTGAAATTCACAATTCTTCACGGCCAATTCGCGAGGCGCAGTTGCCGATAAGGTTCGATCGGGATCAGTAAGCCGTCCCGTCCTTATGGGTGTAGACCTGCGTGGGTCCGTCGACGCGCAGATCTATATCGGGATAGTGACAATCCGTTCTCTCGGGCAGGCCCACCACCACGAAGATGGCCGGGCTGTCGCCCTCATTGACGATGCAATGGCCGTTCCCATCGCCCTTGGGAAAGACCGCGCAGTCGCCCGGGCGCAGCGGCGTGCGGCCTTGGTCGTCGACCAGCACCGCGTCGCCCGACACCATCACCAGAAACTCGTCCTCTCCTTCGTGCCAGTGCCGTTGCGCGGACCAGCTGCCCGGCGCTAGGGTCACATGATTGGCGACGAAGTCGGCGAGCCCGCCGGGCTGATTGAGCGACCGCCAGCTTCGTCCGCGCACATCGCGGTCATAGGGCGATGGATAGCCGGTGGTGGTGATTGCGGGAATCGCGTCGAGGTCGATCTTGGGCATAGTGGCCTCATGGTTTGCGTTGAGTGAGGCTATGCGGGTGATCCGACCAAGGCTAGATGGTTTGGACAAGCGGAGAGGCGAGCCATGACCATTGAAACGACCGACTATGATTATGTGGTTGTCGGTGCCGGATCGGCTGGCGCGGTGGTGGCGTCGCGGCTGTCGGAGGACCCGCGCTGCTCAGTGCTGCTGCTCGAGGCGGGGCCGGCCGACACCAACCGCTGGATCGGCGTCCCGATGGGTTTCGGCAGGGTGCTCACCAACCCGCAGCTGATGTGGCCGTTCGAGTCCGAGCCTCAGCCCGGTCTCGGCGGCCGTCGGATGACGGCGGCCCGCGGCAAGGTGCTTGGCGGATCGAGTTCGGTCAACGGCATGCTCTATGTCCGCGGACTGCCGACCGACTATGCATTATGGCGGCAGATGGGCGCCGAAGGCTGGTCCTATGACGACGTCCTTCCTTATTACCGCAAGGCCCAGCGCCAGGAACGCGGAGCCGACGAATATCATGGCGATGAGGGGTCGCTGGGGGTCTCGGATTGCCGCTGGCCCAATCCCCTGGCCGACGCATTTCTCGATGCCGCTGAGGCGATCGGCCTGCCGCGTACCGATGATTTTTGCCGGCGCGACATCGAAGGGGTCGGCTATCACCAGACCACGACCTTGAAGGGCAGGCGCAGCTCGACCGCCGAGGCCTACCTGAAGCCAGCCCGCCGGCGGCCGAACCTCCATGTCGTCACCGAGGCCTTCGCCACTAAGGTGGAGATCGAGGACGGCGCCGCGACCGGCGTCCTCTATGAGCGCGGCGGCGTGACGCGACGCGCCGGGGCGCGCGCCGAGGTCGTGCTGAGTGCGGGTTCGGTCGTGACCCCGCAGCTACTCCAGCTGTCCGGGCTCGGTCCCGGGGATCTGCTGTCCGAGCATGGTATCCCGGTCCTCCGCGATTTGCCCGGTGTCGGTGAAAATCTGATGGATCATGTCGCCCCGAGACGCACCTATGCGACCGACAGCCCTGATACGCTCAATCGGCTGATGGCGAGCCCGATCGCGCAAGGGTGGGCGGGGCTACGTTATCTCCTCACCAAAAGCGGACCGCTGGCGTCGATCATCGGCCTGGCCGGCGGCTTCGCGCGGAGCCGGCCCGAGCTCGACGAGCCCGACATCCAGCTCACCTATGTTCCGTTCGATCCGGGTGACCTTTCGGGTGTTCTCTCGCGCCAGTCGGCCTTCCAGCTGCTCTTCTACCAGCTCCGGCCCGAGAGCCGCGGCCATGTCCGGATCCAGTCGCCCGATCCACAGATGGCGCCACGCATCATGCCCGATTATTTCTCCGCCGAGGCCGATTTGCGCGTCGCGATCGACGGGATGCGGCTGATAGGTCGGATCGGATCGGCATCGCCGCTGACCCGCCATCGCGCCGACGAGATGCAGGGGCCCGCCGACGAGGCGAACGATGCCGACATTGTCGATCATATCCAGCGCACCGTCAGTACCGCCTTCCATCATGTCGGCACCGCCAGGATCGGCGCGGCCGACGACCGGATGGCTGCGGTCGACCCGCGCCTTCGCGTGCGCGGCGTCGGCAGGCTGCGCATCGCCGACGGATCGGTGATGCCGACGATCATCTCGGGCAACACCAACGCGGCCTGCATCATGATCGGTGAGAAATGCGCCGACATGATCCAATCGGGCGGATAGACTTGCGACGCGCGAATTCGGTCATATCACTGAGACGATGCGAAACGGCGATTCTGTAGCGCGCCGAGCAGGAGGGGTGTCGATGGAACCAGCGACCTTTGCACGCGACCCGGAGGTGCCCGCCCATGTCGCGCCCGACCTCGTCTATCCCTACAATGTCTTCGAGCCCAATCCGGATGGCGGCGACGTCTTCGAGGCGCTCTACGCGCTGAAGAAGCAGGCGCCGCCGATCTTCTGGACGCCGCACAATGGTGGCCACTGGTATGTCGTCGACGGCGTCCTCGCCCGGCGCATGTTCGAGGATCCGGAGCATTTCTCGAGCCAGATGCTCATGCTCCAGCGCGAGGCCAATCCGCCCAAAGGGCAGGGCCTGACCCCGATCCATCTCGATCCGCCCGAGCACGCGCCCTATCGCCAGGTCCTGCTGCAGGCGCTCTCACGACGCACCGTCGTCGACATGATGGCCCATATCCGGCGCTACACGGTCGACCTGATTGAGCGGATCAAACCCCTTGGCCGCTGCAATTTTGCCGAGGATGTCGCCTATTTGCTGCCGACCCAGGTTTTCATCCACCTCGTCAATCTGCCGCCGGAATATATGGAAGGACTCGAATGGCGGATCGCCGCGCTCCATGACGTCCATGCCGACAAGGCGCTGATGTTCGCGGAGATCCAGGAGCATCTCTCCTCATTCGTCACTGAGCGGATCGCCAATCCCGGCGACGATGTGGTGAGTTGGTTGTCGCGCCAGCAGGTCAACGGCGCGCGGATCGGCAAGAAGCATCTCGACAGCATCACCGCGCTGCTGCTCATCGCCGGGCTCGGCACAATCACCGATACCTATGCATCGATCTTCCGCTACCTCGCCGATCATCCGGAGCAGTGCGCCTACATCAAGGCGCATCCGGAGAAGATGAATGGCGTGGTCGAGGAGTTGATCCGTCGCTTCCCGGTGATGCTCGCCGACACCGCGCGGCTGTGCGTGAAGGAGCAGACGCTGGGCGCGGCGCAGATCCGCGCCGACGACATCGTTCTCGCGACGCCGGCGATGATGAATTTCGAGGATCAGTTCTACGACGATCCGCTGGGCGTCGATTTCGACCGGGTGATCAACCACAACGGCACCTTCAGCCATGGGCCGCACAAGTGCATCGGCGCGCCGCTGGCCCGCGCGCTGCTAGCGATCCTGATCGAGGAATGGCTCGAGCGCATTCCCGATTTCTGGGTTTCGAAGGAGGAACCCTGCGAGCCGGTGATCGAGCTCAACCTCGTCTACCCCCGGTTGATCTTCGAGTGGCCGGTCAATTAATCGGGTTCGATATCGCGGTATATTTCGCTAAGGGGCTCGCATCGTAACGCGGGGCCCCATGCTGAAGATCGACATCCTCGACCTGACCAGGCGTCTGATCGCCTGCCCCAGCGTAACGCCCGTGGACGCGGGTGCGATGGCCGTCATCGCGGAGGCGCTCGAGGCGATCGGTTTCGCGGTACATCGCTTTGCGGCGGGCGAGGAGCCCGATGGTCCGGTCGAAAATCTGTTCGCGATCCGCGGCGAAGGCGGGCCGCATTTCGCCTTTGCCGGGCACAGCGATGTCGTGCCGGCGGGCGAAGGCTGGCGGACCGATCCATTCGCTCCCACGATATGCGGAGAGCTGCTTCATGGCCGCGGTGCTGTCGACATGAAGGGGGCGATCGCCGCCTTCATCGCCGCGGCCGAGCGGATCACCGATCAGCAGGGGACGCTCAGTCTGATTATCACTGGAGACGAGGAAGGGGCCGCGACCTTTGGCACCGTAAAGCTGATCGAGTGGATGAACGCGCGCGACATTCGCCCCGATCTCTGCCTGGTCGGCGAGCCGACGTCGGCCAACCGGCTCGGCGACATGGTCAAGATTGGTCGGCGCGGTTCGGTCAATCTGTGGATCGAAAATGCGGGTGCGCAGGGGCATGTCGCCTATCCGCACCTAGCCGACAACCCGATCCCGCCGCTGATCAAGGCGCTCGATGCCCTCGCCGCGCTGCATCTCGACGAGGGCAATCGCTGGTTCCAGCCGTCCAACCTCGAGATCACGACCGTCGATGTCGGCAATGTCGCAACCAATGTCATCCCGGCGGTTGCACGGGCGCGGATCAACATCCGCTTCAACGATGAGCATAAGGGCGCCGAACTCGTCGATATGGTGCGCACGACCGTTGCCGCACATGCGCCAAACGCGACGATCCACTCGGTGGTTTCTGGCGAGAGCTTCATCACACCGCCGGGCGATTTCTCGACGCTGGTTTCGGAGGCGATCACGGCGGTCACCGGGCTCACGCCGGAACTTTCAACCACCGGCGGCACCTCTGACGCGCGCTTCCTGTCGCGGATCTGCCCGGTGGTCGAGTTCGGCCTGTGCAACGCGACGATGCACAAGCTCGACGAGGCGGTGGCGATCCCCGATCTCCACGCTCTCTCCGACATCTACGAACGCATTGCGCGGGTCGCACTTTCGCGCTGACGGTTGCACGCCACGATCGACCCGTTATAGCTGCGCGCCGTGCGGGCGTGGTGAAACTGGTAGACGCGCCGGACTCAAAATCCGGTTCCGAAAGGAGTGTCGGTTCGATTCCGACCGCCCGCACCATGTGAACGGCCAACCCGCGGCCATTGATTCCCAAAATGGGATCGTGTTCCCTTTTTGTTCTTGACATGTAGGAATCAAGCTGGCTCTGTGAAGAGCGGCTGTGAAGAGCGGCTGTGAAGAGCGGCTGTGAAGCGTGACGAGTCGCGAACAGCCGTGTTTCGTTGGTAAGATGAGGTGGGGATGGCCCGGTATCGCCCCGCGCGTTCGCGCGCGAGCAGTTTCATCGAAGATGTGATTCGCAAGAGTCATCAGGCGACACGCCTGTTGGCGGCGACGGGCTATAAGCCAGATGCTTTTGTCCTCCCGCAGCGGCCGCTGTCAGCAAACCAGATGCGCACTGTGCTGTCGCAACACTTTCGAAACCGAACACCGCCAGTTCGATCGGCTTCCCAAGCCGACGCCGTGGCCCGGCTGCCACCGGGCAAAGCAGATCCATCGCTTCGCCATGGTCCGAACATCTGGGAGTCAACGAAGGCCGGCTTCAGGGGGATAGCAGATTCGCTGCCCTTCGAGGGTGGCAATGTCCTTCCGGCGGCAGTTTGGGCAGCAGGGGCCGCTTTGAGCGGAAGCAGTCCTGGTCAGGCCTTTTACCGGAGACTGAGCGCGGAGCGCGGGCAGGATCGATATGACGAGGCGATGCATCCGACCGCGCGCAGTGTCGGGAAATGGACAGGTACCGCAGCGCAGATGGCTCTTTTACCTGCGGAAGGGATATTCGTTAAAGGCGGGGCTCGTCTCGCTGAGGCCGCTCCAATGCTGGCTCGGGAATGGGGGGTTGTCGGCGCGACAGGAGGGGGAATTTCCGCCGCTTCCCGCGGTATGTCCGATTACCTGCACGGAGAAAGAAGCTCGGCGGCGGAATATGCTGGCGATTTTGTCGGTGGTGGTGCGGACGCGCTGCTGTCTCGTTTTGGATATGGAGGCGCGGCGGGCGCCGCCGGCGGCGCTACGGCATCAGTGGCGACGGACGTGCTCGACGGACGAGCCCCCTCAATCGAACATATGCGCCAAGCGGCCGTGGCAGGAGCCGATTCCGGTATTTTGGCGGGCGCGGCCGGGCGATCATGGTCGAACAGTCTGCGACCCAGGCAAAAGGGAGACCTCGGCGAACGTCTTTCGCTCGCTCGTACCCTGATAGGCGGAGATTTGCCTCGCTTTGGTCCAAAGAGAGCCGTGTATCCTCGCGGTCGAAAAACGATTCCCGACCACGCTACAATACGCCGGATGCTGGTTGAGGCGAAATTCGGACCCTCGGCACACCTCAGCAGGAACCAGCGAGTCGCATATGAATTTTATGGACCCGGATACCGCGTCGATTCCTTTCTTCCTCGAGATGTTGGGGCCATCGCGGCTTTTCCGGCAGCAATGATCGGCGCACAGATTGAGCAGCGTCATACCAAGCCTCTGCCTTGAAGGAGCAACGCCATGGGTTTGAGTGGTTCCTGGATCGGGTTTCCGAATCTCGCCAAGGAGCGCCTGCTCCGTGAACTCGGTCTCGAGGAGACCGACGAAACCGGCGACTTCTTCGCCGTCGCCAATCCTCTCTCGCTTGGGACGATGCCCAACGGTGCGTTGATCATATACTCCAACGATTTCGACTGGGCGGATTCCCACCGCCTTCTGGAGATGCCCCGCTTGGGCCTGGTCGTGGGTTGCCAGTTCAGCGATATGGTGATGGGCAGCTATTGTTCAGGCGCGCAGGATGGTCAGGCCCTGTGGCGAGTGTCCCACGAATCCGACAAAGGCATTTATAATCTCGAGATGTCTGGTGATCTCCCGGCTGAATTCGCGGGAATCCGGCAGCGCTGCATTGCAGAACAGGACGAGGAAGGCGGAGAGGAGGCCGACGTCGACTTGTTGTTCGATGCACCGCTCCTGCTCGCGAAACTGCTGTGCGGCATGAAATATGATGATGAATCCAGTGCTTTGCCTTTTACGGGCCTTCGACCGGTTGAGGGAGGATGGGCGACTACACAGCTTCCCAAATCAGGGCGGCGATCACGTTGGAAATGGGTGATTGTCGCGGGTCTTATCATCCTCGGACTGCTGGCTTTGGGCCGCCATTGACCGATCCTGCAGCCATCGCTTGATCAGGTGACCCAGAACCTTGCGTCGTTCGACACATTGCATGACCACGCAAGGTGCAGTTGCTGCCCGCAACGTCCTCAGAATCCGGTTCCGAAAGGAGTGTCGGTTCGATTCCGACCGCCCGCACCACCTGGATGGCGATCAAGCAAGCGCTCGCGCATTAAACTATCGCACGTCAACCTCGACCGGGCTCGTCGCGCACGAAAGTTTGTCGGGACGTGCGCTTTCGGCTTGCTTTGTCGGGCCGATGGGCTAAACCAAGAAGGTCATTAGTCAGAATCCTCCAGAGAATAACCCGGCGTAACAGCCGGGTTATTCGATTCTGGGCTTCCCTAAACTCTCCGCAGACCCTCGCGCACCGCTAATTCGAGTGCTAAGGCGCTGGCAATGGCCCTATTTGTCCTTTGGCGAGACTCGGCTGCGGCAGGGCGCCCGGTCGAGCAGATACACCGCCTGCTGCTCAACGAAGCTCATGTCATTGCCGAGTCGGCGACTCGCGAAAAGATCGAAACGCAGACCGGGACCTGGCACCTCGCGGCCTTTGCGACCCGAACCCATTTCTATTCTGTCCGCGATCAGGTCTGGCAGCAGCCGGGTGCGGGTTTGTGCGTGATCCACGGGCTGATCTGGCGGTCGATCGCGGGCCGTCCCGAATTGCTCGACGCGCAAGCCGTTGCAAAGCTTCTCGACAAGCCCGGCGCTGTGCTTCCCGACGATGTCGCCGGCGAATATGCGATTGCGCGGTTGTATGCGGACGGGACGCTGACGGCTTTCTCGGATCGGGCGGGCTTGCACCAGCTGTTTCACGGATCAGCGGGTGAACCCGTCGTTGCCAATCGGGCGGGACTGGTGGCCACGGTCCTCGACAATTGGGCTCCCGATCCGTCAGGGCTGATCTGGCTGCCGGTGATCGGCTATCGGGTGGGTAGTGCGACTGCCTACCGGGCCGTGAGCCAGCTCGAGCAGGAGCATGTCCTGACAATTGACGGGGCCGGCACAAGCCGGCGGCGCGCGCTTGCGCCGCTCATCCGGTTCGACGGCGAGCGTGGCTGGCGGACCGAGCTCGAGCCTCTGCTCGAAGAAGGTATAGCCCAGGCCAAGGCGGCAATCCTGCTCGGTGTCGGGGCCAAGGGGCCGATCGACTTACCGATCACAGGTGGAAAGGACAGTCGCGTCGTTCTGGCACTCTGCCTGGCGGCAGGGCTCGGGAGCCGGCTGCGACTGTTCACCCGCGGTTATGTGGGTCATCCTGATGTCATCGCGGGCGCTGGGGTCGCAGCAGCATTGGGGCTGCCGCACCGGCGTGAAGCGCCGCATGGCAGCGATGAGCCCGCGCATTGGACCTGCGACCGCTTCTTCGAGAAGCTGATGACGCAAGCCTATCAGAGTGATGGTATGGTCGGGGGATGGGATCTCATCCTCAGCGATCGAATCGCCACGGATACGATCATCTCCGGTCATATGGGGGAGGTCCTCAAAGCCTATTCGAAAAAGCCGCTGCCCGAGGGTGTTCTTGATCCTGTCGCCATGGTGCAACTTCAGGCGCCGTTCGACCCGATCGGCCTGTTGCGGCCCCCGGCACGGGAGGCACTGACCACCCGGCTGGAAGAACAAATGCATGCCGCGCGCGCGGAAGGTGCACTTGAGGCTGACCTTCCCGATCTCTTCTATTATCGCAATCGCATCCCCAACTGGCTTGGTGCAATTCGCGGTATCAAATCGTTCGAACGCCAACCGGTCGTACCCCTGGGCGCTCCGGCCCTGGTGCAGCTCGCCTTTCGCCTTAGCCCGGAAGAACGGAAGAGTGAGCTGCTCCATTATCTCATCATCGCGCGCTGCGCTCCGGAGCTGCTGCCGCTGCCTTTCGCCCTGCAACAATGGGATCCGCGTCTCGGCGATGGAGCGCCGCAAGTCGAACCGATCCGTCCTGCGACCGATGCGCCCGCGCTCTTCGGCAACTGGCAGCTGTCGATCAACCACAATCCCTCGATCCGGGCGGCACTGGCGACCGAGATCGAAGCGCGAGGGGAGCTGACATTGTGGCGATCGATCGATCGCAAGGCCACTCTGGATCGGCTGAGCGACCGTCGTTTCGACTATTTCGATGGAATCAGCATGCTGGGTCTGGTGGCAGCCATGTTCCAGGAAGGCGCGATGATCCGCCCGGTCAAGATCGGTGGGCGGGGACGGATATCGTCGCCCGGCGCCCGGCCCAACGGTTTTCGGCTCAATTATCTTAAACCCGGCGTCGACGGCCGCCTCGATGGGGTCAGCGAACAGGGTGACGAGGTGATCTTCGACGGCTGGGCTTTTGCGGAAGCGCTGCCCGCAGTGCAGGTGGCTGTCGAATTGCGGGCAGGCGACCGCCCGTTGGCAGTCGTCGTTGCCAATAAACCCCGGCCGGACCTCGCCCGGCACGGCAAGGGGGATGGCAATCACGGTTTCCGCTTCACGATTCCGCGCGCTCAACTCCGTGCTGCAGCGGGGGGTGCACGGCGGATCGATCTCGTCATCGGCAGGGTCGACAGCGACAAAGTGATCGCGCGGACGACGGTAACGACATGAACAGGTCGATCCTCGTCATCGGCCAGAGCCACATCGCGGCAGTACGTTCGGCCGCAAGAACGCGCCGTGAGGCCGATCCCGACCGGCCCCGGACAAGGGTGATCCACACAATGGAACCTCAATATTCACCCGAGGTGGAAGGGGATGGCGACGATGCCCGCTTTGCCCCCGCGCTCGTGGACGGTATTCGCGAGCAGCTAGCGCGCCATTCACCGCTTGTGGCTTCGGCGAGCGGGGGGAATGTCCACAACGGGTTCGCTCTGATCCGCCATCCGAGGCCCTATGATTTCCTGTTGTCGGGCGAACATGGCCCGGCGCTGGATCCAGCTGCCGAGCCCATTCCGGAAGCGCAGGTGCGCGCGGCACTTGAAGCAGGTCTGGTGCGCGATCGTCTTCGCCTCCGCGAGATCAAGCGGATTGCGGGCGATGTGGTCCAGCTAGAATCCCCGCCACCGGTCGCCGACAGCGGCTGGATTGCCGCTCAGGCCGACGCCTATTTCAAAGATCGCGGGCTCGGCGAACTCGGCGTTGCTCCGCCCGGTCTCCGCTACAAGATCTGGCGGCTCCATTCGCAGATCGTCGCGGATTATTGCGCTGGGATCGGGCTGCGCTTCCTGCCGGTGCCGCCCGAGACGCAGGACGAAAATGGTTTCCTCAAGCCCGAATATGCGGGCGACGCCACCCATGGTAACGAGGCCTTTGGCGAAGCGGTTATCCGCGCATTGGAGGCGCTGTGACCAGCCATCCCTACCGCGATCTGCCCGAGGCAGCGTTCTGGCGCCGCGCCGTTGCCGGTAAGGGGCCCACGGTCGATCCGCTCAGCGGCGGTTTTCTGACACTCGGCCGCGACGACAAGGTCGCGACGGCGGGAAGCTGTTTCGCGCAGAATATTGCACGCTACCTAAAGCGCAGCGGCTTCAACTACATTGTGAGCGAAAGCGCGCACCCGATCCTTCCTGCTGATGTCGCCGAGCGGCACGGCTATGGGCTGTTCAGCGCGCGCTACGGCAATATCTACACCGCACGCCAACTCCTCCAGCTGTTCGACCGCGCTTATGGGACATTCGTGCCGGCCGAGGAGATCTGGCCCGCGGTCGATGGCAATGGCCGTGTGGTTGATCCCTTTCGTCCGACGATCGAACCCGGCGGTTATGCCAGCGAGGCAGAGCTGCGCGCCGATCGCGCACATCATCTCGCCAGGGTGCGCGAGATGTTCGAGACGCTCGACATCTTCGTCTTCACACTCGGCTTGACCGAGAGTTGGGAATCCCGGATCGACGGCGCTGTCTTCCCGGTCTGCCCGGGCGTGTCGGGTGGCAGCTTCGACTCGGCCAGGTATGCCTTCCATAATTTCCGGGTGGGCGAGGTCACAGCCGATCTCGCTGCTTTCATTGCGCGGTTGCGCAGCGTCAATCCGACGGCACGGATCATCCTCACTGTTTCGCCGGTGCCGCTGGTGGCGACCGCGAGCGGCAATCATGTGCTCGCCGCCACCACCTATTCCAAGTCGGTCCTGCGCGCCGCCGCGCAGGAGATCGCCGAGGATCATGCGGGTGTGTTCTATTTCCCCTCTTATGAGATCATCATGGGCGCTCCTGCCGCTGCGCGCTATTTTGCTGAAGACATGCGCAATGTGACCGAGGAGGGCGTGGCACAGGTCATGACGGTATTCCTTCGCCATGCGGCCGGGGTCGACCTGCCTGCACACGCATCCGCAAGGGCGGAGACGCGCGACGCGACGCTCGAAGCCGCCAGGGAATGGGTCGAAGTGATGTGCGACGAAGCGCTGCTCGATCCTGATACGGAGTGATCAGGCAGGCTTTGGTATCATCTCGGCGAAGTGAAACAGATGGCCCGCGGGATGCGCGCACGACATGCCCGCATCGATCGTCAATGTCTGACCGGTGATCCCCGACGAGAGCTCTGAAGCGAAAAAGAGAACCCCGTTGGCGATTTCGGCCGTGCTCACCGAACGGCGGCCATCGGGGTGAGCATGGGGGTCCTCCCCCTTGGTGAATTGCATGACGCGAGGCGTCCGCACACTCCCCGGAGCGATTGCGTTGACCCTGATGCCATGCCGCGCCCATTCGACGGCCATTGTTTCGGTGATCGCGCTTATCGCTGCCTTCGCCGCGCCATAGGGGCCATGAAAAGGCGCGCCGTTCAGCGCGCTGATCGAAGCAAAGTTGATCATTGCCCCGCCATGTCCACGCGCAATCATGTGGCGGGCGGCATCGGCGCACACGCGCATTGCATAGTCGAGGTTCAGGGCAAAGACATCGCGAAAGACGCTGTCCGGGCTGTTTTCCAGAGGCCCCCACTGATGGTGGCGCGTGCCTCCCGCGACATTCACCAGGATATCGATCTGACCCATGCGTCGCAGCACGCTATCGACGACTCCGGCAGCGGCATCCCGGTCCATCAGGTCTGCCACGAAGGTCTCGCACGCGTAGCCTTCGGCTGCCAGATCCTCGCGCGTGGCTTCGTTCAGTTCCTCGTTGAGGTCGACGGCGGCTACGGTCGCCCCGGCAGCGGCTATGCAGCGGCTCACGGCGCTGCCGATCCCGCCCCCGCCGGCGCCGCAGATCAGCGCAACCTTGCCGTTCAAATCGACTGTAATCATGGTCCTCTCCTGAAGGTGATATTTCGATCTAGAGCTTCCGCGCGATCAGCGTGTTGCCTGCTGCGAACATGCTCCGTGCCTTTTCCGGGGTCGCGGCGATTACCTTTTGCCAGAAGGGATTGCCCGGTGGCTGGGCCGCAAGTTCGCCGACGCTCATCGCCCTGATCTCGTCGCGCATCGCATCGTCTGTCAGCATCTCGATCAGGCCGGCCAATTGCCACTGGATCGCGTAATCAGGGGTTTGATTGGGCTCGGTCGCAAGCTTCAGCTGCTCGAATCCATCGTCGAACAGGCGCGCCAGCCCCTCGCGGGTCGCATTGTAATAATGCGAGGGATAGCCGTGGATCGGCACGAGGAAAGGATAGTCGATGAACACCATTCCCCCTGGCTTGAGCATGCGACGGAACTCGGCGGCGGCGATCCAGGGCTCTTCCATATGCTCCATCACCGCAAAACAGCCGATCCCGTCGAGCGAGGCGTCGGCGATCGGGTAGCGGCAGGCGGGTTCGATCACGATGTCTGCGCTGATCGAGGGATAGACCTCAAGATAGAGGCAATTGTCGAAAGTCCTCCCTCGCCGTCCGCAGCCGACATCGAGATAGAGCTTGTCCGGATTGGCGCGGATCGCTTCGACGAAGTCGCTCAGGCCCGGATTGGCAGACTCGTCGTCATAGGCGCTGATGTCATGGGCGGCGGCGCCATAAGCGACAGGAAAGCTGTCCGGCTCTGCCAGGAAGCGAAAGGTCCCGCCAGCTCCGCGATCCGGATTTAGCAACGATGCAAAGCGCTGGTATTTCGCTGAGCCACGGGTGCCGGGCAGTTCTGCGGCGGTGCGTGTGAGCTGTTTGCGGCCTTCCGTGCGACCGTGACGCTCGAAATGCTTCCATGCGTCGCCGCCGGCCGCAACGTGGCGGGCCACGTCGGGATTGGCGGCGAGGTACAACGCCTCAACGAAATTTGCGTCGGTGGCCAACTCGAAGCGCGACGGATCCTGCATCGCATCTGACTATCGCGATCAGTGATGCGGCACCACCCATATCGGGCACTGTCCTTTTCGCGCCCAAGCGGCTAACCGTCCGGCGAAACGACGGAGAAGTGATTGGGTCTGCTCCCCCGCCAAGCGCGTACCGCGATCCTTGTGCTCGGCATGCACCGGAGCGGCACATCGGCGCTCGCCCGGTTGATCGGCTATCTCGGTGCGTCGCTGCCTTTGGATGCGATTCAGGCGCATAGCGATAACGCTCGAGGCTATTGGGAATCGACAGCGATCGTAAAGGCTGACGATCAGCTGCTGCGGGTTGCCCGCTCGAGTTGGTTCGATCCGCGCCGGCTGGACTTGTCGCGGCTTGAGCCGTCGGCGCTGCTGTCGCGCAAGGACAGGATCTGGGAAGCGGTTACAGCCGCTTTCGGCGATGCGCAGCTCATGGTGATCAAGGATCCGCGCCAGTGCCGATTCGTGCCGACCATCGTCGAGACTCTTGCCGAACATGGCGTCGCCGCGCGCGCCGTATTGATGTTGCGCAGCCCGTCTGCAATCGCCCGGTCGATCGCCGCGCGCGACGGTACGACGAGCGCCTTCGCTCATTTACTGTGGCTGCGTCACATGATCGACGCCGAGCGCGCCACGCGCGGATTGATGCGAACGGTCATCGACTTCGATTCTATGCTCGCCGACTGGCGCGCTGCCGCGGACCGCTTGTTGCCACTGACCGGCGCGACCATGCCCGAGGGTGAAACAGCAGCCGCGATCGCTGCCTACCTCGATCCGGACCTTCGTCATCATGAGGACGGGGCATCGACTAACCTCGAGCAGCCATTGGCAGCTGTCGTTGAGGCTGTGCGTGCCGGTCTTGAGACCCTGATCGACCGCGACGATGCGGAAGCGCGAGCTGAGCTCGACCGAGTCTATGCCCGGCTCGATGCGTTATCCTGGTTGTCCGATGACATCATTCATGACGAGTTGCGGCACCGCCGGATGGGTGAGAGCGATGAGCCATCGCCCCCAGCCAGTCAAACGGAGGCCGCCGTTGTGCCGCGGCAGTCAATGCCTGGACCGACCCCACCGCATGCCGAAGCGGTGGCAATGATTCGGGACAGCGGTTTGTTCGACGATGACTGGTACCTTGCGGCCCACCCTGATGCCGCAGAGTCGGGACTTGACCCGATCGAGCATTATCTGACAATCGGGGCGCCCAGGGGTTACAATCCCAACCCGCTTTTCGACACCGGCTTCTATGCCCGGCAGATGGCGAGGCGGATCGCTGCGGCGGGCGGGGGCGCATGAAGCCAGCCCTCGTCATCCACCTCTTCTATCCCGATGTAGCGGTCGAGTTGATCGACCGGGTCACGGCTGCGGGTGCGGGGGTCGATATCTTTGTCACCCACAGTGTACCACTTGACGATACGGTGCGCACCGCGCTCGATCAGCTGCCGGGCAAAGTCGAGATCGTCGAAGTCGTCAATCGCGGCTGGGATATCGGCCCGCTGTTCGAACTGCTGCCTTTGCTGGCCGAGCGCGGCTACGATCTGATCGGCAAGCTGCATAGCAAGAAGGGCGGATCGGGCTATGCGCCCGAATGGCGCCAGTTGGCATATGATGGAATGATCGCGAGCGAGCCGTTGATCGATGACATCGTCCGCGCCTTTGCAGAGAATGACGATCTGTCGCTGCTGGGCAGCAAGCCACTCTACAAGTCGGTCGCGAGCCACCTGTTCCGCAATGCCGAGCTGCTGTCCGATCTGGCCCCACGCCTCGTTGCTCCCGCCTATCCGCCCGCCGACTGGGGGTTCTTCGCGGGGACTTTCTTTTGGGCGCGCCGCAGTCTGCTGGAAAAGGTAGCGGTCCTCGCCGACTTCCGCGAGGCCTCCCCCAACCAGGATCGCGACGGCGCGCTCGGCCATGCGGTGGAAAGGCTGTTCGGCCTCGCTCCGCTCGCGCTCGGGGGCAAGATCGGGCTGGTCGAGGGCGGTCGGATCGAGCTGATCCGGGCGCCGGGCGAACCATCACATGAGCCGGTCATCCAGACGCTGGTCGATGTCGCCGGGCTCGGCATCGGGCCGGTCGATGAGGAGCTGGCGGTGCTGATCGCCACCCACAACCCGCTTATCGATTATATCCGCAACGCGCGCGAGGCCGACCCTCTCGACCCAAACCTCTATTTCTCGACCAGCTGGTACAACAGCATCCACGACGATGTGTTCGCGGCCGGCATGAACCCGCTGAACCATTATATCCATCATGGCGCAGCCGAAGGCCGCTCGACCGGTCCGCTGTTCGACGGTGTCTATTATCGCAAGAGCTATGACGATGTGGTGGGCGATCCGCTGCGCCATTTTCTCGAGATCGGTGCCGCCGAGGGCAGGGTTGCCATCCCGGTCAGCCGGCCGCACTACGAAACCTCGGACGAGCGGCCACGCCGCTATTACCGGCATTTCGATATCGCCCGCGAGGAAGGTTTTCTGCGTGGCCTCGCCGAACTGCCCGAACACGCGCATCGTAAAGCCGACGAGACACTGATCAGTGTGGTAATGCCTGCATGGAATCGCAGCGATCGGATCGCTGTGGCGATCCGATCGGTCCTGGCGCAAAGCCATCGTCATTTCGAGCTGCTGATTGTCGATGATGGCTCGACTGACGGAACAGCCGAGATCGCCGCCGCCTTTACCAGCGATCCGCGTGTGCGGGTCATCAAGGGCGAGCATGGCGGCGTCAGCGCGGCACGCAATCTCGGCCTTGAGGCGGCCACCGGCGAGATCATCGCCTACCTCGACAGCGACAATAGCTGGAAGAGCTGGTTCCTCGACGCGATGGCCTTGTTCATGACGTCACAGGGTCTCGAAACTGCTTATTGCGGGATCGCGCTCCGCGACGAGCTGAACCAGCTCACCGGTTATCGCGGGGATGACTTTGACTGGGACGCTTGCCTCGCCGAGAATTATGTCGACCTCAACGCCTTCTGCCACCGCCGCGCGTTGGTTGCCCGGCATGGCCAATTCGATACCAACCTCCGGCGGATGGTCGATTGGGACCTGATCCTGCGGTATACCAAGGGCCGCACGGTTGGATATGCCCCTTTCGTCGGCTGCGAATATCATGATGCGAAGAGTGACGGCGGGCGGATTACGGTCAGTCAGCCGGCCGCATTCCAGGCGCTGGTTCGCACGAAGAACCAGTTCGATTTGCCGACCGGTCGCGATGCCCAAGATCTCGCGGCAAAGCTCAAGCTGCATGTAGCAATAAAGATCGCTGCGCCTGAGGATGAAAAGGCCGCCTGGGGCGATTTCCATTTTGCTGAGAGCCTGGCCGCAGCAATCGAGCGCCTTGGCCATGCGGTCCGGATCGATTTTCGGGGGCAATGGTTCGGCCATTCAATCAAGAGCGAGGATCTGGTCATCGTCCTGCGCGGCTTGATTCCCTACGAGCCGCGGCCCGGGCAGATGTGCTTTCTGTGGAACATCAGCCATCCCGACCAGGTCGGTTTTGATGAATATGATCGGTACAGCCGGGTCTATGCGGCATCCGCTTCGCATGCTGCCCTGCTTGAGCAGATCGTCCGACCACCCGTGGCGGTTGCGCTGCAAGCGAGTGATCCGGAGCGATTTCACCCGTTGGAAGCGCCCGCCTCGGGACCAGATGTCGTCTTCGTCGGCAATTCACGCGGTGTGGAACGCGACATTGTTCGCTGGGCGATTCAGGCGGATCGTCCACCGGCAATCTTCGGCGATGGCTGGGAGGGGCGTGTTCCACCCGAGCTCGTCCGGGCGAAGAATGTCGACAACCGCGATCTCGGTGCGCTTTATGCTTCAGCCGGCGTGGTCCTCAACGATCATTGGCCTTCGATGCGCGCGTTCGGCCTGCTTTCCAACCGGTTGTTCGACATTGTCGGTAGTGGCGGCCGCGCGATATCCGATCCGGTGCCGTCGCTGGCGGCGGTGTTCGGTGATGCGGTCCGCCAGATATCCGGGGTGGCCGAAACACGAACCGCAATCGACGATCTGCTGGCCAGCCCGCGAGATCAGCAGGCAGAGCGCCTTGCTGCACAGCACATTCATGCTGAGCACAGTTTTGACGCAAGGGCGCGGACCTTTATCGCCGATGCCCTTGCGTTACTGGGCCTTCCGGCGCCTTTCGACCGGCCCGCTGCCGCCTCGGACAATCGCCTGGCGGTCCATATCATTGCTCGCCGCAGTGCCATCGGGCCACAAAGTTCGGCCTATATCCGGCTTATTGCGCCATTGACCGACGAGAGCGTCGCCGGTCGACTCCGTCTGACACTCGGCGGTCCAGAGGATACGGTACCGAACTGCGACGTCTGCATCGTCCAGCGGACAGCCATGCCGTCCATCGCGGCGGTGGACATGCTTGTCCGTCGACTTGGTGAGATCGGCGCCGCGCTTGTCGTCGATGTCGATGATGCCTTCACCCTGATCGGTACAGACCATCCGGAACATGATCTGTATCGTCCCCTCAACGCGGCGCTCAACAGGGTGATCGCGGCCTCGGCAGAAGCCTGGTTTTCTACCGACGAACTCGCGGACGCCTATGTCGCGCTGGCGCCGCAAAGCGTGATCGTCCGCAACAGTATCGATCCCCGCCTGTGGTGTGATTGGCGGCGCGAACAGCCGGCACCCTTTTCGGGTGATAAAGTCCACATGCTTTATATGGGTACCCATACGCATGGACCCGATTTCGCAATGGTCCGTCCAGCACTGGATCAGATCTATGCCGAGCGTGGAGATGTCTTCGACGTGACGGTGATCGGTGTCGATCCCGATCTGTTGCCGGCGCCATGGCTGAGGCGGCTGGCGCCACCGGCTGAAGCGGTCAGCTACCCGCGTTTCGTACGCTGGCTTCGCGGACAGGGGCCATTCGATCTGGGCCTGGCTCCGCTCGCCGACAATCCGTTTAACCGCTGCAAATCAGACATTAAGGCGCTCGATTATGCGGCGCTGGGCATCCTCCCCCTGGTCAGCGATGGCCCGGCATATCGGGCCGATCCGGAGCTCGCACGACCCATATTGTTCGCCGAAGCCGATGGCTGGGTCGATGCGTTACGTATGGTGCTGGACGATCGTGCCGGCGCGGCACATCGGGCAAAGGAGACGCAAGACCATGTCCGGACCAAGCGGAGTGTCTCCGGCATGGGCCCGATCCTGGCGGAGCGATTGGAAGCGCTGCGACGCTAGGGAGCGAAAGCAATGAGGCGCGGTCTCCTGTTGCTCGCCGCCTTGCCGGTGTTGCTGGCCGCGAATGGAAAGATCCCTGAGCTCGTTTTGCCGATCGCCTGCAAGATCGGCCAAAACTGTTTCATCCAGCATTATGTGGATGTCGACCCCTCGCCCGGAGCGCGCGACTATCATTGCGGCGCCCGGACCTATGACAAGCATGACGGCATAGACTTCAGGATTCGAAGCATGGCCCAACAGCGCGCCGGCGTGGAGGTGCTGTCTGCCGCGGCGGGGTCGGTTATCAATGTGCGCGACGGGATGCCGGACATATCGGTGCGGATCGCGGGCAAAGCGTCGGTAGCGGGCAAGGAATGCGGGAATGGCGTGCTGATTCGACACCCGGGGGGCGCGGAGACGCAATATTGCCATCTTGCGCGCGCGGCAGTGTCCGTGTGAAGCATGGTGAAACGGTGAGGACCGGCACGCCGTTAGGGCGCGTCGGTATGTCGGGTGATGCCGAATTCCCTCATCTTCATTTCATCGTTCGTGAGCACGGCCAGGCGGTTGATCCCTTCGCCTACCTGGCCCGCCCCGGCCAATGTGGCGGCGGACAAAGCCTTTGGGCTACGTCGGCTGAGTTGGCACAAAGCTACATGGCCGGTGAGGTGATCAATACAGGCTTTGCGGCGGGTCCCGTGACGATGGAGGCGGTGCAAGACCAGGGTGACGTTCAGCAGCCGCAACCCACGCGACAATCACCGGTGCTGGTTGCTTTCGTTCAGTCGATCGGGCTTGAGGCGGGCGATGTGCAAGTGCTGACGCTGATGGGCCCTGATGGCGCGATCCTCGCAGAGAACAAGGCCGAGCCACTCGAACGGAACAAGGCGCAATGGGTGATGTATATCGGCAAGAAGCGCGGCCCCGGTGCCTGGCCAGCAGGGCATTATGTGGCCCGCTATCAGCTGTTCCGGGTCAACCGACTGGTGATCGTGCGGCGATTTGGCATTTCCCTCAACTAAGCGATGGCGCTCTGGCCAAAAGGGCCTCAAGCCCCTAGCTGGTCTTTCGCCAGTCAATGAGCGGTTCGATGAGCAGGCGCATCTTATTCGTCCACCAGAATTTTCCGGGGCAGTTCCCCCGCATCGTTGATGCGCTGGTGGCGCGCGGTGACGAGGTAGCGGCTATCGGTGGCGGCACGGCCAAGGAACATGAAGGCGTGAAGCTGTTCCGCTGGAGCCTCTTTCGTGGCTCCACCCCCGGTCTGTTCGATGCCGCCACGCGAGCGGAGGCCGATCTCATTCGCGCCCAGTCTGCTGCTGGCGCAGCAATCGAACTGCGCAATTCCGGTTTCGTCCCCGACGTCATCGTCGGTCACCCGGGCTGGGGTGAAACGATCCACGTGAGAGACATTTTTCCCAAGGCGCGCCTGATCCTGTTCGGAGAATTCTATTATCGATATTTTGGTGCCGACGTGAACTTCGACCACGAATTCGACACGCCGACGCTGAAGGGAGCGATGCGTACGAATGGTAAAAATGCAACTGTGGCGCTCGCTTACACCATGGCCGATCTTATCGTCTGCCCTACTCGTTTTCAGGCTTCCACCTTTCCGTCGATTTTCAGGCCGCGGATGCGGATCCTTCATGAGGGCATCGATCTTTCCAAGGCGCGCCCTAATCCCAATGCGCGGATTAAGCTGGCGGATGGCCGGCTGCTAAACCGCTCGACCCCGGTCATCACTTTCATCAACCGCAATTTCGAGTCGCTGCGCGGGTTTCACATCTTCATGCGGGCGCTGCCTGCATTTCTTGAGGCTGTGCCGGATGGTCATGTCATTCTGATCGGATCGGATGGAACGGGCTATGGAACGCCGCGGGATGACGAAAAAAGCTGGCGAGAAGTGATGCTCGAAGAACTTGGTGATCGTATCGATCGCAGTCGCGTACACTTCGCCGGTCGGGTTGATCATGACTATATGATCGACATCCTCTCGATCGGTGCCGCCCACGTCTACTATACCTATCCCTTCACGCTCTCCTGGTCGCTGGTTGAAGCGATGGCGTGTGAATGCCTGATCCTGGGCTCGGACACGGCGCCCGTGCGCGACGCGATCGTTCCCGGTGTGAACGGGATACTCAACGACTTCTTCGATGTGGAGGCGCTCAGTGCGGCGATGATCCGGGCTGCGCGTGAACCCGACCAATTCGAGGCAATACGACAGGAAGCTCGCCGGACCGCTTTGCGTTATTTCGACGCCGAGACGATCGGCGTGCCGGCATGGCTCAAGCTCATTGACGAGGTTGCGGACGTGCGAGTCCGTCCTAACGGATAGCGCTTCATCAATTTGACAACTGGAGGTAAGGACGTCTCCAGATTTTGCATATCCGGAAGGACTGGCGAGTTTGATCACCACCATCGATGAAGATCAGAATGTAGTGATCGTCCGCGACGGCGACAAGGAAGTCCGCCACGCTCTTGATTCTGCCGAGGGCTTTGACGCGGCTTCGCGCGCCTGGATCCGCGCCGGTTGGGACACCAAATATGTCTACAGCTTCGCTTGGATGGGCCGGCCGATCATTCAGCTGCCGGAGGATATGGTTCGCCTCCAGGAGGTGATCTGGAATCTTAAGCCCGATGTGCTGATCGAGACCGGCGTTGCCCATGGCGGCTCGCTGATCTTCTATGCGTCGCTTTTTGAGGCGATGGGCAAGGGCCGGGTGATCGGCATTGATATTGAAATCCGCAAGCACAATCGTGACGCGATCGAAGCCCATCCGATGAAGAAGCGGATCGAACTGCTCGAAGGTTCGTCGACGGCATCGGAAATTGTCGAGCAGGTCAAGGCATTGGTGAAGCCGGGCGAAACGGTGCTGGTGGTGCTCGATTCAAACCACACCAAGGCCCATGTGCTCGACGAGCTGCGTGCCTATGGACCGCTGGTCAATGTCGGTGGCTACATCGTCGCAACTGACGGCATCATGGAGCAGGTGAAGGGTGCGCCCCGGACCGGCGACGATTGGGACTGGAACCATCCCAAGGCTGCGGCCCACGCCTTCGTTGCG
>CANJRZ010000016.1 GCA_947476735.1 Sphingomonadaceae bacterium
CGAACCCAGGCTGTGCGCGACAATATTTCAGCGCCCTTGCAGACCAACCACACGATCTCGCCGATCTGGGGCGGTACGATCGCATGCGCCAACGCACCATGCGAGGACAGGTCAAGCAGATGAACGCGCATCGGGCGACCGCTGGCAAGCAGCGAGGCTTGCAGCAATACTCTCGTACGCTCGCCCTGGCGGGCATCAGGTCGGCCCCGGAAACCCAGGGCTGAGGCAAAAGACATGGCACGCTACCTTTACTGCCGCCCCCGGAATGGTCCGGTGGCAGATGAACCTGAGGTACCCGCCAGCCGATATCATCCGGTTATGGGAATTGGTGAATGCGGCGCTAAGTCTGATTTCGGTGCCGGTGCGACGGGGGATTTCCTAAAGTGCCACGTGGAGCGACCTGGAAGACACGCCGAATCAGCTGTTAATCAATGCCGTGTTTGGCCAGATGGCGACACGCTGGGAACTGTTCGGTAGCCGCGCCATTGTCCGAATTCCGGCGAACCCCGCCTTCACGCCAGCCGGCGCGTGGCACAGCGAAGCGCATGCGGGCATCTGGGCCGAGATGCCGCCGCATGATCAGGTGGTCCCGTGCGAATGAAGTGTTGGCACAAAGCCGCTCCTCCGGCATTGCCTGACCGATGACATCCGACGCTCCGATTGCCCACGCTGCGGCCTCGGTCGAATCACCCTTCCGCAACCCGATATTCCGGGCGGTCTGGGCAGGATCGGTGCTGTCCAATCTGGGCGGCATGATCCAGTCGGTCGGCGCAGCGTGGATGATGACGGCGATGGTGGGTTCGCCGTCGATGGTGGCGGGCGTTCAGGCAATTAATGCGCTGCCGTTCATGTTGCTGGCTCTGCTCGCAGGGGCTGTAGCGGACAGCCTCGATCGCCGCCGGGTGATGCTGACGGCACAATGCTTCATGCTGACGGTGTCGGCGACACTTTGCCTGTTTGCGTGGCAGGGCTGGCTGAACCCATGGCTTCTGCTCGGTTTCACTTTCCTGCTCGGCTGCGGCATGGCGATGAACGGTCCCGCCCAGCAGGCGACGATCGGCGACATCATTCGGCGCGAACAGATGTCGACCGCGGTCGCGTTCAATTCCGCGGGGTTCAATCTCTCGCGCAGCGTGGGGCCGGCGATCGGCGGGGCGATCGTCGCCGTCGCGGGTGGCGCCGCGGCCTTTCTGGTCAACACGCTGTCCTATCTGGGATTGATCACGGTGCTGTGGCGGTGGCGTCCCAACCATCCCCCCCGCCTGTTGCCGCGTGAGGGTTTGCTCGTCGCGCTGGGGGCAGGGCTGCGCTATGTGGCGATGTCACCCAATCTGCGGACGGTGATGTTGCGCGGTAGTGCGTTCGGGTTGACTGCCAATGCCCTGCCGGCACTGATGCCGATCGTCGCGCGCGATCTAATCAAGGGCGGACCGGTCATCTATGGCCTGTTGCTCGGATCATTCGGTGTCGGCGCCGTGCTGGGCGGCCTCGGCAGCGTCCGCATGCGCCGATATCTGTCAACCGAAGGCGTGATGCGGCTCGCCACTCTAAGTCTGGCGACAGGCACCGCGGTTGCAGCGCTGAGTACCTACGCGCCGCTGACGATGGCGGCCTTGTTGCTCGCCGGAGCGGCGTGGGTGGCTGCGCTGTCGACGCTCAACGTCACAATTCAGTTGGCATCGCCCCGCTGGGTCGTGGCACGGGCACTTTCGATTTATCAGATGACCACATTTGGCGGCATGGCGGTGGGCGCTTGGGCGTTGGGAGTGGTCGCTGATCATCAGGGCGTGGCATGCGGCCTGCTCGCGGGTGCCGGGGTTCAACTGGCGGTGATGCTGCTCGGCCTGTTCTTGCCTCTACCGCGAGTCGACAATCTCAACCTTGATCCTCTCGCCCGCTGGGAGGAGCCCGAGACGGCGGTGCCATTGGAACCGCGCAGCGGGCCGGTGGTCATCACGATCGAATATCGGATCGAGCCGAAGGATGTCGTCGCCTTCCTAGCGGCAATGACCGAAAGGCGAAGGATCAGGCGACGCGACGGTGCTCGTGGCTGGACATTGTTGCGCGACCTCCATGAGCCGGAATTGTGGATTGAGCGCTATCATGTTGCGACTTGGCTGGATTATATCCGCCACAATCAGCGACGCACCCATGCCGATGCGGAGAATATCGCAAGGCTCCAAGCACTGCAGAAGGAGGGGGAACCGCTACGCGTTCGCCGCATGATTGAGCGGCAGACCGGTTCGCTGCCGATTGGGCGACGGCATGAGTCCGATCCAATGGTCGATCCGACATCCGACCCGGTGGGTTCGGCCTGAGCAAACCGGTCAGGAAAGCGAGCGGATCGTTGCCAGTTCGCGCTCGTACAACTCCGCGATCTTGAGATGGAGCTCCCTTATGGCCTCGCTGCTCGCCGTTTCTGCTGCCTGGCGCTCTCGTTGGATGAGGCGTGTATAATGGCTGAGCTTGGCGTCATTCACTTCAATCATGGCAAACTGCATCCCCACGAGACAGGTCGCTGTCCATGTGGGGGCCCCTAACACTGAATCGCCGGGGAGCCCGGTAAACAATTGTTACGGGTAAGGTTCAGCCATCCGCTGTTCATCCCGACTGGTCTTAATGGGCTCATGAACCACCCGATTTTGGAAAATCATCGTGGAAAAAGCGATCGCTCCCGGCAGAGGCGGCGGCGCGCAATTTCGTCGCGAGGCAGCCAAGGCGCGACAGCTTGCCGATGCAGCCTTTGGTGAAAAGGAATGGCGGAACCTGCTCGAAGTAGCCGCGCCGCTCGATCGCGAGGCCTCCGAGATCGATTTTTCTCTCGCTCGCGGGCAAGGCTGCTCAACCTAGCCTTCGGCTCTTCCATTGAGAATGTGAATAGTTCGAACTGCCAGGCGGGCGGCTTCCCCATGGTCATGCGTCACGTATAAGACGGGTATATCGATTTCACCGAGCAGGGCCTGGAGCCACTCGACCATTTCGGTGCGAGCGTCGCTGTCGAGGCCGGACAGGGGTTCGTCCATCAGCAGAAGGCGCGGCTGGCTGATCAGCGCCCGCGCAATGCCGGCGCGTTGCGCTTCGCCGCCTGAAAGACGCGAAGGTCGCTGGCCGAGCAGGTCGGCGATGCCGGTGCGGCGGATGATATCGGTTCGGTCGAACGGGCCGGACGAAGCGCGACGAGCAGCATAGTCGAGATTGCCCGCGATGCTGAGGTGCGGGAGCAGGCCTTCGCCCTGAAATATATAGCCAATCCCCCGACTCTCAGAAGGGAGGAAGGTCGATCCATCTTGCCAGGTCTGACCATTGAAGCAGATCGAGCCTGCTATGCGTTCAAGCCCGGCAAGTGCGCGAAGGATGCTGGTCTTGCCGGACCCCGATGGGCCCAATAGTGCCGTGATACCGTGCGACGGAACCTCGAAGCTGACTTGCAGGGAGAACCTGTCGCCAACCTTGCCGTCGAGTGCGATCGCGATCGTCACGGCTTAAAATCGCCAATTCTCCGCTCGATGAGCAGAAGAGCGAGCAGGGCCAGGAAGGAGAAGAGGACAAGCAGTGCAGCGATGCGGTGTGCTTCGCCGAACTGAAGGCTTTCGACGAGCTGATAGATGCGCGTCGAGAGAACCTCGGTCTTCCCGGGGATGTTACCGCCGATCATCAGCACAACGCCGAACTCGCCGATAGTGTGGGCGAACACGAGTATCGCGGCGGACAGAAAGCCGCGCCGCGACATGGGGATGGCGACCGTCAGGAAGCGGTCGAACGGCTTTGCTCCCATGGTTGCCGCGATCTCTAGCGGACGATCGCCGATCGCTTCGAATGCCGTGCGGAGCGGTTGGACTGCAAATGGCAGAGAGTAAAACAGCGATCCGATGACAAGGCCGGAAAAGGTGAATGCCAGGGTGCGAATGCCGAAGGGATGGAGCATGCTCATCAGCGGACTGTCCGGTCCGAGAGCGATCAGCACATAGAAGCCGATCACGGTAGGCGGCAGGACGAGCGGCAGTGCCGCGACCGCGCCGATAACCTCCTTCCACCAGCGCCGCGAACGGGCGAGCCACCAAGCGAGCGGGGTTGCGAGCAGGATCAACAGGATGGTGGTGACGAAGGCCAGCTCAACCGTCGTCGTTAGGACCAGCCACATCAGCTATTTGGTCGCATAGCCATATCGCCGGATGATGGCGAGCGCGGGCCGGCTTTTCAAATATTTGATGAACGCCCGTGCGGCGGGTTTGTTCGCGCCGGGCTTGAGCAGCACGGCCTGCTGGTCAATCGGGCTGTGGAGCCTCGCCGGTACGATCCAGCGCGAGCCACCGGGGACAGTGGTCACCTGGCTCAGGGCGACGAAGCCGACTTGCGCCGCACCGGTCGACGTAAACTGAAAGGCTTGGGCGATCGAGCTGCCGGTGACGATCTTTGCCTTGAGCGCTTCGGTGACGCCAAGCTTCTGCATCGTCTCGATCGCCGCAAGGCCATAGGGTGCTGTCTTGGGGTCGGCGATGGCGATCTTCTCGAAGCGGCTCGATTTGAGCACCGCACCAGTGCCGTCGACGAGCCCCGGGGTGGTCGAATAGAGCACGAGCCGGCCAATCGCATAGGTGAAGCGGGTGCCGACGACGGTATAGCCCTCATTCTCGGCCCTGGCGGGGCGCTCGGCATCGGCTGAAAGGAAGACCTCGAACGGGGCACCGTGGGTGATCTGAGTGAAGAAGGTGCCCGAAGAGCCGAAGGAAAGGACAGCTGTGTGGCCAGTTGCCTTCTCGAAGCCTGCGGCGATCTCCCTGGCCGGTTCGGTAAAATTGGCGGCAACCGCGACATGTGTCTCGGCGGCGAGCGCGGGGATTGCGAGCAGGGTGATCAGTGCGGCGGTGCAGAAACGAGCAAGCATGGACTGCGCATGCTATATCCAGTGATATATGGCAAGCTTCAGCTTGGCGGGAGCGGCATGTCCCGCATGAGTGGAGCGAAGCGATCAAGCTGGCTGCCGGCTGCGGCGAGCAGGTCCTTTTCGAGTGCGCGCCAGGCCGACAGGACCTTCCGGCCGCAGTCGGTGAGCCGGGCGCCCTTGTTGGTCCCGCCCCCGGGGGTGGTATCGACGAGCTTGTCGGTCCAGCAGCGGTTCATGCTGTCGACGAGCAGCCAAGTGCGGCGATAGCTCATCCCGAGCGCGCGGCCTGCCGCCGAGATCGAGCCTTCGCGGTCGATCGCCTCAAGCAGGGCGGCTTTGCCGGGCCCCATCGCGGGTTCCTCGCCGCAGAAGATTTGCGCCTTCAGTTTGAGGGGGCCAAGCCGTGGAACCATGGCGAAAGCGTAGCATCGGCAATCCAGTTTGTCTGCCCGGATATATTTACTATCAAAATAGTAGGGAAAAGTTGCTCGCAGGGTTGTGAAGCCGCGTTAGGGTGAGTTCGGAGCAGAAAATGCAAATGAGGCACTCATGACCGAGCATGAAGAGGCGCTCGCCGCGCCCCCCGGCCAATATTGGGACATCGACGTGATCGCCGCCGAACTGCGTGAGGCGCGCGAGGATTGGCGCAATGCCCATCGTCGCCATGCCGAGCACGGTGCCGAGGGCTTCCCCTCTCGCCATGTGATTGAGAAGGTCATGTCCGCACTAACCGGTGCGCTCTTCCCGCTGCGCCTCGGCCCGAGCTTCGTGCGCAGACATAATGAGGAGGCATTCGTCGCCGAGACGCTGCAGACTGCGCTGAGCCGGCTCTATGGCCAGATCAGGCTTGAGCTTGGCTATACTGCAGGAACTTCCGCGCCTGAATTGATCGATGAGGATGCGGGACGGATCATCAGCCATTTCGCCCGCGCGCTGCCCAGGCTGCGGCGGTTGATCGATAGCGATGTCGAAGCGGCCTATGCGAGTGATCCGGCAGCCCGCAGCGTCGACGAGATATTGATTTGCTATCCGGGAGCGCTCGCGATCGTCCACCATCGGCTGGCGCATCTACTCTACGCTCTCGGAGCGCCACTGGTCGCGCGGATCATTTCCGAGGTGGCAAACAGCAAGACGGGAATCGATATCCATCCCGGAGCGCATATCGGTGAGGCCTTTTTCATCGATCATGGTACCGGCGTGGTTATCGGCGAAACTGCCATAATCGGCAAAAGGGTCAGGCTCTATCAGGCGGTTACACTAGGCGCGCGGAGCTTCCCGGCCGATGCGGACGGCGTGTTGCGCCGCGGTCATGCCCGCCACCCGATCGTCGAGGACGATGTCGTCATATATGCCGGGGCGACGGTGCTGGGGCGGATCACGATCGGCAAGGGTTCGATCATCGGAGGTAATGTATGGCTGACTCGCAGCGTGCCGCCGGGCAGCGTGGTGAGCCAGGCCCAGGCGCATCGTGAGGCGGCGTCGGAAATCGCGCTGATTGCGGGGGCGCGACCATGACAAATGACGGACCGCCGTTCGTCCTGATTGTGCCGGAGCTCGACAATTCGGGCCCCGACCATTGGCAGAGCCTGTGGCAGGAGCGGCGTGACGATTGCCGTCTTTTTGCCCCGGCGCCGAACCGGACCTAGCTTTTCCCTTCGATCCTCGTGGCCAGCCGCGACGACCGCTATGCCGACTTCGGCCGGCTCGAAGAACTTGCCCGGCGGTGGGGCAGCCGCTTCGTCGACGCCGGCTATGCCGGACACATCAACGCCAAATCGCGATTGGGTTATTGGGACGATGGCGAAACCTTGCTCGAGGAACTGATCGACAAGCCGCCGCAGCCCGGGATCGGGCGCGCAGTGGATCGGCAATAGGGGCTTGCAAAGTAGGATTCCAGATGATCACATACTGTTCTTCTTCTCGTAGTAAGAGGGTTAGCGGACGAGAATTGAAAGAATTGGGCGAACAACCCCATGCACCCGGAAATTGCGTGCAAATTGCGGGCATCTTTGCTCTCGCCGCAAGGACGTTATAAGCGCTCTGGGTCCAAGCGGGGGAATGGCGAAATTGAAGTGGCAGGATGCCGCCATCATCATCGGAATGATCGGCGCATTGCTGCTGGTCGTGCTGACCATGGGCGGCAAGGCATCGGAGTGCCGCGAAGGCGGCACTCGAACGGCGGACGGCCAGCTGTGCCAGGGGCCGAAGCGCTGATGATGTCGGTACACTGATCCGATGGGAGAAAGCTTCAGCCGCGCCGTCGATGCGCTGAGCGCCGCGGTGTTCTTCAAGGTGACGTTGCTCGGGGTGCAGATTGAGCTGATCGTACTTTATCTCGCGCTGCCGATGCTGTTCTTCACGCTCTGGCTCGGCTTTCCCAATATCCGTTGCGTTGGCCATGCCTTCCGGGTGCTGCGTAACCAGCCGCGCGAGGGAGAAGCGAAGGGCGATGTCAGCCAGTTCGCCGCGCTGACCACCGCGCTCGCGGGCACGATCGGGCTCGGCAATATCGCAGGCGTCGCGGTCGCGTTGACGATGGGCGGGCCGGGAGCAATCCTCTGGATGTTTGTGATCGGCTGGTTCGCGATGACGGTGAAAATGGCCGAAGTGACTTTGGGTCTGAAATACCGTGTCGTCGACGATCGCGGCCATGTCCATGGCGGACCGATGTATGTGCTCAAGACGGTGCTGGGGCGGATGGGCTGGCCGAAGCTCGGCTTGATCCTCGGCGGCTTTTACGCCTTCTTTGCTTTGTTCGGTGCGATCCCGATGGTCCAGGTCAACCAGAGTTTCGCGCAGGTGAGCGTGGTGACGGGGCTTGCCAATGGCTGGGCGTATGGCATTTTCCTCGCCTTCTGTGTCGCGCTGGTGACGATCGGTGGTGCCCATTGGCTTGGCGAGTTCTCCAAGCGGCTGACGCCGCTCAAAGTGGCGGTCTATCTGATCGGAGTAGTGGCGATCCTTCTACTTCACGCCGACCGGATTCCGGCGGCGCTTGGCCTGATATTTGAGGGCGCCCTGACGGGTTCGGCAGCAACCGGCGGTGCGGTTGGTGCCTTCGTGGCGGGGATGCGGCGTGCGGTTTTCGCGAGCGAGGCGGGTGTCGGTTCGGCGGTGATGGCGCACAGCCTTGCGCGGACCGACGAGCCGGTGTCCGAGGGCATGGTGGCGCTGCTCGAACCGCTGCTCGGAACGATGGTCGTCTGCGCGCTTGGTGGCCTCGCGCTGGTCGTGGCGGGAACATGGAACGACGGGTCGCAAGGGATCGCGATCACCAGCGCGGCCTTCGGGCAGGTGGCGGGCTGGTTTCCCTGGCTGCTGGCAGTGGTCGTCTTCCTGTTCGCCTATTCAACGCTGGTCGCCTGGGGATTCTATGGATTGCAAGCCTGGGGCTATCTGTTCGGCCATGGACGGAAAGCGCAGTGGTCGTACAAGATCCTTTACATCGTCGCCCTGCCACCTGCCGCGGTGATTGATCTCGGCCGGGTCGTCGATATCGTCGACAGCAGCTTCTTCCTGATGGCGATCCCCAATGTGATCGCGCTCTACCTCTGTGCGCGGGAATTGCGGCGGGATGTCAGGAAGTATTGGGCGCGGGTACGAAGCTAATAGGCCAGCGCGCACCCGTCCGCCCGCATCTCCGATGCAGACGCGTAAACGCGGTCCTTTCCATCCATCCGTTTCTCGATGCATTGGTAGCGACCGAAACCGCCGTCGGACGCGCCGATCGTCCAGCCGAGATCTGCTAAACCCTTGCGGGTCGCCTCGGGCACGCCGCTTTCGAGGCGGAGCAGACCGGCGGCGGGGAGCTCGGCGACGTCCTCGCCCATCGATTGGGACGAGCCTTCATGGTGCCAGCGGGGGCTGTCGCCGGCGGCCTGGATCTCGAGCCCATAGTCCCGGCGGTTGACGACGATCTGGGTCTGGCCCTGCGGCTGCATGTCGCCGCCCATCACACCAAAGCTCATCCAGGGCTCGTCCCCCATCGTCGCGAAGCCAGGGATGATCGTCTGGAAGGGGCGCTTGCCAGGCGCGTAGATATTGGGGTGGCCGTCCTGCAGCGAGAAGAGCTGACCGCGGTCCTGGAACATGAAGCCCAGGCCGTCGGCGACGAGGCCCGAGCCCATTCCGCGGAAGTTGGACTGGATCATCGACACCATCATCCCGTCCTTGTCGGCGACGGTGAAATAAGTGGTGTCGCCCTTCGAGGGAGCCTGGCCGGGATTGACCTTCGGGTTGATGCGGTCGGGCCGGATCAACCTGGCGCGTTCGGCGGCATATTCCTTGGAGACCAGCCATTCGACCGGGACCCTGGCGAAGTGCGGATCGGCATAATAGCGGGCGCGATCCTCATAGGCGAGGCGCTTCGCCTCTGCCTGAAGGTGGATCGAGGTGGCGGACTGGAAGCCGGCGCCGGCAAGATCGAAATGCTCGAGGATGTTGAGCATCTGGAGAGTGGCGATGCCCTGGGTGTTGGCACCGAGGGCATGGACGCCGACGCCGCGATAGTCGGTTTTGTGCGGCTCTATCCATTCGCCGTTGTGGGCGGCGAGATCCTCTTTGCTGAGCCAGCCGCCGATCCGTTTGAAATAGGCGTCGATCGTACTCGCGATCTCACCCTTGTAATAGGCGTCGCGGCCGCCCTGCGCGATCAACCGGTAGGTGCGGGCGAGATCTGGATTACGGAAGACGCTTCCCGCCTGGGGGCCGTCGCCGCCCAGCGCATAGGTACGGACCGCATTGTCGATCTCCTCGATGCCGGCGCCGGGTTTGCGGAAATTAACGAGGCTACGGCGGATATAATAAGCGATGATGTCGGGGACCGCGACGCCATGCTCAGCGAGGTCGATCGCCGGATCGAACAGCTCGGCCCATTTGAGCCTGCCGTAGCGTGCGTGGAGCATCCCCCATGCGTCTACCGTGCCGGGCACCGAAACGCTGACCGCTCCATAAGCCGGCAACGCACCGTTTTTCGCGCGTGACCGGACGGTGTCGAGGCTGAGGCTGTGTGGGGAAGCACCCGAGCCGGCGAGGCCCATCACCTTTCCCGCCCTTGGATCCCACAGCATGACATAGCAGTCACCGCCAATACCCGCAGCGGTCGGCTCCAGCAGGCCGAGGCAGGCGTTCATGACGATCGCGGCGTCGACCGCCGATCCACCGCGCTTGAGCGTCTCGATCCCGGCCTGGGTCGCGAGCGGATGGGCGGTGGCAGCCGCACCCGACAGACCATAAACCGCAGTGCGCGAGGCGAAGCTGGCGCCGACTGGCCGGTCGCCAGCATGGACGTCGGGGCGCTCGAAACGGTCGACGCCCTGTGGCCACACTGAATGAACCGGCTGCGAATGGGTTACATGAGATCGCTGAGCGGAAGCCGGCAGGGCAGCGGCCGCCGCGACGGTGCCGGCGAGAAAGGTTCTGCGGCGCATGCGGATTCCTTAGAGAGCGTCGAAGTCGATCGGCTTGGTGCGATCGAGCGATTGAGGAGCTTCGGGCATCGGATATTTGAGGCCGGTCGAGCAGTTGAACAGGACGATCTCGTCACGCTCGCCGACGAGGCCTTCGCTAAGGGCGCGGCGATAGGCGGCAAGGGTAGCGCCGCCCTCGGGGCACATCAGCAGGCCGTCCTGTTTCGCGGTGTCGTCGACGGCCTTGAGGATCGCATCATCGTCGACCGCAAGCGCGCGGCCGCCGCTCTCGCGGACCGCGCGGAGGATCAGGAAATCGCCGACCGCGCGCGGCACGCGGATGCCGGCGGCGACGGTGTGCGCGTCCTCCCAGCGGTCCGCATGCTCGACGCCGTCGTCAAACGCCTTGACGATGGGCGCACAGCCGGTGGCCTGGACTGCGAACATCCTCGGCCGCTTTGACCCGATCCAGCCGAGCGCTTCGAGCTCGGCGAACGCTTTCCACATGCCGATCAGCCCGGTGCCGCCGCCCGTCGGATAGAAGATCGCATCGGGCAGCTTCCAACTGAACTGGGCGGCGAGCTCGAGTCCCATCGTTTTCTTGCCCTCTATCCGATAGGGCTCCTTGAGGGTCGAGAAGTCGAACCACCGGCCCTGCTTCGCCCCTTCGCCGACTATCGCGCCGCAATCATCGATCAGGCCGTTGACCCGCCAGACGCGGGCGCCCTGCAACGCGATCTCACGGACGTTGATCTCAGGCGTGTCGTCGGGGCAGAATATGATGGTTTCGATCCCACAGCGGCTGGCATAGGCCGCAAGCGCGGCGCCGGCATTGCCGTTGGTGGGCATGGCGATGCGGGATATGCCGAGCGCCTTGGCCATCGAGACCGCCATCACGAGGCCGCGTGCCTTGAACGATCCGGTAGGAAGCCGCCCCTCGTCCTTGACTAACACACGGGCGCCGCCGCTGCGCGGGATCGGTATCAGAGGCGTCTCGATCTCGCCGAGGCTGACGATGTCATTGCGGTTGCGGACCGGCAACAGCTCGCGCCAGCGCCACATGTCGGTCGGGCGCGCCTCGATATCGGCGCGACTGATCGCTGCGCCCAGCGCCTTCAGATCATAACGGACCAGCAGCGGCCGGCCAGCATTTGAGAGGCCGTGGATTTGATCCGCTTCATAAAGCTCGCCGGTCAGCGAGCATTCGAGATGGGTGAAGAAGCTGCGGCAATCGCGAGCGAGGTTGACGTCGTGATCCATAACAAGCTTCTAACGGCCGCGTATGTCTATGGAAAGCCGCCCCAAACCCGGCTTGATCACGGCGGGCGCCTTCCTGTACAATCAATCGCAAGGAGATGACGCCATGCAGAATATGGGTGATGGCAGCTGCCCGTTCGAGTTCAATTTTGACCCGGCGACGTTCAAGACTGGTGACGTGGTGAGCTACCGCGTTACGGGCAGTCTGGGCGATTGGCCGTTTGTGGGCACGCTGACCGAGGTACACGATGATTATGTCATGCTGATCTCCGAGCCCAACGACCCGAACAGCGTGGTTCGCGCTACTCGCGAGAGTCGCCCGGTCGTGCGCGAAGAAGACGTCCTTTAAGGCCTGAGCGTGATCAGCGCGCGTGGCGCTCTGAGCGATTTCAGGAATTGCGACACAGCGACGCCAAGGGCGAGCATCGTGAACACAAGTTGCGCGTAGGCGGGTGCCGGGTCCATCGCTGCTCCGAGGAGCCGGCCGACCAGCAGGACGGTCAGGGCGCTGGCCATGGCTTCGGCAAGCGCTCTTGGACGCGGATTGCCCCAGCGGCAGCGTGGTGATTTACCGGACAGGCGCCTGATCCGCCCGTAGAGGAGCAGGCCTGCGGCGGCACTGGCAGCGAGAGGAACCAGGGGCGACATAGCATCACCCTGGCATACCAGCCTTTTCAGAGCAGTTAGCCGATGTGGCTAACCGGGGATTAGCACTTCAGTGTGCGCTGCGGCTGGCCAGCCAGGTGCGAGCCTTGCGCTGCGCCTCAGCGATTTCCTGACGGGTCATCTGCCTTGCAATGTCCGACCGGCAATATTGCGCTTCCTCGGAGCCTGCGAGAGCCGCGAGATTGAACCACTGATGTGCCGAGACAAGATCGATAGCATGGCCGCGCGAACCGGTCGAACATGCGAAACCTCGGTCGAGCAATGCTTCGCAATCGTCGATGGGTAGGGCGGTAATGGGATTGGTCGCCATAACGTGCACTCCTTTCGAGAGGACGTTTGGGGGGATTCGTTCAACAAATGGTTAACAGGGCATTAGGTAGAAAGCGCAATGCCACGGAGGCGGTAAATTCTTGATGAATATCAGGAGATTATTTTCGTCGGAGGCGCATGTTGAGCGCTGAAGCTTGGCTGGCCCCCGGTCGAATCACCGGTCCCGGTCCCGGGCGAAGGGGGCCAGGCGTTCTATCATCGGGTTCTTCATCCCCTGATAACCTCAGCGTGCGATAGTCCGGCGATGCGTTTCAGTTCGATCTTCCGCAGTCGGTGGCTGGCGCTCCTCTGGAGCGCGGGGATCATCTGGACGGCGGTCGATCTTGCGGGTTCACAGGACCCGGGCACCGAACCCGCAGCCAATGGCGTATCGAACGACGGGGCGACCGATCTGCAGGAGCTGCAGAGGCTCGTGGGGAAGCTTCAGGCGAGCTGAAAAGCGCGGCGTAGCCCGAACCCGATTCCGCGCTTCACGAAGAACCGGACGGCAGGCCCAGCCCCAGCGCCTTTTGCAAGGCAATGAAATCCATCGCCAGCATCGCCCGCGCGGACACGAGCCGGGCTTCGGCGGCGATTTGCTGGCGCTCCGCTTCGGCCACGTCGATCAACGTCGCTGTGCCGGCCCCGAAGCGTTGCCGGGTCATCGCCAAGGCGCGGTCAGCTGCCGTGCTGGCACGGGCCAGCGAGGCAAGGGCCGTGCGGCGCTGGCCGAAACGGGTGAGGGCGTTCTGCGCATCACCGAGCGCGGTCAGGACGGTGCGGCGATACATCGCCTCCGCCTCGTCCCGCTTTGCCTCGGCCTGCCGGACGCGCGCGGCGCCACGGCCGAAATCGAGCAGGTCCCATTGCAGGGTGGGTGCAGCGATGGCAGCGACCTTGTCGAAATCGCCGATGTCGGACGGGTCGGATCCACCGAGCCCGATGATCCCCAACAATCGCACCTTCGGGAAGCGGGCGGAACGGGCCACACCAATCCGGGCCGTCTCCGCTGCGAGCCGTCGTTCGGCGGCGCGGATATCGGGCCGGCGCTGCAGCAGGGCAGCGGGATCGGAGACATCGACGGCGGCCGGCGGCAGCGGCACCGATGCGGTGGGGTCGAGAAGCGCATCGAGCGCGCCGGGCAGCGCACCGGTCAGCACGGCCAGGATAGTCTTGCGCGCTTCGGCTTCGGCAAGGAGCGGGGCGAGATCGGCATCGGCGGTCTCGACCATCGCGCGCATCCGCTCGACATCAAGCGGCGAAGTTGCGCCGCGCTCCTGCCGTTGCTCGACAAGCGCCAGCGCGCGATGGCGCGATGCCGAGTCAGCGCGGGCGAGGGCGATACGCTGTTGCCGGTCGCGCAGTTCGGCATAGGCCATCGCGACTTCGGCTGTCAGGCTGAGGCGGGCGTCGGCGGCGTCCGCGCCGACTGCGGCGAGGCTTGCCCGCGCAGCTTCGAGCTTGCGGCGTTGCCCGCCGAACAGATCGATTTCCCAGCTCGCATCGAAACCGGCATTGTAGAAGTCGAAATCATCATCGCCGCCGGCACCGGCGCCGGCGCTCTGATTGATGTTCACGCCCGGCAGATGGGCCTGGATGGTGCTGAGCTGGGCGCTGGCGCGTGGCAGGCCATTGGCGCGTTCGAGCCGCAGGGTGGCGCGTGCGCCACGCAGACGGGCTTCGGCAATGGCAATGTTGGGGCTTCCATTGAGCGCACGCTTCTCGAGTTCGTCGAGGGTGGGATCATTGAAGGCGCGCCACCAGTCGGCGGAAGCGGGTGCTGTCGGCGTCCCGGGATCGGCTCCCGCGAACCGGGTAGGGAGCGGGTCGGACGCGCTGGCCGAGGGTGGTCCCTTATAGGCCGGGCCGACCGTGCAGCCGCTGAGCGCGGCGAGGAAGAAAAGGGTGAGCGTGGGGCGCAGGATCATCTCAATGTACCGGTTGGAGTTCGTCGAATTTCGGAAATTGGGGAAGCAGCAGGACGAGCGGCAGCACTGCGATCGTGCTTGTGCCGAGAATCCAGAACAGATCGTTGAAAGTCATCACCAGCGCCTGTCGCTCGATTGTCGCGACCATGAGCTGAAACCCCTCGGCCGTGCCGCCTGCCATCTGGGCGATGCCGCCGACGAAGTCGCTCACGACCGACGAATTGGCGCCGACCGTCTCCTCGAGCCGACGGGCATGGTGCCAGTAGCGCTGATCCTGGACGGTCGCGACCCCGGCAAGCGCGAAGGACCCGCCCAGATTGCGAAAGGCGTTGGTGAGCCCGGATGCGTCGGCCACATATTGTGGCGGCGCAATCATCAGCGAGAGCTGGGCCAGGAAGGTGATGGTCAGGCAGATCCCGGCGCCGCGCAGCAGCTGGGTGACGATGAAGGCGGCGGCACCCGCTTCGGGGCTGACCGACGAATCAAGCCAGCTGGCAAGCGCCATCATCACGATGCCGAGGCCTACGGCAAAGCGCGTGTCGAGGGTTTTGATCATCAGCGGGCCGAGCGGGACCATGATCATGGGTGGTATGCCGCCGACCAGCAGCACCAGGCCCGAGCCGTAGCTGTTGTAACTGGCGATCGCCGCCAGGAACTGAGGGACGATGAAGCTGGTCGTATAGAAGCTCATGCCGACGGTGGCGGTGAGGGCGATGGTCACGGCAAAGCGCCAGTCGCCCAGCAGGGCGAGCCGGAGCACCGGCGATGATGCGGTAAACTGGCCAATTGCCAGCAGGATGAAGCCGGCAGCCGAGACGACGCTCAGCCAGACGATCTCGCGCGATTCAAACCAGAGCTCGCGCTGCCCTTCCTCAAGCACCACGGTGAGGCAGCCGAGGCCGATCGCCATCCCGGCGACACCCAGCCAATCGGCTTCACGCAGTCCCTCCAGCCGGCCCGATTGCTTCGGCAGGCCGATCATCAGCAGGACAAGCAAGAGGGCACCGACCGGGACATTGATGAAGAAGCCATAATGCCAGCTGATCGTCTCGGTCATCCAGCCGCCCAGTGCCGGGCCGATCAACGGACCGGTGATGGTGGTGAGCGCGAACACGGCAAAGCCGATCGGCTGCTGCGCGCGGGGCATGCGATCGATGATGATCGTCATAGCGGTGGGCATCATCAGGCCGCCGGTGAGGCCCTGCATGGTGCGGCCGATGACCATCACCGGCAGATTGGGCGCAAAACCGCACATCACCGAGAAAGCCGTGAACAATATGATCGCGATCAGCATCAGCTTGCGCAGGCCTAACATCCGGGTGAGCCAGGCGGCGAGCGGGATCGCGATGCTTTCGGCGACCAGGTAGGAGGTGCCGACCCAGGTAGCCTCGGTACCGGTGGCGCCGATTTCGCCCTGGATGGTGGGCAGCGACGCATTGACGATCGAGATGTCGAGCGTCGCCATGAAGCTTCCGAGGCTGGCCGCGAACACCGCGATCCAGGCAGCGAGGTCGGCGCGTTCGGGCGGAGCGGATGCGGCGACTGCCGTGGCCATGTCAGTGCGCCGGCAGCAGTTCGCCCCGGGGCAGGGGCGGAATCAGGAGAGCGATCGGCAGGACGATGAGGCATATCGCCATGATGATCAGGAAGAGATCGTTATAGGTCATCGCCAGTGCCTGGCGCTCAATTTCGGCAGCGAGCAGGCGAAGCGCCTCGGTCGATCCTCCGGCGAGTGCGGTAATTCCGCCCATCTGCTCCTGGACTCCCGTCGCATTGGCCGACACGGACTCTTCGATCTGGCGCGAGTGAACCCAGAAGCGCTGATCCTGCAAGGTCGCGATGCCGGCGAGGCCAAGCGATCCACCGACATTGCGCGCCGAATTGAACAAAGCCGATGCATCGGCGGCGAAGGCCGGCGGGACCGATGTTATCGACAATTGGGTGAGGCAGTTCATCATGATCATCATGCCCAGCCCCTGAATAGCCTGGGGCAGGATGAATGCCGCATAATTGGAATCCGCGGTGAGATTGGCATTCACCCAGCAACTGAAGGCGGTAAGAGCAAGGCCGACGGTAACGATGATGTTGGCCGGAGCGATGCGCACAAGGAGCGGAACGAACATCGCTGTAGTCAGGGCGGCGACACCGCTGACGAGCAGAACGAGCCCCGACTGAAGGGCATTATATTGAGCAAGTGCGGCCAGGAATTGCGGAACGACGAACATGGTGGAGTAGAAGGCGAAGCCGCCCGCGACGCCCATCAGCGTGGTGACTGCGAACCGCCAACGCAGAAACAGTGCAAGTCGGATCACCGGTGTCTCGGTAACGAACTGGCCGATCGCCAGCAGCATAAAACCGAAGAGCGAAGCGAAGGCAAGCCGGCGAATTTCGCCGGATTCAAACCATAGCTCGCGCTGGCCTTCCTCCAGAATGACGGTCAGGCAGCCGAGCCCGATCGCGAAGCCGAAAATGCCCAGCCAGTCGGCGCGAAAAAACTCTTTGAGGTGGGCGGGTTCGCCGGGCAAGCCGACCGCCAGCAGGCTAACGATCAGAATGCCGACCGGGATGTTGATGAAAAAGCCGAAGTGCCAGCTCCAGGCTTCGGTTAGCCATCCGCCGAGCACCGGGCCAACGATCGGGCCGGTGACCGTCGTCATCGCGAAGATCAGATAGCCGATCGTACGCTGAGCGGGCGGCAGCCGCAGGGCAATCACCATCACCACCGACGGCAGCAGCACCCCGCCGAAAAAGCCCTGCAGGGCACGCCCGACGATCATCACGGTGAGGTTGTGGGCGAAGCCGCAGATGACCGACGCTGCGGTGAACAGCGCGATCGCCCCGACCATCAGGGTGCGAAGGCCGAGCAGACGGGTGAGCCAGGCGGTGAGCGGGATGGCGACGCTTTCGGCGACGAGATAGGAGGTGGTCACCCATGTGCCCTCGGTGCCGCTGGCGCCGATCTCCCCCTGGATGGTGGGGAGGGACGCGTTGACGACCGAGATATCTAGCATCGCCATGAAGCAGCCGAAGCTGGCTGCGATGACCGCAATCCAGGCGGAAAGATCGGCGCGTTCGCCGGCAGCGGGCCCGGCGGCGGCGGTCACGGCCTGGCCTGAAGGTCTTCCTGCTCGCGCTCGATCCGCTCGGGAGAATCGGCCGCCGATTTGGTGTTGACCTTTACTTCGACCGAAAGGCCAGGGACGAGAAGGGCCCGCGCTTCAGGACCGGCGTTCACCGAGATGCGAACCGGGACGCGCTGAACGATCTTGGTGAAGTTGCCGGTGGCGTTCTGCGGTGGCAGCAACGAGAATTGCGCGCCGGTGCCGGGCGCAAGACTGTCTACCTTGCCGTTGAGTTCGACTCCGGGCAGCGCATCGACTTCGATCGAGACGGGCTGGCCGACGCGCATCAGGCCGACCTGAGTCTCTTTGAAGTTGGCGACAATGTAGATCTGATCGGGAACGACCGACATCAGGCGGGTGCCGGGCTGGACGAACTGCCCGACCCGCACGGTCTTGTTGCCGACCCGGCCTGCCACGCTCGCGCGGATCAGCGTCGAACGGAGGTTGACGTCGGCGGCGGCGAGCTGGGCGCGCGAGGCGTTGCCGCGGGCGCGGCCGGCGGTGGCCTCGGCCTCGAGCGTGTCGACCCGGCGTTCGGCGCTGGCTAGCATCGCCCGGGCGCGCGCCGCGCGCGCCGAAGCCTGGCGAGACTGGTTGCGGAGCATCGACAGCTTCTCGCGGCTTTCGGCGCCGGAGGCGACGAGCGGTTCGTAGCGCGCGACCTCGGCAGCAGCGAAGGTGGCGTCGCCGCTGGCGGCATCGAGATCGGCCCGGGCGCTGGCGATCATGGCCTGCTGCTCGGAAAGCTGGGCGCGAATGCCGGCGACTTCGGCATCGGCCATGGCAGATTGCGCCTGATATTGGGCGGACTGGGCGCGATAGTCGCGCGGATCGACGCGCAGCAGCGGCTGGCCGGCCTTCACCGGTTGATTATCGTCGACCAGCACCGCTTCGACATAGCCGCCGACCTTGGACGAGACGGTGACCGCGTCTGCCTGGATATAGGCGTTGTTGGTGCCCTCGATAAATTTGCCGACAAGCTGGTAGCGGGCAAACCACGCGATGCCGATCAGCAGCGCGACGATGCCGACGCCCATCGCAATCCGCCGGGTTTTGGGATTGGGCCGGGCCGAATCCTTCTCCACCGCGATCGCGTTGTCGCCACTGGGGTCGATATCGGCCACTTTTCCGTCCCTTTTACTGCTCCCGCTGCGGCCTTTGCGCGCGGTTGCACCATAAGGCAAGACCATTTAATGAGGTCCCTCAACAATGAATCATCTCGAGGCCTTGTTTGCCGATCTGGCGAGGGTGTTCCTGCGCAGTCATCGCCTGCTCGACCGGCGCATGACCGCCGAGGGGGCGAGCCTCGCGCGCACCAAGTTGCTGCTCTATCTCGAAGGCCAGGAAGGCGAAGCGCGCGCCGCCGACATCGCCGAATTCTTCGGCCTGGCGCCGCGCACCGTGACCGAGGCGCTCGACGGACTGGAGCGAGACGGTATGGTCCGCCGCGAGCCCGATCCGCAGGACCGGCGGGTGAAGCGGCTGTCGATCACCGAGGCGGGGACGGCGGCGACGGCGGCGACCGAGCCGCTGCGGATCGCGCTGGTCGAGCAGATTTTCGGGGCGCTGAACGTCGAGGAGCAGAGGCAGCTTGAGGTGATCCTGGCGAAGCTTGTCGTGGCGATCGGGGAGCAGGAGGCGGGCTGATTGGTAAACTGGAACCGCAATTGCGATCCCCCTGAGGGTCACGGATCCGGCTGAGGAAGCACGCGCCGCCTTGCGGGATTGAGCGACGTCATTGTCCCGCGGCGATGGTTTCCCGGAGCACAGGAAGCAGGTCTGCCTCGAACCACGGGTTGCGCTTCATCCATCCCGTGCTGCGCCACGATGGATGTGGCAACGGGAAATAGCCGGGAAGGTAATCTCGGAAATTGGCGACCCGATCGGTCAGCGATAGTCTTTTGGTCAGGGGCAGATAGCGCTCCTGCGCATAGCTGCCGACGAGCAAGGTGAGGCGATTGGCGGGAAGCGCCGCCATCACCCTGTCATGCCATGCAGGCGCGCATTCGGGGCGCGGAGGCAAATCGCCGCTGGTGCCGGTGCCGGGGTAGCAAAAGCCCATCGGCACGAGCGCGACCTTCGCGGAATCATAGAACAGATCGGGTGTCAGCCCTGTCCAGTCGCGCAGGCGCTCGCCGCTGGCATCATCCCAGGGGACACCGCTTTCGTGGACGCGCGTGCCCGGTGCCTGCCCGACGATGACGATCGACGAAGTGGCGCTGAATTGCACGATCGGGCGGGGTCCGGCGGGCAAGTGCGCCGCGCACAGGGCGCAAGCCCGAATCTCCTTCAGCAGGACATCCGTCACCGCGGTTCGTCCTGTCCGGGTTCGCGCTGACGCATTGCCCGATCTCCCATCGGCTGTTCGGTGCGATGGCTAGTACCTGATGGTTACCGGCGTCATCGCTGCCGGCCGGGTACCACCCGTCGCAATATTAGTCCCTAATGGCTGCACCCCGGGCCGTGGACATGGCCGCCACCACCACTGTCGCCACTTCCGCCACTACCGCTCCCACCGCCGCCGCCCGCGGACTGCAGCGCGGGGGTGGACAGGAGTTTCTCCAGCTTGCCCTGATGGCAGGCGGGGCAGGCGGCCGGCGCGGGGTCGCTGAGCTTCTGGAGCACCTCGAAGATGTGATCGCAATCCAGGCAGTGATAATCGTAGAAGGGCATGTCCGTGGCCTCGTCGTGCGGGAGGATCCGCTATCCTATGACGTTGTGCGATGGGATCCTAGCAAGGTGTCACAGCGGTTGTAATCACCACAATCGGCGGATGTCCGAATGTTCGGTACCCAGCGTCAGCAACCCCGAATCACCTCGCCCGGCAGGGCCCCGGTGTGGCGGCCGTCTTCCATGAGGACCCTGCCGTTCACCACCAGCAGCCGGTAGCCTTCGGCATCGCAGACATAGCGCGCGCCGTTTGCCGGGAAGTCGTGGACAAGACGGGCGGGCCGGGCGCTGAGCGCCTGCTGGTCGAAGCAGACGATGTCGGCCTTGCAGCCCGTGTTGAGTACGCCGCGGTCGCTGAGCCCATGGATGGTCGCGGGCTCCTGCGTCAGCCGGTGGATGGCGGCTTCGAGGGGCAGGACATCCGGCACCCATTCCGACAGGAAGCGGGTGGTGTAGTCGGCGCCGACGAAGGCGTTGAGGTGGGCACCGCCGTCGCTGGAGCCGATCACCACCATCGGATGGTTGGCGAGCAGTTCCCGATTGACCCGGCGCCATTCGACTTCATGTTCCCCGCCCATCGGCATCACAAAGGACATCTTCAGATTTTCGGAGAGGCTGAGGTCGATGAAGCAGTCGACGACGTCGACCCCGCGCTCGGCCGCGACCTCGGCCAGCGGCCGCCCGGCCAGTCCCGCATTGGCCGCGGTCGTGACCGTTTCGATCACCAGCCCGGCGATCGGGATTGGGAAATTGCCTGGTCTGGCGAGCGCTTCGCGCCAGGATGCGCGGACCGCCGGATCGCGCATCGCCTGCATCCGCTCGGTCAGCGGCAGACAGAGGACGTCCTTGATCGCCGGCATGTCGTCGAAGGTCGCGGTGTCGTTCAGGCAGAGATGGAAATCGGGCCGGTTGAGCGACAGCATCGGATGGGCGCGCACGCCTTCGGCTGCCGCCGCGTCGACGAATTCGACCGTCTTCCGCCAGTCATTGTAATAGCCGATCGGGGCGAGCTCGATCGGCTTGCCGGAGGCCGCCCAGATGTCCCGAATCAGCCTGCAATCGTCCTCGTCGGGGCCGTCATTGCCGCTGCGCGGGATGAACTCGATTGCGCCATGGTCGAACTCGGCGAGGACGCCGCACAGTGCGACGATCTCTGCCGGCGTGGCGAAGTTCGACGGCACCTCCCTGCCGTCCTCGCCGACATGGAGGCGAAGCTGCGAACTGGAAAAGCCGATCGCGCCTTCCTTCATGCCCTGGCGCACGAGGGCTTTCATCGCTTCGATCTCGGCCTCGGTCGCCGCCCGCTCGGAGGCCGCGTCGCCCATCACATAGCGGCGGATCGAGCAGTGGGTGACGAAGGACGCGATGTTGATGCCGAGCCGGCCGTCGAAGCGATTCCAATAGTCGGCGAAGCCGCCGCCCCTGAAGGTCAGCCCCTCATCGAGCGAGGCGCGGGGCATGCCTTCGACCCGGCAGAGCATGCCGACAAGCCAGTCGAGATCCTCGGGTTTCGCCGGAGCGAGGCCGAAGCCGCAATTGCCGGCGAGGACGGTGGTGACGCCGTTCCAGGAGGACGGCGTCAGTAGCGGATCCCATTCGATCTGCGCGTCATAATGGGTGTGGACGTCGATGAAGCCCGGCGCGACCACCAGCCCGGAAGCGTCGAAGACCCGCCTAGCGTCGCCCTCGATCGAACCGACGCCAACGATCCGATCGGCGGAGATGGCGACGTCGCCGACATAGGCCTCGCGACCGGTTCCGTCGACGATCGTGCCACCGCGGATGATCAGGTCGTAGTCCATCGCCCTCTCCATGATACGCCCTTTGCGGGCGCTAAATCGATCCGGCGACTATGGAGAAGCGGGCGGGGTGCCGCAATCGCCCGTCGGCCAGGCCGGCCTAGCGCTCGTTCAGCCCCTTGTTGCCGGCGTTGAGGCGCAGGCGGATGGCGTTCTGCTGCATACCCGTCATGACATAGACGCCGACAACGATCGGGAATTCGAGCAGCTGGGCTTCGGACCAGAAGGAGGCGATCGCTGCCCAGGTCTCGTCAGTGATCGCATAGCTCTCGACCAGTTCTTCGACCGCCTTGAGAATGGCGCGGTCGCGGTCGCTCCAGCCCGTTGCGGCGGAGCCCTCGGGCAGGCGGGCGACCTCCGCGTCGGTCAGTCCCATGCGCTTGCCGATGCCGACATGCTCGCCCCATTCATAGGGCGCGCCGCATAACCAGCCGGTGCGCAGGACGACCAGTTCGAGATCGCGCCGCACGATTTTGCCGCTGCCGGCGAGCATCCTGCCGAAATTCATATGAGCGTGGAACAGCTGCGGGTGGCGCAGGCAGACACGGACATAGGGCGGGATGTCCGCGGTCGGCTCGATGCCCATGACCCTGAGGATGTTGGCCGAGGTCTCAACCACATCCGGGGTGACTTCATCGGGTGACAGCGGGGCGATCCGCTCGGGCTGTCCCAGGATTTCCGCGTGGCGTGCCTCGACGTCGAAATTCGGCATGTTCCGTGTCTCCCCCGAATAGCCTTGCCTCCTAGACAAGTACCGAGACATATTGTCCATCAATTTATCGGTGGCCGCGCGGCGTGAGTGTCGAAAATAGAACATCGGGGCGAATGCGCCTGCAATGGCCACTGGCCCTGGCAAGGTCAGGGGGCGTATCATCCGCCAAGCTAAGAGAGAATGGGCAGGACATGGCACTGGAGATCAGACCCACCGGCGGACCGACCGGCGCCATCGTGACGGGTTTCGACCGCGACCATGTGACCGACGCGGTGAAGGCGCGGATCCACGCGGCCTTCCTTGAATATGGCGTGCTCGTCTTCACCGGCTTCGACGATCTCGACGCGCGAACGCAAATGGCGATCGGGGCGATGTTCGGAGACCATGCGCCGCCGCATGAAATCCCCGAGTTGCGCCATCCCGACCAGCCGGCGCTGCGCCTGCTCGCGGCCAATGGCGGCAAGCCGGTGGCCGACGACGATCCCGACGCGGACAAGGTGATCGGCCAGATCCCCTGGCATGCTGACCGGGCGTATATCGAAAATCCGCACCGCGCCTCGGCGCTGCGGGCGATCGTGATCCCCGATGTCGACGGACAGACCGGCTGGGTGGATACGGCGGCGGCCTATCGGAGCCTGCCGAGCGATATCAAGCGCAAGATGCAGGGCTTGCGGATCATCCACAGCTATGCGGCCTCATATGGCAAGCAGAGCATGGTCGCGAACCCCGGCAAGATGCTGCCCGAGGCAAGCCATCCGCTGGTGTTCGTCCATCCCGAAAACGACATGCCGGTGCTGGCGCTGTCGCCGGCCACGGCGAAGGAGATCGTCGGGCTTCCAAAGGAAGAGGCCGAGGAGCTGTTCGACACTCTTTGCCGGCACGTGACGGCGGAGGAGAATGCCTATGTCCACCAGTGGAAACCGGGGGACGTGGTGATCTGGGACAATTGGCGAATGCTCCACCGCGCCTATGGCCATCCGAAGCGTTATGCGCGGGTGATGCACTCGCTGCCGATCCTGGGGACGATGCGGCTCGGCCGGCTGGTCAGCGAAGGCGAGGCTGCGGACGCGGCCTGAGCACGCGGGCCGCCGGCCGCAGGTGTGGCCTCAGGCGCCCGGCGGCGGGGTCGAGATCTGGTAGATGTCGTAGGTCACGGTCGGCGGGCTGCCATATTCGAGCAGGCCGATGCCGAGGAAGGGCGTCCGGTTGACCCAGGCATAGGCTTCGGACTCGGTGAGCATCCGGATCATCGTGCGCGGATGATAGGGGCCGTTGCGGACGCCCGCCTTGCGCTGCTCATAGCCATCGGGGCCGAGATCCATGAAGCCGTTGTAGGACAGCTGGATGATCGCGTCGTCGTGGGTCTTCATGACGGCACGGCATTCGGGGCGATGGATGCCGTCGCGCCGGACCAGCGACCAGTCCTGGGTGCCGCGCAGGACGATGCCGTTGAGCAGCGGCCCGGTGACCTTGCCCTCGCCCATGATGCCGAGACCGAGCAGCCCCTCGGGGGTTTCGCCAATCATCTGGAAGCCTTCGGGCCCATACACCAGGGTGCAGACCGGGATCAGCTCGAACTTGTTCTTCATCATGTCCTTTTCCTCTCCCGTCACCGTCATCGGGACACAGCGCGCAGCGCTTCTTCAAGCCGGCGCAGATGCTGGTCGGCGCCGGTCAATCCATCCTGCATGGTGTTGATGAACATGTGGGTCGCGCCGAGCCTGCGCCAGGCATTGGCGTGTTCGGCCCATTGGTCTTCGAGCGCGCGCCGCCCGCGCAGGCCCGCCTGGATGCCGATGCCGGCCGGATCGCGGCCATAGTCGCGGGCATAGCCGCGCATCCGTTCGACGAGCGCCGCGCCATGCTCGTCGGGGGCGCAGAGCGGCAGCCAGCCATCGGCGAGGCGGGCGATGCGGCGGATCACCTTGTCGCTTGACGTGCTGGTCTGGACGATCGTGCCGCCGCCGCCGCCGCCGAGCCATAGCGGGATCGGTTGCTGGACGGGCATCGGCTTGAGCCCGGCATCGGTGATCTTGTGGAAGGGGGTGTTGATCGTCACGGCGCGGTTCGACCACAGGGCGCGCAGCACCTCTATCTGATCGTCGAAGATCGCGCCGCGTTGGGCGAAATCGACGCCGAGCGCCTCATATTCGACGGCGTTCCAGCCGGTGCCGACGCCGAGGCGCAGCCGGCCGCCGCATAGCCTGTCGAGGCAGGCGGCCTGCTTGGCGAACAGCACGGTCTGCCGCTGGGGGAGGATGAAGACGCCGGTCATGAAGCTCAGCGTGCTGCTGAGTGCGGCCATGTAGGAGAGCAGGGTGAAGGGCTCGTAGAACTGGCTGTCGATATCATAGGCGCCGTCCCAGCCGGGCCGGCTCGCGGTGTTGGCACCGATAACATGGTCATAGGCGTCGACATGGTCGAAGCCCATGGCCTCAACCCCCAATGTCCATTCACGGATCGCGCCGGCATCGTCGCCGATATCGGTCTGTGGGAAAACCGCCCCGATCTTCATGTTTTCATCTCCGGTTATCGATCACAGCCATTGTGCAGGGCCGGTCGAACCCGCGGCTCGTTGCCGAGGCTGCTTTTCCCCCTGATATGAACAGATGCATGACGGGGCTGGCCGCACAAAGTCATATTCGTGGACATATTGTCCGCTATTCACAAATTCAAATCACGTCCGTTCGATCAGCCTCCACCTGATCGGGGAGTGATAAGCCGCCCGAGTGGCTTCCTGGCCCGCTGCTCCCATGATAGTTTCGGGCTGAAGATTTAAAAGCGGAGAGGATCGATTGGTGGCGGTTTCCCCTGATTTCGAGGTTGAGCGTTTGCCGGCGACGTTCGGGGCGGTGGTCCGCGACGTGAAGCTTTCGGCACTGTCCGACGATGCGTTCGATGCGTTCTATGCATGCTGGCTGGACCATGGGTTGCTGATCGTCCCGGATCAGTTTCTGACGGAGGCGGAGCAAATCGCATTCGCCCAGCGCTTTGGCCCGCTCGAGATCGAACTTGGCGTGCTCACAAACCTGTTGCCGGACGGATCGCTTCGTCCCTGCGACGACGAGGCCGACGACATGGTCAAGGTGTTCAGAGGCAATATGGCCTGGCACCAGGACTCGACCTACATGCCGGTCCAGGCGAAGGCGGCGGTGTTCTCGGCTGTGACCGTGCCCGACGGTTATGTGACGGAGTTCGCCGACATGGAAGCGGCCTATGACGCGCTTGATCCAGGCGAGCGGCGTTCTGTCGATGGCCTTTCGGCGTACCACTCGCTGGTGCGCAGCCAGGCAAAGGTGGGGCATGTCCAGACCGCGGCCAGCAACTATGACGGCTATGGCATGGATGTCGCCGAGCCGCCGCTGCGGCCGCTGGTGAAGTGCCATCCCGAGACGGGACGCAAATCGCTGTCGATCGGTCGGCACGCCTTTGCGCTGGACGAGGGCGACGAGGCGGCGTCGGAAGCCATGCTGAACCGGTTGCGGGACGTGGCCTGCCGAGCACCGCGGACCTGGGCCCATATCTGGTCACCCGGCGACGTCGTGATCTGGGACAATCGCCGCCTGATGCACCGCGCGGGCCCCTGGGATATGACTATTCCCCGGGTCATGTGGCATTCGCGCATTGCCGGCGATCCGGCGAGTGAAGGCGTTGCAACGGTCTGAGCGGCTGTGCTTCGAGGAGCTGCTGCGGCGAGATACTAGGCCAGGAACAATGGCTCGACTTCGACCTTCCGAACCTTCCCCGACGGTGTCATCGGCAGTTGCGCAACGAAGAGCCAGCGGCGTGGGATCTTGAAATGGGCAACCCGTCCGTCAAGGTAAGTTTCCAGTTCGGCCGGGTCCAAATGGTGGCCATCGCGGGGGATTACGGCTGCGCCGACCAGCTGGCCCCAGCGCTCGTCCGGGATGCCCACGACCGCAGCGAGGGCGATGCCGGGATGTTCGAGCAGTGCGTCCTCGACTTCGGCCGGGTAGATGTTCTCGCCTCCGCGGATGATCACGTCGCGGCACCGGCCGACAATGCGGAGATAGCCACTATCGTCCAGTGTCCCGAGATCACCGGTGTGAACGAAGCCTTCCGCATCGATCGTATCGGCGGTCGCGGCCGGGTTCCCGAAATAGCCGTCCATGGTGAGCGGACCGCGGATGCAAATCTCGCCCACCTCGCCCCTGCGAAGCGTCGGGCCGTTGCCGGTTGCCGCGATCTTCAATTCGACATGCGGCGCGGGACGGCCGACTGTCGTGGCCAGCAGTCGGGCGCTGTCGCCGACCATGGTCGTACTGATCATCGCGACTTCGGACTGGGCGTAGCAGATGAACACCGGCGCTTCGAACTCGCGGGTCAGTCGCTCGATGAGTGGCTCAGGTACGAGGGCTCCGCCGGATGCGAGCGAACGGAGCTTCGCCTCGGGTGAACGATCGGGATGGTCCAGGATGGCGAGCAAAATGGTCGGGACGCCGCTGATCTGGGTTGCACCGGTCAGGCGCATCATCCGGATATATTCGCTCGGATCAAAGCGGTTCATCATCACATAGCAGGCTCCGGTGAGCACGCAGCCGAGCAACATGTGGATGGCGCCGCCGATATGATTCATCGGTGACGGGTTGACCAGCACATCGGTCTCGTCGACCGCCATAGCCCAGACGCGAAGCCAGGCACCGTTCAGGGCGGCCCGATGCGACAGAGAGGAGCCCTTTGCCTTACCGGTCGTGCCCGATGTGAACTGAATCAGGAAAAGGTCTGAGCTGACAATTTCGGGCAAGGTGCTGGGGCGTGCGTCCGCTACGAGCTGTTGCAGGTCATCGAGCGCGTAGACGGCGGCGCCAGCGATATCACGGGCGCGCTCCAGCAGAGAGATGCCGCGCGTGTCATGACCGGCGAGGAGCAACACCGGCCTGGTCAGCTCAAGAGCGTGCCGGCATTCGGCGTCGCTCCAGGCCGGATTCCATCCGGCGATGACGCGGCCCGCCAATGCGCCGCCGAGTTCGAAGATCACCCATTCGACGCTGTTGCGAGACCATGCCGCAATGGTGTCGCCCTTGTTCCCGAAGGCTTGAAGCCACCAGGCGACGCGCATCGCGGCTTCTGCCAGGTCGGCATAGGACATGGCCGAAATCCCATCGCCGTCAGCATAAGCAACCGCTTGTCGATCCGGAAAATGGGCAGCGGACCGGAGCAGCGCCTCTCCGACCGAGCCGTCGATCAGCGGTGGCGAGAGTTCCGGGGCATGATAGGCCAGATGTTCACTCGGTATGGCTTCCATCGCGACCTTCACCTGCTCCCGATCGTTCTGCGGACCTGATCGATCCGGACCGATTTGGACAAAAACTGTTCGGCGCACGTCTGAAGGAATTGCTCGATGCTCGCAATCTTTGCAGCAGTTTCATTAGCGCTACGACATGTGCACGGCCTGCGGAATATGGATGACCCTGCGTTGTCGACCGAGGCAATGATGGCGTTTCAAGCCAGCGTCGGTCGATACGTTGAGCCATAAAGCTTTGGTTCCCGATGGTGCTACAGATGGTGTCACCAGACTAGTAATCCAGCGGTTCGATCCCATATCGAAGCCATCGGGC
>CANJRZ010000017.1 GCA_947476735.1 Sphingomonadaceae bacterium
CCGATATCGACGAACATCCGCGGCCAGGCATTGTGGACGTCGGAGCTGTAGAGCGCGGGGCCGTCATCGGTGTGGAGCCGCACCTCGATGATACCGTTGCGGCGCTCCATCCGGACGAACTTCGCATATTTGTCGCGATAGTCCTCGAAAGGGGTGCGCGGGACGAAGCCCATCTCTTTCTCGCGCTGGCGGGAAAAGGCGCGTTCGTCAGTGGGGTCGGTCATGGTGGTGCTCCTCTCAATTCATGAGCCCCTCTCCTTCAGGGGAGGGGTTGGGGTGGGGCCTCTGATCTTAATGTGGGGCTGGTGGCCATGCCCCACCCCCTAACCCCCTCCCCTGAGGGGAAGGAGAACTATTTCCCAGCCGCCCGCCAGGCTGCTGCGCGCGAACGGATATAGTGGCGGACGTCGAGCAGGTCGGCCTCGCTGAGATCGTCGAACTTCGGCATTCCCGCAGCGAGCAGCGCGCCGCCATGCGTCACCTGCAGATAAGCCTCGGCCGACAGCGGGATCGGCGAGGCGCGCAGATCGGGGGCGATGCCGCCGGCCTGGCCGGCGATCCCGTGGCACTGGGCGCAGCGCCGGTTGTAGACCGCCACGCCGCGTGCCGCCTGGGCGTCGTCTGCGCGATAATCGGGATCGTCGACCGGTGCCGGTTTCGCTGCGCGGCCGTCGGGCAGGGCCATCTTCCCGCCGATCGCGAAGGTCAGCACGCGGCGCTTCTGGGTGCGATAGTCGGTGTCGACATCCTTGAGCAGATCACCGCGGATCGCGGCGCTCAGGCCTATGCCGGTGGTGACGGTGACATATTGCCGGCCGCCGACCGTGTAGCTGAGCGGTGAGGCGACGACCGGCGCCTTCGCGTCGAACGACCAGAGCAGCTTGCCGCTCTTCGCGTCATAGGCGTTGAAGCGGCCGTCGAGCCGGCCCTGGAAGACGAGGTTGCCCGCGGTCGCCATCGTGCCGCCGGCGAACGGCCCAGGCGTCTTCTGCTCCCAGGCCTGTTTTTGCGTGCGCGGATCCCAGGCGACGAGCTTGCTGGTGCCGTTGTCGGGATCGTCCTTCACCGCGAAGGGGTTGCGCACCGCCGCGAACTGGCCGGTCGAGAGCGGCGAGGTCTTGCGCCACTCGTCATTGGCGACACCGGAGTCTGACCAGCCGTCGGCGGCGATCAGCGTCGGGATATAGGCGAGCCCGCTCGCCGGGCTGTACGCCATTGGCTGGATGCTGTGCGCAGTGCGCGGATAGAGGATGAAGGTCGATCCGTCCGGGTAGCGCGCGGCGGGATTTTCGACCGGACGGCCGGTCGCGAGATCTATCTTCGACGCCCATGTCACTTTCGTCCAGGGCTCGGCCGAGATCAGCTTTCCGGTGATCCGGTCGATCACATAATAAAAGCCGTTCTTCGGCGCCTGCATGATCACCTTGCGGGGCTTGCCGTCGATCTCGATCGTCGCCAGCGGCATGTCCATCGCGGCGTTATAATCCCAGCTCTCGCCGGGATTGATCTGATAATGCCACTTGTACCGGCCGGTCTTGCCGTCGAGCGCGACGATCGAGCAGAGGAACAGATTGTCGCCCTCGCCCTTGCTGCGCGCCTTGTGGTTCCAGGGAACGCCATTGCCGGTGCCGAGGAAGATCGTGTCGGTTTCCGGATCATAGGTCATGGCGTTCCAGACGGTGCCGCCGCCGCCGAATTTCCACCATTCTCCGGCCCAGCTGCCCGCCGCGAGCTTCGTCGTCTCGTCATTATCGACCGCCGGATCGCCGGGCACCGTGTAGAAGCGCCAGAGCTGTTTGCCGGTCTCGGCGTCATAGGTCGTGACATAGCCGCGAACGAGATCGAGATCGGCGCCGCCGAAGCCGACGATCACCTTGCCGTCGAACACTCGGGGTGCGCCGGTGACGAACTCGACCTTGCCCTCTTCGGTGGTCTGGACGCTCCAGACCTGTTTGCCGCTGTTCGCGTCGATCGCGATCAGCCGCCCGTCCTGGGTGCCGACATAGAGCTTGCCCTTCCACCAGGCGAGCCCGCGCGCTCCCCAGCCGCCGCGCAGCTTGAGCCCCGCCGCGCGCGCGACCTGCGGGTCATAGGTCCACAATTGCCGGCCGGTCTTTGCGTCGATCGCATGGACGAAGCTGAGCCCGGTGGTCAGGAAGATCACCCCGTCGACCGCGATCGGCTGCGTCACGCTGTTGCGGGTCGGCAGGTCGGCCGACCAGAGCAGCCCGAGCGTGCCGACATTGCTGTCGTTGATCTGCGCGAGCGGGCTGTAATGCTGCTCGCCGAAGCTGCGGCCATAGCCGGGCCAGTCGGCGCCGGCCGATCCGTCGAGATATCGGGCGGTGGGGGTGGCGAGTTCTTTAGGGGATTGGCTGTGCCCGGCGACCGCGAAGCCGAGCAATATTGCGGAAAGCCCCAGGATTCGTTTCATCGCGCCGCCTCCCCTTTTTCCCCTCTCCCGCGCGCGGGATGAAAGTGAGCCGGTCTTCTTCCTTTTCCGGGGCGGCCAAAAGCCCTGATTCCGAAAAAGTAGAAGAAAGAAGACGCTTATCCAACCTTCTCGCGTAAACGGGAGAAGGGTCACTATGGTAATGGCCAACAGTCGAGCCTTGGGGAGCGGATCAAGACATGGGTGACGGCACTTCGACCTCTGCCGCGCCCATTGCGTCCCCGCACCGCCATTTCGGCATTGCCGATGTCGGCGCGACCATCATCATGAACCTGACGATGGGGCTGAACACAGTGGCGATGAAGTTCGTCGTCACCGCGCTGGCGCCGCTGACAACCTGCGCGCTGCGCTTCGGCTTCGTCTTCCTGCTATGCCTGCCCTGGATATTCAGGACGCGCGGCCGCTGGAAGCTGCTCGCCCTGTTCGGTTTCATGAACGGGGTCGCGATGTCGGCGCTGATGAGCCTTTCGATTCACCTGTCCCGCAACATCGGGGCTCTGTCGATCGTCGCCCAGCTCTCCATCCCGTTCAGCGTCGTGCTCGGGGTGCTGCTGCTCGGCGAGAAGGTGAACCGGGTACGGGTCATCGGCACGATCCTCGCTTTCGTCGGGGTGGTTGTCATGCTGTTCGACCCGCGCATCGCGGAGGACTATGTCGGCGTCGTGTTGATGCTGGGGGCGGCGCTGGCCTGGTCGGTCTGCTCGCTGCTCATGCGGCGATTGTCGGGTACGCCGGTGCTGAGTTTCTATGCCTGGACCGGGCTGATGGCGCTGCTGTTCGTGCTGCCGGCGGCGGCGATCTTCGAGCCGGGGATGATTGTCCGGACGAGCCATATCAGCTGGGACATCGCTGCCTGGCTCGCCTTCATGATCATCGGGTCGACGATTATCGGCAATGGCTGCGTCACCTGGATGTTCCGCCATCATCCGGTGTCGGTGGTGATGCCGCTGACGCTGGGAACGCCGGTCGTCGCGGTGATCACGGCCAGGCTGCTGCTCGACGCGCCGATCACCCTGTCGATGCTGCTGGGCGGGGCGATGGTGATCGGTGGCATCGTCTTCATCATCGGTTTCGCTTCGGCGAGCGCGCCCAAACTGGCAGCGGAGGGGGCATCATGACCGAAAAAATCTTCGCCGATCCGGGCATGCTCGCCGCGCATGGCGATGGAGGTGCGGGCGAGCGAGTCCTTGCCGAGATCGCGCGGCTCGGGCTTGAGCATAATGCCTGGGAACTCGACAGCCTCGGTTACACTGTGGTGTTGCCCGATCGCCTCGCCCGCGCCGGTTTCACCGACCGGTTGCTTGCGCGGGTGCTCGACGAGTCGGAACGGATCAATGGCGTGCGCCCGGACATGGCGGGCGGCGAGAGTCACAGGCAGGTCGCGGTCACCAATGTCGGGCGCAGCGAGATCCTCACCGACGTCTTCTTCTCGGACCGGATCTTCGAAGAGGCGCTGATGAACGAGGCTATGCTCGCGCTGGTCAGCTATCTGCTCGGCGAAAATTGCGAGCTCGCGGCGATGAACGGGCTCATCAAGGGTCCGGGGCCCGAGCATGTCCCGATGCACGCCGACAGCATCCAGCCCAATCCCCTGCCGCCTTATGCCCAGGTCGCCAACGCCACCTGGCTGCTGACCGATTATGACGAGGCTGCGGGCGCGACGCTGTTCGAGCCGGGCAGCCACCGCAAATGTCGCAACCCGACCGCCGGGGAATCGATCGACCTGTCAGCCACCGTGCCGCTGATCGCGCCCGCCGGTTCGCTGCTCGTCTGGCATGGCAACACATGGCATGGCGCCTTGCCGCGCACCGCGCCTGGCCTGCGCGTCAGCCTGCTCTGCTTCTTCACCCGCAGCTATATCAAGCCGCCCAAGGAGAGCTTCACCGCGCGGGTGACGCAGGAGATGGTCGATCGCAATCCACCGCGCTTTGCCCGGCTCGCAGGCCTCACCCAGCTCGATCGCCTGACCGAATGCATGGCGCGGCACAGCGCGTTTGTCTGACGGGTGCATCGACCTGTAAAAAAGAAGATGAATGGTGATATTTTCTTCCTGTGATCTGCGGCATAGTTACCCTTTGTTAATATTTAGCCGCCAGAATCGATGTCATGGGTAAGTGTGGCTTAGCCGACATTAACCATTTTACTTAAATCGCAGGAAATTGATCGGGCGCATTCTTGCCTTGTCCGAAACTATTCGGGCGTTGGATAGGGCATCCGACAATGAAGCATTTTCTGTTGATTATCGCCGCCTGGCTTCTCCCGACCAGCGCCGGCGCGCAACTCCGGCTCGATTTCGATGCCGATGCTTATTATGATCCGCCGGCCGCAACGGCGACCGCCGCGAACGACCATGCCGCGAACATCACCGAGACGAGCATCGAAAAGGCGCGGGTGATCCGTCACGGTGATCGCACGGTCCGACTCGTCGATGCAGCCGAGCCTGTCACACGATTGGCGACCGCCAATCTGCACAATTAAGGCGGCGGCGCCCGTCCTGCCGGCGGCGGCGGATCGGGCGGGTTGTGTTTATGCACGAAGCCGACGGCGGCCTCGAGCATCGCCTGGCGTGTCTCGCTGCGCGACAGCCAGTGATCCTCGCCCGGCAGCGTCAACAGTTCGGCCGGTTTGTTGGCGCGCCGGAGCGCGTCAAGCATCATGCGGCTCTGGCTGAACGGGACGACGGTATCGTCCTGGCCGTGAATCAGCAGGATCGGTGCGTCGGCGCGATCGGCGAAGGCCACCGGTGAGATTCGCTTCATGGCCGGGCCGGTCCCGATCTCGCGGTTGAGCGCCCGTTCCAGCGATCGATCCCCGCCGCTGTCGCGGATGCTATCGCGCAGCATCTTCGGAATGTCGCCGATCCCAGCAACCGATACGGCGCAACGATAAAGCCCCTGCTGGAGCGTGACACCCGCCAGCGCGGCATAGCCGCCATAGCTGCCGCCGACGATACAGGTGCGTTTCGGGTCGACGATGCCCTGGCGCGCCAGTTCGGCCAGGCCGTCAGAGATATCGCTCTGCATCTTGCGGCCCCATTCGCCCCAGCCGGCGCGTTGGAAGGCTGGCCCCAACCCTGTCGATCCCCGGAAATTGGGCTGGAACACCGCATAGCCGCGCGCAGCGAACGCCTGCGCCCACCAGTCAAACACAGGATAGTCGCGGGCCTGCGGGCCGCCATGCGGCAGCATGATCAGCGGCAGATTGCGGGCCGGCCGGCCGGGCGGCAGGGTGAGGACGCCGGACATGGCGAGCCCGTCGGCGGCCGGGAATGCGAACATGCGCATCGGCCCGACATCGGCCGGGGAGATCGCATAGCCGCTGCCGAGCTTGTCCCTGTTGCCGGTCGCGCCGTCGATCAGCCACCAGCTGCCGGGATCGCCCGGCCCGCTGGTTTCGACGATCAGCCGGTCGAAACGGTCGTTGGCATCCGCCAGCTTGACGCTGATGCCCGGGAAGGCCCTGCGCGCCGCCTCCATCGCGGCGTCCGCTTTCGGATCGAACAGGCGATCGCGCGGCGTGTCGTCGTCCTCGACATGGCCGATGAACAGAAAGCTGCGATTGTCGAACAGATAGGCGGCGATCGGAGCGCCGGTGAGCAGTTCGACCGGCTGGCCGCCGGCGACGGGTTGCTCGAGCAACCGATGACGGGCCTCGTCATCGCCGAGCGAATAGAGGATCGTGCCGGGGGTGCGGCCGAGCCCGAACAGGCCGACATCGCCACTCGGGGCGACCCCGCTGGCGATGACCGTGCCGCCATCCGTCCTGATCTCCCAGGCGCCTGAGCCGGTGCGGAGGTCGAGTGTGGCGACGATCCGTCCGTCCGCTCCGATCGCCCAGTCGCGGGTGCGGGCCGAATCGTCGGGGCGACGGCCTATGCGCCGTGAACTGCGCGAGGCGAGATCGACTTCGTAGAGATCCGGCCGCGTGCTGGCGGAACCCGCCAGCAGGAAGCGATCCGGCTCGAGCGTCGTTCCGCCGAAATAGCCATACCAGCGGCCGTCGCGTTCGACCGCGCCATAATAGCCGCGGACATTACCGCTGACGCTCGACAGCCCTCCGAACACCGGCCAGGGTTCGCCACCGCTTATCGGCACGACCAGCATGCGTGCCAGTTCGGCCTTGGCGGCGGTAAAGCCGGGGCCGAGCACCTCGGTGTCGCTGACCATCAGCAGCAGCCTGTCCTCGCCTGCCCAGAAGAGATCGCGGACCTTCTGCGTACCCACCGGCCAGGACAGTATCTCCTTGTCGCCCTCGATCACGCGGAGCCGGCGCCCGCTGCCGAACATCCCGACCATCGCGACCCGTTTTCCAGAGGGGGAGAGCCGGGCCGTCTCGAAATCCGGCAAACGGCCGTAGACCGCGAGTGGCGGCGCAGCCGGGGCGGCGGGCGCGATCGCCAGCCAGAGCAGCGCCAGCGCCGCGCAGATCTTTCGCAACGGGTTCATGCCCGCGCAGCATAGCCGATGTCGATCGATGGTCCTGCCTATTTCGCAGCGGGCGCCGGATCGGGTGGATTGTGCTTTTCGACGAACTCGACGCTGGCCTTGAGCATCTGCAGGCGGGTCTCGCTTTTCGACAGCCAGTGATCCACGCCCGCGAGGGTCACGAACTCGACGGGTTTGCCGGCACGCTTGAGGGCCGCGGCCATGTCGGTGCTCTGGCTGAACGGGACGACGATATCGTCCTTGCCGTGGATAAGCAGGATGGGCGCATCGGCGCGGTCGGCGAAGGTAATGGGTGACCGTTGCTTGATATCGCCGGTTGGCCCAAGTCCCTGATCAATCGATCGTGCCACGACGGCCTTCCACCCGCTTTCCCGGACTGCATTGAAGCGCCACGATGCCAGATTGCTGATGCCGGCAACCGAGACGGCACAGCGATACAATCCCTGTTGCAGGGTTACGCCTGCCAATGCGGCATAGCCGCCATAGCTGCCGCCAACGATGCAGGCGCGCCGGGAATCGACGACACCCTCCTTCGCCAGCTCTGCCAGCCCGTCCGAAACATCGGTCTGCATCTTGCGGCCCCACTCGCCCCAGCCGGCGCGACGAAAGGCTGCGCCGAAGCCATCGGAACCGCGGAAATTGGGCTGGAAGACGGCATAGCCGCGCGAAGCAAAAGCCTGAGCCCACCAGTCAAATCCCGGATAATCACGGGAGTCAGGGCCCCCGTGCAGAAGGACGACCACCGGAAGGTTGCGTTCCGGGAGTCCGGGTGGAAGGGTGAGAACGCCGCCGAGCGCCAGACCATCCGCCGCGCTGTACCGAACCATGCGCATGGGCCCAACTTCGTTTTCAGCCATCGGATAGGCGGCGCCTAACGGGTCCGCCGCGCCGGTTCGGATATCGACCTTCCACCAGGTCCTAGGATCGCCCGGTCCTTCAGTTTGCACGATAATCTTGTCGAAAGCGTCGTTCCAGTCGACCAGACGCACGCCCAGCCCGGGAAACGCCTTGCGTGTTGCGACCATGATCTTGTCGCGCCGGCTGTCGAAAAAATGGTCTTCGGGAACATCGCCATCCGCACGGTAGCCGATCAGCAGGCCGGTCGCGCGATCGACATGGATATCGACCGGCGCTCCGGAGGAGAACATCTCCTGTGGCGGGCCTCCGGCTAGAGATTGCTCGAACCAGTGCACCTCGGCAGTTTCATCGTCCTGGACGACATACAGGACGGTATCCGCGGTGCGGCCCAGACTGGACAGATCGATGCTGCCAGTGGGCGTTTTCCCGGTCGCAACCCAGCCTGCCTTTAAGCTGCGTATGCGCCATCCGCCGCTGACGCCCGACAAGTCCAGGACGGCTGCGAGCTTGCCATCCGCACCCACTGCCCAGTCACGGTAGCTATCCTGCTCGGTACGTTCTGCGATTTTGACCGTATCGCCATTGTCGAGATCGACCCGGTAGAGATTGGGCCTGCCGTTCGTGAGGCCCTGATGGTTGGGATCAGGGCCGTCGATCGACATACCGCCGAAAAAGCCGTAGGGATGGTCATCAATGATCCGAATGCCGTAAAAGCCGCGGACACCGCCGGTGATGGTCGACTTCCCACCGAACACTGGCCACAGCTTACTCGCATCTGCAGTGAATACCAAAACGCTGGAAAGTTCGCTCTTGGCGGCGGTGAAACCGACGCCCAGCGGAATTGTCCAGCTGATCCGGGTGAGGATTCTGTTTTCGTCCGCCCAGCGGATCCACCGCACCTTCTGGTCGCCGAGCGGGTTGGATGACATTGGCGTGCCGTCCGCTCCGAAGACAATCAGCTGGCGGGTGCTACCGACCATGCCGACGATAGCGACCCGGTCGCCGGATGGCGAGATCGCCGCCATCTCGAAGCCGGGAAGGCGACCATAGGTCTCAAGCGGTGGCACCGCGATGCATTGGCCGGCCACGGCACATGACAGCAGCGCGAGCGCAGCCCAGATTTTGTAAAGATGGAGCATGACGATGCGCATGGCGGTGTTGGACTACCCCCTATTTGGCAGCGGGCGCCGGATCGGGCGGGTTGTGCTTTTCGACGAACTCTACGCTGGCCTTGAGCATCTGCAGGCGGGTCTCGGATGTCGACAGCCAGTGATCCTCGCCGGTGAGTTTGATGAACTCGACCGGCTTTCCGGCGCGCTTGAGTGCTCCGGCCATTGCGCTGCTCTGAGCCAAGGGAACGACGGTGTCGTCGGCGCCGTGAATGAGGAGGACGGGGGCGTCGGTGCGGTCGACGAACTTGATCGGTGAAACCTGTTGCAGGTCGCGGCCCGAGCCGAGCTCCTTGCGGAACACCCGGATCAGCATCTGATCATTGCCGCTTTCGCGCAGGTCGGTCGAGATCAACCGGGAAACGTCGCCGATCCCTGCGTACGAGACTGAGCAGCGGTAAAAGCCCTTCTGCAATGTCACCCCGGCGAGCGCAGCATAGCCGCCATAGCTTCCGCCGATGATGCAGACCCGCTTGGGATCGACGATACCCTGGCGGACCAGTTCGGCCAGCCCGTCGGATATATCCGACTGCATCTTACGGCCCCATTCGCCATAGCCGGCCATCCTGAAAGCGTCGCTGCCGCTTGTCGAACCCCGGAAATTGGGCTGGAACACAGCATAGCCGCGGGATGCATAGGCCTGCGCCCACCAGTCAAAGGTCGGATAATCGCGCGCGGTCGGGCCGCCATGGGGGAGCATGATCGCGGGCAAGTTGCGGGGCTCGCGGCCCGGGGGTAGCGTCAGTACCCCGGCCATCGCCAGCCCGTCCGCCGCCTTGTAGGGGACCATCCGCATCGGACCGACGTCGCTGCCTTCGATCGGGTACGCCGCGCCGATCGTCTGGGCGCTCTTCGCCTTGAGGTCGATCAGCCACCAGTTTTCGGGATGACCGGGCCCGCTCGTCTCGACAATCAGCCGATCGAATTCATCGTTCGAATCGACCAGTCGGACGGTGACGCCCGGGAACACCTTGCGCGCCGCCGTCATCATCTTTTGGCGCTGCGGATCGAAATAGTGGTCTTCGGGAACATCGCCGCCACGCCGATAGCCGATCAGCAGCTTGGTTCGCCGATCAATGTCGTAACGGTTCACGCCCTCATTCTCGAACAGTTCGACCGGCGAGCCGCCGGCCAGAGGCAGTTCGAACACCCGCTGGATCCCGTCGTCGCGCGCGTTGTAGTAGAGGATCGTGCCCGGTGACCGGCCGAGGCTGATCAGCGAGATATCGCCAGTTGGCGAGTTTCCGCTCGCTATTTCCTTGCCTTCGGCGTTGCGGATCCACCAGTCGCCGCCGGTTTTAAGATCACGGTAGCCCGCCACGCTGCCGTCCGGGCCAATCTCCCACTGGCGCCAGATATTGTCGCCCGGCGCACTGTGCGCAACGAGTTTGAAGCCCTGGGTTTCAAAATCGACTTCGTAAAGTTCGCGGCCGTCCCTTTCCGTTTGTCCGGTTACCGGATTGAGCGCCATCCCGCCAAAATAGCCGTACCAGCGACCGTCGCGCTGGACCGAACCAAAATATCCGCTCACCGTGCCGGCCATGCGATTGGTGTTGCCGAAAATCGCCCAGCTCTTGCTGCCGTCGATCGGTATGACGACCATCGATGCCAGCTCGGTCATCGATGCTGAATATTCGAATGCGAGGTCGACGGTCGCGGTCGCCGTCAGCAAAATCTTGTCATCGCCCGCCCAGTTTATGTCGCGGACCTTCACCCCGGTAACATCCATCAGCGAGACAGGTTGCTGGCCGGGGCTGACCAGGAACAGCCTTCGCTTGCCGGCGAGCATGCCCACCACCGCGACCTTGTCGCCGGCGTGCGAGATCGCCGCCATCTCGATGGCCGGAAGGCGGCCATAGACCTCAAGCGGCGGTGCGGCATTCCCCGAAAAAGCGGGCGGCATCAGCGCGAGCAGGAATGCACCGATCACGCGTGACAGCCTTCTCATCGGCCGAAATTCTGTTCTCATCTGGCGCATGTGAAAAGCCTCTTGGTTCCAGAGCTTAATATGGTGCGCGGCAGCTCCCGGCGAGGCTGCGCCGGTCTTCAATGTGCTGCTGCCGGATCGGGCGGGTTGTGCATCTCGACAAAGCCGACCGTGGCTTTGAGCATCATCAGGCGCGTCTCGCTCTTCGAGAGCCAGTGGTCCTCGCCCTCGAGGATGACGAACTCGACAGGCTTTCCGGCTTTCCTGAGGGCGCTCGCCATGTCGGTGCTCTGGCTGAATGGCACAACGATGTCGTCCTTGCCATGGATCAGCAAGATAGGCGCATCGGCCCGGCCGGCGAAACTAACCGGGGATACCAGCTTCATGTCCCGTCCGGTATTCACCGTCTGCTTGAGCGAACGGATCATTGTGCCGTTGCTCCCGCTTTCGTGGATATTGTCGCGCACCAGCTTGGGGATATCGCCTATGCCCGCCACCGAAACCGCGCAGCGGTACAGACTCTGTTGAACCGTCACGCCCGCGAGCGCCGCATAGCCGCCATAGCTCGCACCGACGATGCATGCGCGTTTCGGATCGACGACACCTTGCCTGGCCAGCTCGGCCAGTCCGTCCGAAATATCCGTCTGCATCTTGCCACCCCATTCGCCCCAGCCGGCGCGCTCGAAATCGGCTCCTGAACCCGTCGAGCCCCGGAAATTGGGCTGGAAGACAGCATAGCCGCGTGACGCAAAGGCCTGAGCCCACCAGTCGAACACCGGATAGTCGCGCGCGTGAGGACCGCCATGCGGCAGCATGACCAGCGGGAGGTTCTTCGCAGGCCGATCTGGCGGGAGCGTCAGGACGCCGGCCATGTCGAGGCCGTCCGCGGCCTTGTAACGGAACATCCGCATCGGTCCGACGTCCATCGACGCGATTGCATAGGCCAGACCGATCGGGGCCGCCTTGCCGGTCGTCAGGTCGACAAGCCACCAGCCATCCGGCTCGCCGGGTCCGCTGCATTCGACAAGAAATTTGTTGAAGGCTTCATTCCAGTCCGACAGCCTGACGGTCAGCCCCGGGAAAGCCTTCCGGGTCGCGGCCAGCATCTTGTCCTGTCGCGCATCGAAAAAGCGGTCGAGGGGAAAATCACCTTCCTCGACATAGCCAATCAGGTGGAACGAACGCTTGTCGAACCGAAAGCCACGGGCCGAGATGTCGGGGAGCAGTTCCTCGCCCCGGCCACCGGCGAGCGGCACTTCGATCAGCTTGCTGACATTTTCCTGATCGCCGATCACATAGACGATCGTACCCGGCGTTCGGCCGAGGCCGCGCAGATCGATATCGCCGGTCGGGGCGGTTCCGCGGGCGATCACGAGGCTACCGGCATTTCTGATCTGCCAGGTGCCCGAGCCGGTCAAAAATTCGAGTGTAGCGGCGATCTGACCGTTGCTGTCGATCAGCCAGTCGCGGGCGGTGTCCTCATCATCCGAACGCCGCCCGATCCGGCGATATTTCCGGCTGTCGAGGTCGACCTCGTAGAGTTCGGGCCGGCCGTTGTCGAAGAACCGTTCTCCGTCCCGGCCTTTGGCCACGGTAATGCCGCCGAAATATCCATACCAGTGGCCGTCTCGCTCAACGACGCCATAGAAGCCCCGGATGCCGCCGGTTACCTCCCTGTAACCGCCGAAGATTGGCCAGGTCTCGCGGGTGGTGAGGTCCAGCACGAGCATGCTGGACAATTCGGTTTTGTCCGAGGTGAAGCCAATGCCGAGGATTGCGGTATTGCTGAGGTGTAACAGAACCCTGCCGTCACCGGCCCAGGCAAGCGCGCGCACCTTTTGGCTGCCAACATTGGCGGTGAGAACGAGCGTTTCTCCCTCGGTTACGATCAGGCGCCGTTCGTCGGCGACGACTGCGATCATTGCCAGCCGTTTGCCGGTTGGCGACAGCTTTGCCATTTCGAACCCGGGGAGCTGGCCATAGATTTCCAGCGGCGGCGCGGCAGCCAGCAGTGCGCTACCGGTCGTGCAGATCATCATGAATGCTGCCAGCACAGCGCAGGCGCACCGCATGGAATATCGAAGGACCATCGGCCATCCCCCCGGACAGCATTAAAGCGACGGAATTCCCGTTCAACAAGTGGATTGGCACAGCTTCAACCAGTAGTTAGCTCCAATTCGGACCGATCGCTTTCGCTACTCCGCCGCCTCCGGCAGCGACGCGGCAGTGGTCCAGCCGAGCCGGGGGATGGTGATCGAGCGTTTGCCCGACAGGTCGGTGCGCAGGACGAAGATGCCCTGTTCTTCCATATAGGCGATCAGCCGGCGGACGCGGCCGACCGAATGGGTGCCGTAGACCCGGGCGAGGGCATTGTCGGAGGGGGCTTCGTCAGTATCGCGCGCGGCGCGGGCAACGAGCAGAAAGGGAGCGAGCATGTCCTCGGGCAGCGAGGCGCCGAGCGCCATTGCGTCGAGCCAGCCCTCGTCGGGTTCGCCGTACAGGCCGGCACGGGCCATGGCGAGGCGGCGGCGGAAGGCGGCGAGATCCAGGCCGCTGTCGCCGAGCCGGTGCATCCGGCAGCGCACCCCGAAATCCTGGAACAGGATTGCCGGGGCGCGATAGGTCGCATCGGGATCATCGACCATCTCGCGGAGCACCGTATCGACGATCGCGTTGCGTTCCGGCTCATCCATCGCCGGGTGCGGGTTTGGGGCGGCGGTCGGGGCGAGCGCCGGGCCGGCGCGGCTGATCGTGCGGAGCAAATCGTCGCTGGTTGCGGTCGGCGTACGTGGCGCGGGCGGCGGAGGGGGGCTGTCGTCACCGGGGGCGAACAGCAGCCCCTGGAGATCCGCGGGTGTCGACTTTTCGGGCAGCGGTACGAGCTTGGGGCTGCCGCTGCGCGCCACCGTCTCGACATCGCCGACCGTCACGGCGATCGGCCGGCGCGACACCGCAGGGCCGAGAGCAAGGAACTGGCCGCGCGGCAGATCGCGAATCTGCTCGGCCTGGCGGCGGTCCATGCCGAGCAGATCGGCGGCCCGTGCCATATCGATGTCAAGGAAGGTTCGCCCCATCATGAAATTTGAGGCCTCGGCGGCGACATTCTTGGCGAGCTTGGCGAGCCGCTGGGTGGCGATCACCCCGGCGAGCCCGCGCTTGCGACCGCGACACATCAGGTTGGTCATAGCGCCCAGCGAGGCGCGGCGCGCGTCGTCGGACACCTCGCCCGCGGCCGCGGGAGCAAATAGCTGGGCTTCGTCGACCACCACCAGCGCCGGATACCAATGATCGCGCGGCGCATCGAACAATGCCGACAGGAAGGTCGCGGCGCAGCGCATCTGCGCCTCGATCTCGAGCTCGTCGAGCGCAAGCACTACCGACACGCGATGCTCGCGAATGCGTGCCGCGAGCCGGGCGATTTCGCCCTCGCTATGGTCGGCGGCCTGGATCGCGACATGGCCGAAGCGATCGGCCAGCGTCACGAAATCACCCTCCGGATCGATCACCACCTGCTGGACGACCCCCGCCGATCCTTCGAGCAGGCGGCGCAGCAGGTGCGACTTGCCCGAGCCCGAATTGCCCTGAACGAGCAGACGGGTCGCGAGCAGCTCCTCGATGTCGAAAAAGACGGATTGGCCCGGGCCGCTGATGCCGATGTCGATTCGTGCGGTCACACCGGCCGTTTGGCGGATCGCGGCGGGAGGGCGCAAGCGTAGCGCAACGAAAAACTGTGGATGATTCACCCCCGATCGTCATCCCGGTCGAGGCCGGGATCTCCGGGGGCAAGGGCAGATTTTCTCACGAGATCCCGGCCTCCGCCGCGATGACGGATCGGGTCGAGACGCCTTGCAGCCGTCACCAACGCCCTCCTATAATCTCGCAATGAACGACATCGCCGATCTCCGCAGCGTCCCGAGCGTCTCGCTCGCCTCCTTCGACACCGATCCCGAAGGACTGGCCGGAGCGATCGGCCGATCGTTCGAGCGATTCGGTTTCGCGGTGGTTGCCGATCACGGCATTCCCGCGGATCTGATCGCCCGCGTCGAGGCGGCGGCGAAGACCTTCTTCGCGCTGCCAGAGGCCGTGAAGCGTCGCTATCTGGTCGAGGGCGGGGCGGGGCAGCGCGGCTACACCGCCTTCGGGGTCGAGACCGCCAAGGATTCGATCGAGGCCGATCTCAAGGAATTCTGGCATGTCGGGCGAGAACTGCCGACCGGCCATCCCTATGCGGCCGAGATGCCGGCGAATCTCTGGCCCGCCGAGGTGACGGATTTCCGCGACGCCAATCTGGCGCTGTTCGCGGCGTTCGATGCGGCGGGGCTTCGCATACTCTCGGCGATCGCGCGCTATCTGGGGCTCGATCCGTATTTCTTCGACGAGACGGTGCGCGACGGCAATTCGATCCTCCGCTTGCTGCATTATCCGCCGGTTTCGCCCGACGCGCCCGGAATCCGCGCCGGCGCGCATGAGGATATCAACGCGATCACCCTGCTGCTCGGCGCAGAGGAAGGCGGGCTCGAACTGCTCGACCGCGACGGGCGCTGGCTCGCGGTCGCCATCCGGCCCGGCGAGCTGGTTGTGAACATCGGCGACATGCTTGAGCGGCTGACCAACAACCGGCTGCCCTCGACCAGCCATCGGGTGATGAATCCGCCGCCCGAACGACGCGGCTTCGCGCGCTTTTCGATGCCCTTCTTCCTGCATTTCCGGCCTGATTATCTGATCGAGACGCTGCCCGGGACAATCACGGCGGACCGGCCGAACCTTTATCCGGAGCCGATCACGGCGAATGATTTCCTGCTGCAACGGCTGCGCGAGATCAAGCTGATCTAATATTTTGGTCATGCCTGCAAAGGCAGGCATCCATGTCTGTTTCCCCATCTGATGACATCTGGCTGATGGAAGACATGGACCCCTGCCTTCGCAGGGGTGACGTGTAGTGATCCGGGGCTTTCATTCCTGTCAGCTGTTGCGCTAGCGTGACGCCATAAGAAGGGGATCATCTTCCATGCGCTTCACCACCTGCCTGGCCGCGATCGCGCTGGCCGCATTGTCCGTTCCCGGTTTCGCCGCCGACGACATAAAGTCCGCCGCCGATGCTCCGCCGCCGCCTCCGATCATATCGGTGACGAAGCACAAGGGCAGTTTCGGCGGACAGGCGATCGCCTACACCGCGACAACCGGCGAGACCTATCTCAAGGACAAGGAAGGCAAGCCGCTCGCGGCGATTTTCTCGACCGCCTATGTCAAGGAAGGCGGCGACAAGACCCGCCCGGTCACCTTCCTCTACAATGGCGGTCCCGGCTCGGGATCGCTGTGGCTGCACATGGGGGCGTTCGGCCCCAAGCGGGTCGTCATTCCCAATGCCAGGGACGATGGCGCGCCGCCCTATCCGATCATCGACAATCCGGAGAGCCTGCTCGACGTCACCGACATCGTGTTCATCGATCCGGTCGGCACCGGCTTCGCGCGCGCGATCGGCAAGAAGGAGGCGAAGGATTATTGGGGGGTGTCGGCCGATGCCAAGTCGATCGCCGAGTTCATCCGCACCTGGCTCAGCGAGAATGGCCGCTGGTCATCGCCCAAGTTCATCGGCGGCGAAAGCTATGGCACGACCCGCTCGGTCGCGCTGATCAACGAACTCGAGGGGCAGTATAACGATGTCGCCGTCAACGGGATCATCCTGATCTCGACGATCCTCGACTTCGCCGCCCCGGCCGAGGTGCAGGGCAATGAGATGCCCTATATTCTCAACCTGCCATCGATGGCGACGACCGCCTGGTATCACAAGAAGATCGCCAACCCGCCCGCGACGGCGAGCGAGATCGCGGCGCAGGCGCGCGCCTTCGCGATCGGCCCTTATGCGGCGGCGCTGCTCAAGGGCAATGCGCTTTCTGCCCAGGAACGGGCGTCGGTGCGCAGCGAACTGGCGCGGCTTACCGGCCTGTCCGAGTCGTTCGTCGACAATGCTGACCTTCGGGTGACGCCGGGGCGTTTCTACAAGGAGCTGCTGCGCGACCGCGGCCAGACGATCGGCCGGCTCGACACCCGCTATACCGGGGTCGATTATGACCGGGCGGGCGAGGAGCCCGACAATGATCCCAGCTTCTATGCGATCGACGGCGCCTATACGGCGGCAATCAACAGCTATCTGCGCGACGATCTGAACCTGAAGATCGATCGCCAATATGTGACGATCGGCGGGGTCAACGAGTGGGACTGGAAGCTCGCCGACCAGAAGGGGCGCGACGGCGAAGTCTATGTCAACGTTGCGCCCTATCTCGGCCGGGCGATGCGCGAGAATAGCGGCTTGCGCGTCTTCGTCGGCCAGGGATGGTACGACTTCGCGACCCCCTTCTTCGGCGCCGAATATTCGCTTGGCCGATCGGGTTTCGACCCGGCGCGGATCCAGTTCCATTATTATGATGCGGGCCACATGATGTATGTGCGGCCCGAGGATCTGCGCAAGCTGAGCGCCGATATCCGGGCCTTTATCCGGGCCCGTTGAGCTAGAAGGCGAGCTTCCAGACCAGTCCCGCGAGCGCGCAGGCGGCGAGAGTCGTCAGCACGCCGCGGCCGAAGCGAAGGATCGCGACCAGCGCGGCGGCCGAGAGGATCGCGGCGGCTGGATCGATCGAGCCAAGATCGGGCAGGTTGAGGCGGAGCGGGCCGATCCGTGCGTCGCTGACCCGCGCGAACCAGTAGTGCAGCGCGAACCAGCAGGCGAGGTTGAGGATCACGCCGACCACCGCCGCGCTGATCGCGGCGAGCGCCGATGTGAGCGCCCGGTTGTGGCGCAGTTGCTCTACGAAAGGGGCGCCGACGAAAATCCACAGGAAGCAGGGGGCAAAGGTCACCCAGGTGGTGAGCAGCCCGCCGAGCGTCCCGGCGAGCAGCGGATCGAGCCCGCCCGGATGGCGAAAGGCGGCAAGGAATCCCACATATTGGGTCACGATGATCAGCGGGCCCGGCGTACTCTCGGCAAGGCCAAGCCCGTCGAGCATCTCGCCCGGGGTTAGCCAGTGATAATGCTCGACCGCCGCCTGCCCGACCCAGGCGAGCACAGCATAGGCGCCGCCGAAGGTCAGCAGCGCCAGCTTGGAGAAGAAGGCCGCTATGTCGGCGAAGGCGCTGTCGGGCGGCGCCAGCGCGGCGAGCAGGGCAACTGGTACGAGCCAGAGCGCCAGCAGGATCGCCGCAACCCAGGCCAACCGGCCGAAACCCTGACGGGCATGTTCGGGCATTTCGGTGCCGAGTGCGCTGTCGGCATCGTGCAGGATCGCCCCGCCCTTTGCGCCATGACCTCCGCCTCCCGCAAAGGCGGCAAGTCCGGCGCGACCGGCCAGCCAGCCGCCCATGCCCGCCGCAAGGATGATCAGCGGGAACGGCGCGCCGAACAGGAAGAGCGCCAGAAAGGAGGCCGCAGCGACGGCCATGCGGGCGGGATGGCCAAGCGATCGCTTGCCGATCCGAACCACCGCCTGAAAGACGATCGCGACCACCGCCGCTTTCACGCCGAACAGCAGCGCGGCGACCGGGGCAGCGTCGATCGCGAGGACATAGAGCCAGGAAAGCGCCATGATCGCGACCAGGCCGGGCAGCACGAACAGGATGCCGGCGGCGAGTCCGCCCTTCACCCGGTGGAGCAGCCAGCCGATATAGATGGCAAGCTGCTGCGCCTCGGGGCCGGGCAGCATCATGCAGAAATTGAGCGCGTGGAGGAAACGCTCCTCGCCAATCCATTTCTTCTCTTCGACGAGGATGCGATGCATCACCGCGATCTGGCCGGCGGGCCCGCCGAAGCTCAGCAGCGCAATCCGCATCCAGACGCGCAAGGCATCTGCGAAGCTGATACCATGGCCCGGGCCGGTCGATGCGCGATTGTCGGTCATGTCATCGAGGGGTGTGGATCGAAGGGGCTGGTGACGTCAATCATACGCGATCCGGCCCATCGCTGAATATGGATCGTTGTGGCAAGGTGCCGACCCGTCCGAAATCCCTTTGGGCGAGCCCTGGCGCGGCAAGGCAGGAGATGATTATGACGAAGCTCAATCGGCGAGATGTACTGAATTCCGCGGCAACGCTGGCGGCGGTTGCGGCCGTGCCACTGGCGGCGGGCGCGGCACCGGCGGCGGCGGTGGCGGCACCACTTGCACCTGCGGCGCAACTCCCGTTCGTGCCGGGCTCGCTTGGCTGGCTCTCCGAAAAGCTGATCACCAGCCATCACGACAATAATTATGTCGGGGCGGTCAAGCGGCTCGGGCAGATACGCAACGAACTGGCGGCGCTCGATCTTGCGGCGACGCCGGGATATCGGCTCAACGGTCTCAAACGCGAAGAACTGGTAGCGTGGAATTCGATGATCCTGCACGAGCTCTATTTCTCCGGGCTGGGTCAGGCTGCTGCGCCCGGGGCCGCGCTGTCCCAGGCGATCGAACGCGACTTCGGCAGCCAGGCCGCCTGGGCCGCCGAATTTACCGCGATGGGCAAGGCGCTTGGCGGCGGTTCGGGCTGGGTCGTGCTGACATGGAGCGGGCGTGATCGGCGGCTGGTCAATCAATGGGCTGCCGACCATAGCATGGCGATGGCCGGATCGACCCCGCTGCTCGCGCTGGACATGTACGAGCATGCCTATGCGATGGATTTCGGTGCGAAGGCGGGCGATTATGTCGACGGGTTCATGAAGTCGATCGCGTGGGGCAATGCGGATCGGCTGTTCAAGCCGCTCGCCTAACCGCGGCCGCGATATCCCTTTACACCCTGATCGGGGACCCAGAGCCCTTCGGGCACGGTCCCCGATTGCCAGAAGACGTCGATCGGGATGCCGCCACGCGGGTACCAATAGCCGCCGATGCGCAGCCAGCGGGGCCGCATCTCGGCGAACAGGCGCTGGCCGATGCCGACCGTGCAATCCTCGTGGAAGGCGGCATGGTTGCGGAACGCGCCGAGGAACAGCTTGAGCGACTTGGATTCGACGATCGTCTCGCCCGGTGCATAGTCGATCACCAGATGGGCGAAATCGGGCTGGCCGGTGACCGGGCAGAGTGAGGTGAACTCGGGGGCGGCGAAGCGCACCAGATAGAGCGCACCTGCGCGCGGGTTGGGAACATAATCGAGGACCGCCTGTTCGGGCGAAGCGGGCAGCGCGCTGGTTTTGCCAAGGTGTATCGGATCCATGGTAGCGTTCTTAGCCGAGCGGGATGGCTCCGCCAATGTGAAGCACGCCGCCAACGGGCAGATCGGACGACAAACCGCTTTCATGGCTGTTGATTCACCGCTGCATCGGCGCGATGGCGATGCTGGTTTTGCGCAGGAGGACGTCATGGAAATGCTGGTTTCGACCGATTGGCTCGCGAAGGAACTCGGGGCCAATGATCTTCGCGTCGTCGATGCGACCTATCTTGCGCTCGACCCTTCGCGCGACACCCATGCCGAATATGAGGCCGGCCATATCCCCGGGGCGGTCTATCTCGATCTTGCCAATCTGAAGGACGACCAGACCGACCTGCCGGGCATGCTTCCTTCAGCCGAGAAATTTGCCAGCCGGATGCAGTCGCTCGGGCTCGGCGACGGGAGTCGGGTCGTCCTCTACGACAACAGCCCGCACCGGACCGCGGCGCGGGCATGGTTCATGTTCCGGATGTTCGGGGTGAACAGCGTCGCGATCCTCGATGGCGGCCTCGCCAAATGGACCGCCGAAGGACGCCCGCTCGAAGCTGGTAAAGTGACGTTGCGCCATCGCCACTTCACGGTCTGGCGCGACGGATCGATGGTTCGCGATATCGACCAGATGAAGGCCAATCTGGCGAGCCGGGCCGAACAGGTCGTCGACGCCCGTTCGGCGGCCCGCTTCACCGGCGAGGAAGCTGATCCGCGCGGGCTCGCCTCGGGCCATATTCCGGGCGCCAGGAATCTGCCCTATAGCGACCTGCTCAACACCGATGGCACCTTCCGGAGCAAGGACGAGCTCCGAGCCGCCTTTGCGGCGGCGGGAGTCGACCTCGCGAAACCGCTGGTTACCACGTGCGGATCGGGTGTCACCGCCGCGGTCGTCACCTTCGCGGCGGCTCTGCTCGGGCGCGAGGATCTCGCTCTTTATGACGGGTCGTGGAGCGAGTGGGGCTTGCGTCCGGACACCGAAAAGGAGATCGGTGCAGCGTGCAGCACGACGACCCCGACAGCCTGAAGCCTGGCACCCGGCTCGTCACCGCCGGGCGGCCCCATTCTGCCGGCCGGGGGATCGTCAACCCGCCGGTCATGCGCGCTTCGACGATCTTGTTCGAAAATGTCGCCGATCTGCGAGCAGCATCGCGCAATCCTGACGCCGGCCTCTATTATGGCCGCCGCGGCACGCCGACGCAGTGGTCGCTCGCCGATGCGCTGACCGAACTCGAGCCGGGGGCCGGGGGGACGATGCTCTACCCGTCGGGCGTCGCGGCGATCAGCGCGGTGCTGCTTGCCCTGCTCGATCCCGGCGATGAGGTGCTGATGGTCGACAGCGCCTATGAACCAAGCCGGGTCAACTGCAACACTCTGCTCAGGCGGCTGGGCATCACAACCCGCTTCTACGATCCGCTGATCGGCGCCGGGATCGCCGATCTGATCGGCGACAAGACGAAGGTCATTTTCCTGGAGAGCCCGGGGAGTCTCACCTTCGAAGTCCAGGATGTCCCGGCGATCTGCGCCGTTGCGAGGGCGCATGGCATTACCACCGTGCTCGACAATACCTGGGCGACGCCGCTGCTGTTTCCAGCGCTGGCGAGCGGGGTCGATATCTCGATCCTCGCCTGCACCAAATATGTGGTCGGCCATTCTGACGTGATGATGGGATCGGCGACCGCTACGCCGGACCAATATGCGCGGTTGCGGCGGACGGCGATGCAACTCGGCCAGTGCGTGAGCCCCGATGACGCCTATCTGGCATTACGCGGGCTGCGGACCCTGGGCGTCCGCCTCCGTCAGCATGAAGAAGGCGGGCTCACGGTCGCACGCTGGCTGGCCGAACAGCCACAGGTGGCACACGTCCTCCACCCGGCATTGCCCGGCTGTCCCGGGCACGAACATTGGAAACGTGATTTCAAAGGCGCCTCGGGACTGTTCAGTTTTGTCCTGAGGGGTGGCGACGAAAAGGCCATGGCTGCGTTGACCGACGGCCTCCGCCTGTTCGGGATCGGCTTCTCCTGGGGTGGTTTCGAAAGCCTCGCGCTGCCGGTCGATCCGGCTTCGATCCGGACCGCGACGCGATGGGAAGCTGACGGACCGACAGTGCGCCTGCACATCGGCATCGAGGAACCCGAGGACCTGATCGTCGACCTTGCCGAAGGCCTGAAGCGATTCGAATCGGCGCTCGGCTAAGCCGGCGAAGAGCGAATCACGCCCGGAAACTTGTCCGATGGCGCGCGCCGAACCCCCATCGGCAGTATCGTTCAGGCGGCTTGTGGAGCCAGCAGATTATCGACCTTGCAGAGCGAAGTCGCGATGCTTTTGCCTAAAAAACGGGCGGCCGCGATGGTCGAACGATCCTGCTTTTCACTGCGGCTGACGATCAGCGCAATGCCCGTTCGGGCTGCGATCTCGGCATCGCGAAGGATGGCGTCGCACCGGCGGCGGGCGATCGCGTTCGCGGCTGCGTAGCGGGTTGCCAGCGAGTCCGGTGTAACAGCGGAAATCCGTTGGTGCGGTGCAGCATCATTTGGCTCCGCAAGCGCGAAATCGCCGAGCGTTGAGAACAGCGTACGGATCAGCTCTCCGGAACTGTCGGGCCCCAGGGGAGATGCAGAAAGAGAGGAAATTCGCTGATCGAACATGGCAGAGCACTTTTTTGGGAAGCCTAAATATTCAGCAATTCTGCCCTGGAATGCTTAATATTCAGTCAATTCCGGCGATCTGGAATCTATACCTAAGTTATTCATTTTGCTCGATTGTCTCAGTGTTGCGGCGGAGCCACACCTGTCGCCGAGATTTAATGATTCCGACTGTTATTCGTTGTGCAATGCAAAATCGTACTGCACAACTATGGCGTTCGCAGAGCAGCCGGCTCGACCCTTTCAGGGAACAAGAGAAGTCTGGCGCAGCGAAGCAGGAGAACGGATCGGAGCTTTTTTTTAAGGGGATTACACCTATGCGCGCTTCCTTGATCGGTCTCTCGGCCCTCGCCCTGGCCGCTTCGGCCACCCCTGCCTTCGCGCAGGACGATACCAAGGACTTTACGCTGACCGGTAGCGCTGCTCTCGTCAGCGACTATCGCTTCCGCGGCCTTTCGCAGTCCGGCAAGCGCCTCGCCATCCAGGGCAGCGCCACGCTGACCCACAGCTCGGGTGTCTATGGCAGCTTCTGGGCGAGCTCGATCGACGATTATGTCGCGGCCGGCTCAGACAGCGAGCTCGACCTGATCGGCGGCTATTCGACCACGATCGGCTCGGTCACGCTTGACGGCGGTGCGCTCTATTATGTCTATTCTTCGGCTTCGAAGGGCGCCGCGACCGACTTCCTCGAGCTCTATGCCTCGGCCAAGGTTGCGGTCGGCAACGGGACGATCAAGGTCGGAGCGGCTTATGCCCCCAAGTCGAACGCGCTGAGCGTCGGTTCCGGCAAGGAAGACAATCTCTATATCTATTCGGATCTCGGCTACACCATTCCGGACACCGGCTTCAGCCTGTCGGGCCATATCGGCTATTCGAAGGACACCACCTTCATCACCGGCGACAAGTACACCGACTGGAGCGTTGGCGCGGCCTATGCCTGGCGCAACGTGACCTTCGGCGTCCAGTATGTCGGAACCGACCAGGCGAAGAACTTCCTGGTTACTCCGGGCGGCCGCGATATTGCCAAGGACGGCATCGTCGGCACGATCACTTACGGTTTCTGAGCTCAGGTCACAGCGTCACGAGAGGGGGTCGCGGTTCGCCGCGGCCCCTTTTCTTTTGCCTTGAATCCTCCCTGGCGAAGCTGGGGAGGGGGACCGCCCGCAGGGTGGGGGAGGGATCTGCAACGCTGAGGCTGGTTTATGGCGGAGAGGTGGAATACCCCTCCGTAGCGCTCAGCGCGCCACCTCCCCACACTTCGCGAAGGTAGGATTTACTACCGGCTCGCCTCGACCAGTCTTCTGGTCACCTCATGCCGGGGCGTTTCGATCAGCCGCTCGGTCGGCCCCTCCTCTACGATCATGCCGGCATCCATCACGACGATCCGATGGCAGAGCCGCCGCGCTACGGCGAGATCGTGGGTGATCATCAGGATCGAAAGGCCACGCCGGCGTTGCAGTTCGCCGAGCAGATCGAGGATCGTCCCTGCCACCAGGACATCGAGCGCGGAGGTCGCCTCGTCGAGCAGCAGCAGCGCCGGATCGGGGCTGAGTGCGCGGGCGATTGCGACGCGCTGTGCCTGCCCGCCCGAGAGGCCCGAGGGACGGCGATTGGCGAGAGCCGGATCGAGGCCGACCTCGGCGAGCATCTTTTCGACACGCGCGGCAACGGCCGCATCGACCAGATCCGGCCGGAGCTGGCGCAACGGCTCGGCGACGATATCACGGACCCGCCACAGCGGATCGAGGCTGGCTACCGGGTCCTGAAAGACCGGCTGAAGGCCGGCGCGATTGTGGGGGCGCATCGATTTGCGCGATGGCAGTGGCGCGCCACGCCAACGCACCTCGCCACTGTCGATCGGCCCCAGCCGCGCAATTGCGCGGGCAAGAGTCGATTTGCCTGATCCCGATCCGCCGACAATCGCCACGGCCTCGCCCTCGGCGATGTCGAGATCGACACCGGCGACGGCCTCGAGCCGGCCGCTGCGCCAACCCGGCCGGGCGAAGGAGACTGCCACATCGCGCGCCTCGATCAGTGGAGCTCCGGCAGGCCCCAGGATCGGAGCAGGACCATCGAGCCGCGGGCTGGCGGCGATCAGCGCCCGGGCATAGTCGCTCTTCGGTGCGCCGAGTATCTGCCGTGCCGGTCCGCTTTCGACGATTCGTCCGTCATGGAGGACCGCGACATCATCGGCATGATGGGCCACCGTTGCCAGTTCGTGGCTGACCAGCAGCATCGCCATGCCCTGCTCGACGGTCAGGCGACGGAGCAGGGCCATGATCTCGGTGCGCAGGACCGCGTCGAGCGCGGTGGTGGGCTCGTCGGCGACGAGCAGCCGGGGTTTGTGGGCGATGGCCATGGCGATCAGGGCGCGCTGTCGCTGTCCGCCCGACAGGCGGTGCGGATATTGGTCGAGCCGCTCGCCGGGGCGGTCGAGCCCGACCCGGTCGAGCGCCGCCGCCATTTCGGCGCGTGACGGACGCTGTGCGCCGGCCTGTGTCCAGGCTTCGCGAAGTTGCGCGCCGATCGTCAGGTGCGGGGTCAGCGCGGTCAGTGGTTGCTGGAACACGAAGCCGATATCGCGGCCACGGATATGACGCAGCTTTTCCTCGCCCGCGCCGACCAGTTCGACGTCGTCGAAGAGGAACGAGCCTGTGACGGTCGCGGCGGACAGGCCAAATGGGGCAAGGCAGGTCTGGCTCTTGCCAGATCCCGAAGCGCCGACCAGCGCCAGCGAACGGCCCGCCTCGATGAAGAAATCAATACCGTGGACGATCTGGCGCCCGCCGATGACGATCGTCAGGCCTTCCGCCACGAGCAGCGTCATAGCGTGAAGCGGTCGCGCAGCTTTTCGCCCAGCCGGGTGAGGCAGAGCAACAGGGTAACCATCACCACGCCTGGCAACAGCAGCGCGTGCGGCGCCATGTCCATGTCGTCGGCGCCGTCCTTGATCAGGATGCCGAGCGAGGTCATCGGCTCCTGCACGCCCAGACCGAGGAAACTCAGGAAGCTCTCGATCATCACCACCTGCGGGATAGTGAGCAGCAGATAGGCGATCGCCACGCCGGCAAGATTGGGCAGCATGTGCCTGAGTATGATCGTGACGGGCGGAGCACCCGCCGCCTCAGCGGCGGTGACGAAGGGGCGTTCCCGCAGCGCCAGCATCTGGCCGCGCACGACCCGCGCCATGGTGAGCCACTCGACCAGGCCGATGCCGATGAAGACGAGCAGGATCGAACGGCCGAATACGACCATCAACAGGATGACGACGAACATGAAGGGAAGCGCGTAGAGCGCATCGACGATCCGCATCATCGCTTCGTCGATCCTTCCGCCGCACCATCCGGCGACGGCACCCCAGGCGACACCGACGACGAGCGCTACCAAAGCCGCCGCCGCAGCGACACCGAGCGTCACGCGGGTACCGACCAGCGTTCGCGCGAGCAGATCCCGGCCAACGCTGTCGGTCCCCAGCAGATGGCCGGGCGAGAAGGGGGCGGCGTGGACCGCGTTCCAGTCGATCGCGTCATAGCGCCAGTCGATGGCCAGCGGGCCGAGCAGGGCCGTGAACGCGATTGCCGCGAGGACGAGCACTGCGGTCCTCATCGCTGCGCGCGCCTAGCGTGGGAGCGCGTCAAAGCCGAGCTCGGGGATCGAGCCAGCCATAGGCGAGGTCGGCGAGCAGGTTGAACAGGATGATCAGGCCGGCGTAGAGGGTGACCACGCCGAGAACGAGCGGATAGTCGCGGTTCAATGCGCCCTGGACGAAATAGCGGCCAAGCCCGGGCAGCGCGAAGACCGTCTCGATCACCACCGCGCCGGTCAGCATTCCGGCGGCGGCCGGCCCGAGATAGGATGCTACAGGTATCAGCGCCGGCCTGAGCGCATGGACGATCAATATGCGCGACCAGCGCATGCCCCGCGCGCGCGCCATGCGGATATGATCCTGGCCCAGTACCTCTGCCAGTCCGGCGCGGGCGAGCTTGGCGATTGCGCCGGCCGCGGGCAGCGCCAGCGCGATCACCGGCAGGATCATGTGGCGGGCGTCGCCATCCCCCCAGCCCGAAACCGGTAGCCATCCTGTCCAGAGCCCGAAAAGGAGCGCGAGCAGTGGTCCGACGACGAAGCTCGGCAGGGCAGTGAGCAGAGTGGCGCCGAGCATGATGCCATGGTCGATCCGGCTTCCAGCGCGCGCCGCCGTGGTCAGCCCGGCGCCGAGACCGAGGATCAGCGCGAGGAGCAGCGCGAGACCACCCAGGGTCAGCGAGACCGGAAGGCCGCGGGCGATCAGGTCGGTGACGGTGAAATCACGATAGACCAGCGATGGCCCGAAGTCGCCGCGCAGCAGGTTGGTGATGTAGAGTGTGATCTGTTCGTGGAGCGGCTTGTCGAGCCCATAGGCCGACATCAGCGCTTCACGCGTCTGCGGATCGAGCGGCCGCTCGCCGTCGAACGGCCCGCCAGGGGCAACGCGCATCAGGATGAACGAGAGGATGATCACCGCCGCGAGCGTCGGCAGTGCAGTGAGCAGGCGGCGGCGGATCAGGTCGAACATGGTTAGATGCCCAATACTCCGTCATGCCAGCGAAGGCTGGCAGCCATGTCTGTCGCCTTCTCAGATGCCATCAGGGAGGCGAGAGACATGGACCCCTGCCTCCGCAGGGGTGACCTGTGTTGAGAGGGCGCGCTCCGTCTCCCGAGATGCCAGCCTTCGCTGGCATGACGGGAAAGGGTGCCTATGCCGGTCAGTTGCCGAGCGTGACGCTGGCGTCCGCGCTGTCGGTCGCAGCGGCGGCGAGGATCGTGGTGGTGGTCGGGCCCTTGTCGACCGTTACCTGTCGATTGGCTGCGACCGAGGAGCGGATGCCCGGTTCAGGGATCGTTCTGGTCAGGCCGATGACGTCCTTTTCGGTCTGGCTCTTGGGCGCCTGAGTGTTGGCGAACATCGCCGACAGCGCCTGCTGGCTCGAATCGGCTTCCTGCGGGCGTGGCGCGCCGGGCCTGGGCGGGACCAGCACGAAATCGGGCGGGATGGTGAGTGGCGCGCGCTTCGACACGGCGAAGGCGTCGAGGTTCGATTGGCCGGCCATCACGCCGGGGCGGTCGCCCTTGCCGCTGCAGGCGGAGAGCATCGCCATGGCGACCAGCGCCGAACCAACAAGCAACTTAGACCGCATCGACATTCTCCGCAGAGGGCTTCGGCTCACGCGCCAGGAAGGCGCGTGCCACCAGAACCAGTACACCCATGGTAATCGCGGCGTCCGCGACATTGAAGACCAAAAAGGGCCGCCACTCGCCAATATGAAAATCGAGGAAGTCGGCGACGTAACCGAGACGCGACCGATCAGTGATGTTGCCGGCCGCCCCACCGAGCACGAACCCGAGCGCAATCACGTCGAAGCGGCCCTTTTCGCGCCAGATCCACAGGCAGACTCCGGCAGCGATCAGCCCGGTGATCGCAACGAGCAGCCAGCGCTCCTTGTCCGATGCGGCGATCAGGAAGCCCATCGACACGCCGTAATTTTCGACCCAGCGCAGGTCGAAGAAGCTGCTGAGATCGATCAGCCCGCGCCGGGGCAGGGCGAGCG
>CANJRZ010000018.1 GCA_947476735.1 Sphingomonadaceae bacterium
CATCCGAACCCGCCTCTCTACATGCAGGAGCTCAACAGCTTCAAAGGCAAGACGCTCGAACAGAAGGTCCAGGAGCTGGCCGATCGCGAGGAAATCCGCGACCTGATCGCGACCTATGCGCATCGCGTGGCGCATGGTGAATCGATCGCCGACCTGTTTACCGATGATGGCGTCTGGACGATCCGTCGACTGCCCGATGAAGCCGTCGAGGTGGTCAGCGGGATGAAGGAGCTTGTCGAGCACTTCAAGGCGAGCGCGCCGGAGGCCGAGCATCCGATGCCGATGATCCACAATTTCCTGATCAAGATCGACGGCGACAAGGGGACCGGGCTCAATTCGAACGAGCTGCGAATCTCGGTCGAGGGCAAGAGCGTCATCGCGTCGGGCTATTATGAGGACATCTATCGCAAGGTGAATGGCCACTGGCGCTTCGCCCGCCGCGACACGACCTTCTTCCACTGGGTGCCGATCCAGGAAGGCTGGGCCCGGCCGGCGGTCGCGAAATGACCCGAAGAACGGGACGGGCACCACTGCTTGCAGCGTTCGGCCTGCTGGCCGCGCTGGTAGCATCCCCGGCGACTGCCGGGTCCTGCTGGGCAGATGGCCGTTCATCGGACAGCGCCGAGATCGCCGGCCTGCTCGCCCGTTATGCCCATATGGCCGACGCGCAGGATGTGGCCGGCTTCGTCGGCCTGTTCACCGAGGATGGGGTCTGGGACCTCGGGGACTCAGGCCGTTTCACGGGCGCTGAGGCCATCCGGGGCTTTTTCAGCAAAATCCCGGGCGGCGGGCGGCACGTCACCTCCAACTATATGATCGACGTCGCCGCAGACGGCACCGCCACCGCGCGAAGCTATGTGGTTCTGATGGGACTCGAAGAGGGCAAGCCGGTGATCCGGGGGGGCGGCTCCTATGCGGACATGCTGGTGCGGACCGGCTGCACCTGGAAGATCCGGTCGCGCATATTCGCACCCTGGAAACCCGCGATGCCACCCGCTCCATAAATTCGGATTGCTTTGACTCCGCTCCCCGGCCGGTACAGATTTCGGTCGGAGAGAGAGGATCAAAAGCCATGGCGACCATCGAAGCAGCTGTACGTCCGGAACTGCTCGAAGCGAGCGACGCCGTCATCGACGACGCGGTCAAATATGCCGACCCGATGGTGTTGCGAGGCCTGCTCTACCAGCTGACCGGCGATGAGGAAGTCGCCTCGGTCGGGCTGAAGCAGATCATCATGGGCTTCTTCGTAGGCCAGGTGCCGGCGACCGACGAGGATGTCGCCCTGCTGCGGCGGAAGGCGGCCGATTTTCTCAAGAGCTATCGCGATGCCGGTGCCGGACCGATCGGTCTCGGTCCCCAGGAACGACTCAAGCACAGTCTCGAGCTGATGTACGCCGTCTCGCTCCGCGACGAGGACGTCGGCATGTATGTCGAGGATGCCGCGTTCGATCATTGGGCGCGCTCGCTCGAATGGAGCGCGACGCCCGACCCGAAGCGGCTGGCGAAATTCTCGGTCACCGTGATCGGCGCCGGCATGGGCGGTCTCAACGCCGCGATCCAGCTCGATCGCGCTGGCATCGACTATACCGTCATCGAGAAGAATCAGGGCGTCGGCGGCACCTGGCACGAGAACCGCTATCCCGGCGCGCGGGTCGACACGCCCAGCCGATCCTACACCCATTTGTTCGGGGTCGACTTCCCCTATCCCAACCCCTTCTGTCCGTGGACCGAGAACCAGAAATATTTCGACTGGGTCGCCGACAATTTCGGCGTCCGCGATAAGATCCGGTTTGGGACCGAGGTGCGTTCCCTGAGCTGGAACGACGCTGATGCGATGTGGGAGATCCACATCTCCGGCCCCGAGGGCGAGGAAGTGCTGCGCTCGAACGCAGTGATCACCTCGGTCGGCTTTCTCAACCGCCCCAACATGCCCGACATCGAGGGGATGGACAGCTTCAAGGGCCCGTCCTGGCACACCGCGCGCTGGCCGAAGGACATGGATCTCGGCGGCAAGCGTGTCGCCGTGATCGGCACCGGCTGCACCGGTTATCAGATGATCCCCGAGCTCGCGCTCGAGGCGGGCCATGTGACGGTGTTTCAGCGCACGCCCCAATGGGTGTTCCCGGTGCCCGGTTACCGCTCACCTTTCCCGCCGCAGGTCAACTGGCTCGACCGCAACCTGCCCTACTATACCAACTTCATGCGGGCGCAGGTCGCCAACAGCGCATGGTTCTCGAAGCTGACCGAGGTCGATCCGGAATTCGACGACCCCTATGCCTGCAGCCCGGCCAACAAATTGGCGCGCGATGCCTGCATCACCTTCCTCGAGAGCAAGCTCAGCCCCGATCTGGTGGCGAAGTTGACGCCCGAGCATCCGGTCTGGTCAGCGCGCGCGGTGATCGTCGACCCGGACTATAGCGTGGTCGACGCGATCCGGCGCGACAATGTCGATCTCGTCACCACGGGGATCCGGCGGATCACCCCGACGGGCGTCGAGGACAAGGACGGCAAGCTCCACGAAGTCGACGTGATCGTCTATGCGACCGGCTTCCATGCCACCGAATATCTGTTTCCGATGAAGGTCACCGGGCGCGGCGGCCTCGGAATCGAGGAGCTCTGGGCCGATGGCGGCGCCCGCGCCTATCTCGGCAGCATGATGCCGGGCTTCCCCAATCTCTGGTCGCTCTATGGTCCCAACACCAACGGTGCGCTCAATGTCGCCAGTTTCCACGAGCTGGTGACGCACTATGCACTCCAGTGCATGGAAAAGCTGATCCTCGACGGCAAGCGCGCGATCGAGGTCGAGCCAGACGCCTATTGGCGCTACAACCACTTCCTGGACGAACGGAACCGCCAGAAGGTGTGGAGCGACCCGCGCGCCCACAATTATTACTGGACGCGGCACAACCGCTCGGCGGTGCAGAACCCGCTGACCGCGACCCAGATGTGGCATTATCTGCGTCAGCCGGACTTTGCCGATCTGAAGATCGACTGAGGGTGAAGGTCTACACCAGCGCGATCTCGCCGTTCGGCGCGCGCGTGATCATCGCCGCGCGCGCCAAGGGGATTGCCCTTGAGACGCTCAAACTGCCTCCGGAATGGCGCACGTCAGCCGAAATCCGGGCGGTGAACCCGATCATCAAGATTCCGATCCTGATCGAGGACGACGGCACCGCCCTGCCCGAATCCGAGACGATTCTGCGCTATCTTGAGGACCGTTTTCCCGAGCCGACCCTGCTTCCTGCGACGGCGGAGCATCGCGCGCAGATGAACCTGCTGATCCGGATCACCGATCTCTATGTCTCGACGCCGATGATCCGGCTGTTCCCGCATCTCGCTCCCGACGGTCGCGACGCGCGGGTTGTCGAGGCGGAAGTCGCGCACTGGCGCACCGGCCTCGCAAACCTGGCCTGGTTCATGGAGCGACCGCTCGACCGGCCGGCGGGCGGGCTGACCCTCGCCGATTGCGCGATGGCACCGACCTTCCACCTCTGCGGGCTGATTGGCCGGCTGCTCGGGCTCGGCGACCTGCTCGCGCCGCATGGCGTGATCGGCGACTATTGCCGGCAGATGGAGGCACACCCGGTGGTGGGGCCGGTACTGGCGGACCTCACCGTCGCACAAGCAGCGATGCACTGAGAGTGGACATCGAGGCAGCGGGGGTCGTCGACTAGCTCAGCAGCCCCTTATGCTCCTCGCGGAGCGCGGCCTTCTGGACCTTGCCCATCGCGTTCTTGGGGAGCGCGTCGACGAACAGGATCGCGCGGGGCTGCTTGAAGCGGGCGAGCTTGTCGACAAGGCTCGCCTTGATCGCCTCGGCATCGGCGAAATCCTTGTCGCGCGGCACGATCACCGCGACCGGCGCCTCGCCGAGATCGCGGTGGGGCACGCCGATCACCGCCGATTCATGAACTTCGGGCAGCTCGTCGATCGCGGTCTCGACCTCGGCCGGATAGACATTGTAGCCGCCCGAGATGATCAGATCCTTGGCGCGGCCGACGATCGAGATGTAGCCGCGCGCATCCTCGAAGGCGAGATCGCCCGAGATGAAATAGCCGTCGCGGAACTCGGCCTCGGTCTTCTCGGGCATCCGCCAATAGCCCTTGAAGACATTGGGTCCGGCGATCTCGATCACCCCCACTTCGCCCTGCGGCATCGCCGCGCCGGTTTCGGGATCGGCGATGCGGATCGAGACGCCCGGCAGCGGCTTGCCCACCGTGCCGGCGATGCGATCGCCGACATAGGGGTTGGAAATGTTCATGTTGGTCTCGGTCATGCCGTAGCGCTCGAGGATGGCATGGCCGGTACGCTCGCTGAACTCGCGGTGGATGTCGGCTGAAAGCGGCGCCGACCCCGAGACGAACAGGCGGATATGCTGCACCAGTTCGCGGGTAAAGCCGGGCTCGTCGAGCAGGCGGATGTAAAAGGTCGGTACGCCCATCATCGTCGTCGCGCGTGGTAATTGCCGCAGGATCTCCTTGGGGTCGAGTTTCGGCAGGAAGATCATCGACCCGCCAACTGCAAGGATCGTGTTGGTCGCGACGAACAGTCCATGGGTGTGGAAGATCGGCAGCGCGTGGAGCAGCGCATCGCCGCCGGTGAACGCCCACGCCTCGCGCAGCATGAAGGCGTTCGAGCCGAGATTGTCGTGGCTCAGCATCGCGCCTTTCGAGCGGCCGGTCGTGCCCGACGTGTAAAGGATCGCGGCGAGATCGTCGTCGTCGCGTTCAATCGTCGCGAAGGTGGCGGGATTGTTCGATGCCTGCTCCGCCAGGCCGGGCATCGTCGCGACGTGCGACACCCCTGCCTCCTTCGCCAATGCCTCGATTGCCGCCAATGCGCCGGGATCACAGACGAACAGCGCCGGCTCGGCATCGCGCATGAAATAATCGAGCTCGCCCGCGGTATAAGCGGTGTTGAGCGGCAGGAAGACCGCACCGGCGCGGAGCGACCCCAAGTAGAGCATGAGCATGTCGATGCTCTTCTCCGCCTGGACCGCGACCCGGTCGCCGACCTGCACGCCGAGTGAGCGCAGCGTATTGGCAAAGGCCGCCGAGCGCGCCTCGACATCGCCGTAGGAGACGACCGTGCCATCGTGGAGATGCGCGAAAGGCCTGGCCGGATCGGGGAAGCAGGCTGAGAGGCGTGAGTAGAGGTTGGTCATATAATCCTCCCTATCACAAAGTGATGGGGAGGGGGACCAGCGAAGCTGGTGGAGGGGTTTACGACCTCTCCGTTTGCGCACTTCGATATGTTTGTTACCCCTCCACCGCCTGCGGCGGTCCCCCTCCCCATGCTTCGCATAGGGAGGATCTGGATGTCAGGTAATAATCCGCCCGCCATTTACCCCGATCGTCTGACCGGTGACGTAACTGCTCTCCTCCTTGACCAGCCAGGAGGCGGCATTGGCGATGTCCTCGGGCTCGCCGGTGCGGCGGACCGGGTTGTTGGCGACCAAAGTCTCAACCGGAATCGGGAAGCGGTGCTTGTTCTCCTCGGACATCTTGGTGTTGAGGATAGAGCCGGGCGGGATGTTGTTGGCGGTGACGCCATAGGGGCCGAGCTCAACCGCCCAGGTCCGCGTCATCGCCATCATCCCGCCCTTCGACGCCGAATAATGGGTCATCCCCTTCGCGCCGGTCTGCGCGCTCGACGAGGAGATGTTGACGATCCGGCCGAACTTCGCCTCCTTCATGTCGGGAAAGGCGATCTGGGTGACGATGAAGGCGCCCTTCAGATTGATGTCGAGCATCAGATCCCACTGATCATCGGTGAGCTCCTCGAACGGCACGAAGTCGCTGATGCCGGCGTTGTTGACCACGACGGTGACCGGCCCGAACGCCGCGCGCAGCTTGTCGATCGCGGCCTGCACTTGCGGACGGTTGGTGACGCTCGCTACGAGGCCGATCGCGCGGCCGCCGTTTTTCGCGTTGATCTCGTCGGCGACGGCGTCGACCTCGTCCTGCTTGAGATCGAGCACGCCGACAGACAGACCGTCCTCGGCCAGACGCCGCGCGATCGCGCGCCCGATCCCCGCCGCAGCACCCGTCACGATCGCAACTCTGTCGCTCATCATCCTATCCTCACAGCTATCTCGCCTTTGCCTGTAGATAGCTTTTAGGCTGTAAGGCAATCTCAGCCGCAGCTTATCGGCGGGGCGATCTTAGGAGGGGACGGATGAGCCGGATTTTCGGCAAGGTTCAGCAGAACGGCTATGTCGTCCGCGACATCCACGCGGCGATGGATCACTGGATCAATGTGATGGGGGTCGGCCCCTGGTTTCACATCGAGGAGATTCGCTACGACTGGTACCATCACCGCGGCCAGCCTTCCCCTCTGCGCGCCACGGTGGCGATCGCGATGTGTGGCGATATGCAGATGGAACTGACCCAGCCGCTCAACGATGCGCCTTCGCTCTACAAGGATTTCTTCGATGCGGGCCTGGAAGGGCTGCATCATATAGCCTTCGGCACCACAACCTTCGAGGAGACCCGCGGCCGGGCGCTGGCGATGGGTTATACCATCGGCCATGAAGGTTGCGTCGGTGGGCCGGGTGGCCATTTCTGCTTCCTCGATACCGGCCCCGAATGGCCCGGTACCGTGATCGAACTCTCCGAGACCGGTGACTACAAGAAGGGGGTCTTTGAGAAACTGAAGGCCGAAGCGGCAGCCTGGGACGGCAGCAATCCGATCCGCAAACTCCGTTAGAAAATCCTGAATTGTAACGATTGTTGCGCGGAATCTCCGTTGATTCCGCCCTACTGCCTGTGATCAGGTGATGCCGCACACAGAACGGGAGAGGCCAATGGATATCGTCGACAGCCAGGTCCATATCGGCCCCGGCGGAATCTCCGAGATGATTGCGGCGATGGACGCGCTCGGCATCCGCTCGGTGCTGCACGACGAATATTGGATCGGCACGCCCGGCCACCCCGCCTACCGGATCAACGACAAGGTGTTTCGCCCGTCGGCCCCAACCGCCGAGCTTGCCGCCTGGACTCATCCGGGGCGTTTCTCCTACCTGCTGCGGGTCGAAACCTTCGATCCTGAGCTGCGCAGCATCATCCGGCTGCAGCGCGACGCGACCTATTGCCGTGCCTTGCGCATCTCACCAGGCATGAACCGCGCCGAAACCGCCTCCTTCGCCCATGGCGACTATGAGGACGTGTTCGCGGGTGCCGCCGAGTGCGGTCTTCCGATTTTCGTCCAGATCTCCGGCAACACCGACCTGCTGGCGCCCTATCTGAAGAAGTTTCCGAGCGTGAACGTGATCATCTGCCACACCGGCATGCCGCCCGGCAAAGCGCTGGTCGGCCCGTTCGCTACGATCGAAGGACGGCCCGACAGCATGGATTACTGGACGAAGGTGGCCAGCGAGCCCACCGACGCAGCGCTCGACAAGGTGCTGCGCATCGCCGACCATCCGAACGTAGCGGTAAAATGGGCGCATGCGCCGACGATGTTCAACACCTCCTCTTATCCGAGCGAGGATTTGCGGCCCTATTTCCACAGGATGGTCGGCGCATTCGGATCGGAGCGGGTGATGTGGGCCAGCGATATCACGGCCAACCAGACCGGCGAAAGCTGGGCCGAACTGATGTTCTGGGTCAGGAACGATCCGCAGCTGAGCGATGCGGAGAAGGCAAGCATCCTCGGCGGCACGGCGAGGAAGTGGCTGAACTGGGAGGCTTGATCCCTCCAACTTCTACTTCCCCGTCTCCCGCAGGCGGGAGAGGGGAAGAAGTGGGCTCAGATCGCCATCGCCGCTTCGTGCCCGCTCCGGATCGCATGACCGAGATCGAAGCGGCCCGAGGCATCCCCCGTCAACGTGCTCGCGATCCCCGCCTTGCCCAGCTCGGCTTGAAGCCCGTCGCGTGGCTCGCCGACACTGCAGAAGCAGACGAGATCGGCGGGGATCGTCCGCTCGATCTCGGTGCCGATCTGGCGCAGACGAGCTGAACCCTCCCGAATTTCCACGACCGACTGGTTGGGGAAAAACTCGAAACTGTCATAGCCAGACAGCCGCGCGACATGCGGGCGCTGGTTGAATGCCGCCGCCAGCCGCTCGGCGACGGCCTGCAGGCTGCTCGCGAAGGTTACCTTCTTGCCGCGGGCGAGCAGATATTCGGCTACGGCCACAGCCGGATAGGTACCGAGATCGTCGAACACCACCGCATGGGTCGCATCGTCGCCCGCGCCCGCCAGCACTTCGACCATCGAGCGGACATGGGGGAGATGCGCGCCCTGCACCGGTAGCTGGAAGAAACGCTGCAAACCGTCGCGCCGCGGCTCCATACCGGTCGCGAGGATGACATGGTCGGCGCCGATCGCTGCAATTCCCGCCGCGTCGAGCGGTGAGTTGAGGACAATCTCGACTCCGTGATTTTCGAGTTCACGGATTTGATAGTCGATGATCTTGCCGATATCCGCGCGACAGGGCGCCCGTCGGGCGAAGCGCATATTGCCGCCGAGCGCATCGCCCGCCTCGTGCAGCACGACCTTGTGGCCGCGCAAGGCGGCGGTGCGTGCCGCTTCGAGCCCCGATGGCCCGCCCCCGACAACGAGCAGCTTGCCTGGCATCGCACTGGTGCCGATCGGCTGGGCCGTGAGCTCCAGCCCGGCATTGACATTGACGACGCAGGTCATGCGCGGCGGGAAGACATTGACCCCGCCGATGCATTGCTGATTGCAGCCGATGCAGGGACGAACCTCATCCTCGCGGCCAGCCAGGCTCTTGGGAATGAGCTGCGGATCGGCGATCAGTCCGCGCACGATCGAAACCATGTCGCAGATGCCGGTGGCAAGCATGTCCTCGGCTTCGCGCAATGTATTGAAGCGGCCGTTGATGAAGGTCGGCACCCTGGCGGCGCGCGCCACAGGATCGGCCCAGGGGCGCTCATAGCCGACCGGCTCGTGCATCGCGGCAACCTGCATGTCGGGCGAGGCATAGGTGGCGAGCGAGACGTCGAGAAAGTCGATCAGCTTGTCGTCCTGCAGCCGCTCGACGATCCGGACGATATCCGGCGGCTCAAGACCGCCGGGCGCCAGTTCGGAGGCGGAAAGGCGCACGCCGACCGGATAGTCCGGGCCAAGCGCGTCTCGAAATCCACGCAGAATCTCGACCAGGAACCGCATCCGGTTTTCCGGACTCCCGCCATAATCGTCGGTCCGGCGGTTGCTGAGCGGCGACAGGAATTCATGGACCAGATAGCCATGGGCGGCGTGGAGCTCGACGCCGTTGATCCCTGCCGCCTTGCAGCGCCGGGCGACATCGACATAGGCGGCGATCGCAGTGTCGATCATGTCCTTCGACATCGGGATGGCAGGGTCGCTGTGCCATGGCACAGGCCCGCCCGAGGCCGACCATGCGCCCTTGCCGTCGCCGGTCGCGCCGCGTGTCGAACCGCCATGATAGAGCTGCTGGAAAACCTTCATTCCCTCGGCGTTGCAGGCGGTGGCAAGCTTGTGCCAGCCTTCGTCATTGCCGGGCAGAAAGGCCTGGATCGCGCCGAAGCTGCTCGGGTGGACGTTGGCAGTCTCGAGGATCGACAGAGCGACCCCGTTGCGGGCTCGCTCGACATGATAGGCGATCAGATCGTCGCCGACCACGAAGCCGTTGGGGAAAGCCAGCAGCGTACCGTGCGCGGCACGGACGATCCGGTTGCGCAGAATACAGCCATTGATGTCGAGCGGCCGCTCGATGAGGGGATAGCGGCTCATTGTGCTCCGTCAGGCTCGAGCGAAATCGAAGACGCCCTCAAACAGGGCTATCCTGGTTTCCCCGATCGGCCCTGGGGTGGACGGTGTCGAGCGCTGGCCCAGGCCGGCGACACCCGACGCAAGATCATCGAACTCATAGATTGCCAGATAACGGTGCGGCGAAGCGCCCGCGCCCGGCAGCTGGGTATCCGAGATCTTGTGGCGCGTTACCCGCCGGCACAGCCCGTTTTCGGTGAGCTCGGGAATGTGGATGTCATTGTACCAGGCGTTGTAGGCAGCTTCCTTGTCGGGGCTTTCCGGGTTCGACCAGACCAGCATCACACCCTGGGCCATGTTCTCTCTCCTTAGAATATTATTCTTAGTTCGGTGCCACTGTGAGGCGCAAACCGTCCAGTTCGGGCCGAAGCTGGATCTGACAGGTCAGCCGGCTCTCGGGGCGCAGATTCGGAGCCATGTCGAGCGTCATCTCCTCCACATCGTCGGGGGGGCCTACCAGCTCGCGCCACTCATCGGAAAGGTAGCAATGACAGGTGGCGCAGGCACAGGCGCCGCCGCAGTCTGCGGTGATCCCCGCGATCCCGTTGGCACGCGCCAACTCCATCACCGACTGGCCATTGTCAGGCCCTTCGAGCGTCCGCACATTGCCGTCGGGTTCGATGAAGGTCACCTTGATCATGTCCGGTTCGCCATCCTCTCTGCCTTCTCCAGCCGAGGCTAGATATGCGGGCCGACATTCTCAACGATAAAACCCCTGTTACAAACGGGGACACACTATCAGCCGCCTATCTGGCTGACACCAGCAGCTCGACTTCGCTGGCAATAGCCCCCCGCACCGCCTCATTGGTCCAGCTTTCACCATCGAACAGCAGCTGGAGCGAGATCCCCTGGACCATCGCCAGCAGCCGCCTGGCAATGGTGATGGGATCGGCACACTGAGGATGGCGCATCCGCACGATCGCCGCGATACGGGCGATCGTCGTGTCGATCCAGCCATGCAGCTCGGCCGCGAAGGCGGGGTCGCGTAACGCCCGGTCCCAGATTCCGAGCAAAGGCCGCCAGTTCGCCTTGTCGACCTCGTCGACCGCACACATCGACATCAGATAACCGACGAGGTCGACCGGCTGGTGCGCCATCGCCCGCTCGAACCGTTCGCGCGCCCATTCGTCAAAGGCCCGGTAGGCCCAGAGCAGGAGTTCCTGCTTGTCGGCAAAATAATGCGTGACGATCGTGGTGCTGAAGCCAACCTCGGCGGCGATCCGGCGCACCGTCGCCGCTTCCAGCCCTTCGCGCGCAATCAGCCCGATCGCGACCTGGGCGATCGCACGACGACGTTCATCATGATCACTTTCCGCCATGGCGTTCAGGCAACCAGTGCCGATTCGCCCTCGGCGAGCTCCCACAGCGGTTTGACGTGGGCCTGCGGTCGTTCGCTGACGATCCATTTGACCATGCGGCGCATCGGCTCGATGCCGTCCTGCGGCCCGACCAGGCCCGGCCCGTTGAACGCATAGCCGAGCGACACCAGCCGCTGCCCGCCCGCGAGCGCCACCTGGTGGCGCAGCTCATCGGCCAGGTTGTCCGGAAAAACGCCGACTGTCTGGGTATAGGCATCGACCGCATCGAGCACCTCATCGATCGTGTCGACGGGAACGAGGTTCACCGTCCGGTCATTGAGATATTCAAAGAAGTCCACCAGGTCCGAGGTGTGCGAGACGATCACCGCGCCTTCGCCGTTCTCGCCACCGATCACCGTGTACCAGTCATCATTGAGGCGCAGCGCGTCGACGTTCGACTTCAGCTCGGGATCATAACGTTTTGGCATAGTGCTGAGATCGGACGGCAAAGCGAGGATCGCGTCATAGGTGAGCTGTCCGAGTCGCTTCAGCTTCTCGATGCCGTCGTCGTCGGTGCCGCACATCACATAGACGATCCGGCAGCTCGAGCAGGCGGTCTGGTTGCCGGTGCCGACGTCGGTGGCGATGCGGACCGCCGCCTCCTGCAACATGGCATCGTTCTCGACACCCTCGGCGCCGACGATGCTGGCGCTGCGCTTCGGATCGAGCGAGATCAGCTCGAGCCCGGGCTGAATATATTTGGTGACATGCTTGACCGAGGCGAAGCCGCCCCAGGCAATAATCTTTTCGATATTGTGCGGCTGGTAGAGCCGGGCCTCGAACGCTTCGTCGCCGCCGCGCCAATAGGCGACCGAGACATGTCTGGTGATCGGGTGATCGGGCGCGAAATCGCACATCGTCCGCGCGATCGCGCCGGTCGTGAAGGGGTCGTTCGACGGCACCTTGATCATCGTGTCGCTGCGGGTGACCGCGCCGCGCAGGATCGAGAGCGCGCCGACCACCGGGCCATTGCCCGCGACGATGTGCAGCGCGCGCGAGCCATAGGCGCGGATCGAGACGTTCGAGCCGTTGATCGGCTGCTCCACCCAGCCCTCCAGATAGGGGATGCCGATGGTAAAATCAGTCGAGCCGCGTATCCGCTCGCGGTCGAACATCACCGGCATGCTGGCATAATAGGCATCGAGGATCGGCTTGGTGGTCGGCGCGGTCGCGTAGCTGAGCTCGCGCGCCGCGCGCATATGCTCGTTGCTGTTGATGTCGAGCCGCTGACCGAGTTCTTCAAGATAGTCGAGGATCTGCTCGAAGCTGAGCTCGTAGAGATCCTGCATGCGGGTGGAACTGCCGAGCGGCAGCTGGTCGACCAGCGTGTGCGGATCGGGTGCCAGGAAGGTGATGTCGCCGCCCCGGCCGCCAAACTCGATCAGATCGGTGTCAATGACCTTGCCACGGATAACCGCATAGCTGATGGGTTGAATGCTCATCGCCGCTCTCCTGTCAGCCGCCCGTTCCGGTGAGGAAATCCATCGCCTCGGCATGCGCAGCGGGCTGGGCCGCGCATGTGATCTTGTCGTCGCCACCCTGCAACTCGCTCAGCCGCTGGATGTCTATCTCGACCGCGACCGGCACGCGCCCGCACGCGCACGGCGTATCCCAGTCGATCGTCGCCAGATCGCCCGAGACGACGCCGCCCCAGGTCCCGTCCTGGGAGAGATCGAAGAACGCGGCGCGGCCCTGCTGCCGGCCCTTGCGAGGCAGCGGCTGACCGGTCTCGAGGTCGAGCAGATAGGGGATGACCCAGGGGAGGAGATGGTAGCGGTCATGCTCGCAATTGAGCAGCATGGTGTTGAGCTCGGTCATGCCATAGGCGACCCGCATCCGCTCGGCCCCGAAGAAATCGCAGATCACCTGCTTGTGATCGGGGGGCAGGACCACGCCTTTGGCCCCGCCCCCGCCCATCACCTGCGATCCCGCCCCAAAGGCGCTGCGCAATCCATCGGCAAGGCCGCGCTTCGCGACCGAATGCAGCATGATCGTCATGCCCATCGATAGCACGCGCTGACCCGCCAGCTCCCGCGTCTTGCGCAGCAGGAATTCGGTCTGCTGGGCCGGCATGTCCTTCTGCTCGGCCTCCCATTCGGCGCGGCGCGCAAGCAGCGCGGGCGGCACGTCGACCCTGGTCGCGTCGCCCTTGGCCGCCGCCGCGCGAACTCGGGCGGCGAGCCATTGCAGGTCGGCGCTCACTTTGTGGTCGAAGCAGGGGTGGAAATAGGCGTCATCTCCGAACGCGAAGGCCTGTTTGAGATATTGGCCGGTGCGGCCCGAGGCGGCATGGCCGTCGCGATGAAGCGGGGTCAGCACATGGATCTTGTCGTGGAGGTCGGCGTCGCTCGCCGCCTCGCCGAAGGTCTGGAGAAGCTGCGGCCTAATGCTCTTCGCGAAGAACAGATAATCCTTCTTCGATTTGGGGAAGAAGGAGCAGGTGCCGCTGCTGCCCGACGAAGTCGCGACATCGAGCGGCGTTTCGGCCTGGATGACGGTCAGCCATTCGTCGATCGACTGGCAATGCGAGACATCAAGCTGCGAGCAGTCATAGGGTGTGAGCCGGCTCAGCCAGGTGCTGAGCTGGTCAAAACGCTGCTTGGCGAGCAGCGACACCGGGTAGCTCTTGTAAATGTCGTGGCGGAACATCAGCGGCGCGACATCGTCGATCGAGGCGAGGGTTCCGATTCCCTGCGCGTCGGCGAGCTTGCCGAGCGTCCTGATCTTCTCGCGCCGGTCGGCGAGCCGCATGTTGAGCCCGGCCAGCTGGACCGCCTCGACATGGTCGCGGTCGAGCGACTGCATCGCGGTGACAGACGAACCGAAATGCGCATAGGGATCATCCATCCACGCGAGCGCCTCGCGCTCGACACTGACGTCACTCCCGGCCGCGCTTCGAACGTCCGTCGCCATTCCGCTCTCCCAACTCCCTTATATTGCCATGCTATGCCGCCACACGAAATGCCGCTTGATCCGCGGACACAAGCCGTTGCGCGAAAGCGAGGATATGAAGGCTCACTTCCGCTTCGGCCGCCTGATCTCAAGATTCTCGGCCACCGAATCCCAGGTCGCCGCCGTCACGCCCAGCGTTCGAAGTTCATGCTTCTGGACCCGTCCGGTCGGTGTCTTGGGGAGCACCGGCATCAGTTCGATATAGCGCGGCACCGCGAAATAGGGGAGATTGTCGCGCGCCCATTCGAACAGAGCACGTGCGCTGACCCCCGCGCCGTCAACCGGCACGATCGCCGCCTTGACATGCTCCTCGAGACCCTGCCCAGCCGAAATCGCGAAGCAGGCGGCTTCAGCGATGGCGGGATGGGTCATCAGCGCGCTCTCGACCTCGAAACTCGAGATATTCTCGCCGCGCGAGCGGAGATAGTCCTTCTTGCGGTCGACGAAAAAGAGGTAGCCATCCTCGTCCATGCGAACGAAATCGCCGGTGTGCCACCACAGATCGCGCATCGCCTTGAGCGAGTCTTCGGGCCGACGCCAATAGCCCGAGAACATGCAGCCCGGCCGTGTCGGGCGGACGCACAATTCCCCGGTTTCGCCGATCGGGACCGGCCGATTCTCGTCATCGGCGACCATGATCTCGAATTCCTCGGTCGCCGGCCCCATCGATGTCAGCGGCGGCTGCGGCGAACCCTGGGGACGCATCGTCACCATCACCGCCTCGGTCTGGCCATAGGCGAAGGTCATCATATATTCGACGCCGAACCGCTCGTTCCAGATCTTGCGATCGGGTTCGGACAGGGGCACCCCGGTGACCGATCTGAGCTGCCCGCGACAGCGGATCATCGTCTCATTGTCGGGCGCATGGGCGAGCAGCGGAAACATCGAAGCCATCAATTGGGCATGGGTCGCCCCCGACCGCTCGATCTCCGGCCAGAACCCGCTAACCGAGAATTGGGTGGCGATGGCGATACGCGCACCGGCCAGCAGATTCGAGATGAGCAGCGAGCCGAGTGCGGCGATGTGCGACAGCGGCAGGCAGGACCAGGTAATGTCAGAGGATTCCGGCACGATGCAGCGGTTGCGCTGCCGCCCGATGCTGCACAAATAGCTATGGCTGACCATGCAGCCCTTGGACGGGCCGGTGGTGCCCGATGTGTAGATCAATGCGCTGAGATCCTCGGGAGCGATGTGGATGTCGGGCGCGGCAGCGTTCGCGGCGCGCAGCCGCTCCAGGCTCGAAAGCATCGGCTTACCTGTACGTTCATCACAGGCGCCACGCACGAAAATGTCGGTCAGCGCGGGCAGATCATCGGCGACATCCAACAGTTGCTGCACATAATGCGTCTCGCAGATCGCCACCGCCGCATCGGCATCGAACGCCTGGTGGCGCAGGAATGGCCCGCGATAGGCGGTGTTGATCGGCACCCAGATCGCGCCAAGTTTGTTGATTGCGAAGAAGATGGTGACGAGGTCGTCGCTATTGTCGATCAGGGTGATCACACGATCACCCTTCGCAATGCCCAGCGCGGCAAGGCCATGGGCGAGGCGGTTCGATTGCCGGTCAATTTCCTCAAAGGTGACCATCTTGCCTTCGTAATCGAGGAAGATGGCGTCGGGCTTCTCGGCGGCGAACCGATTGAGCGCATCGAGATAGGTCTCTCTGACGGGTGCCACATAAGCACCGATGCGCCGCAGCAGCGAAACAGCCTGCGGCCGCTCATGCGTCCTGCGGAACTCGCCTTCCGACCCCATCCGGACCCCTCCCTTGCCGTTCACCCTTCGCCTAGTCGCCGCTGCCGGGTCGAGCAACGCCATGTCCGCAGCCGATTGGAACGGATTGCGCCATCGTCACACGATTCACTTCGCCATGGTCGACGCCGCCATCAGCTTCGCCTCGCCGTTGACATAGGCGCGGATCGCGTTGGCGTCCTCCGGTGTCAGCCGGGTTCGAAAGCTTGCCATGCCATTGGCTTCGAGCGCACCGTCGATGACGATCGCGCGCCACGCCGCGCCATCGGAAAGCGCGGCAGAACGGCGGAGATCGGGCAGTACATAGCCCGAGTGGCAGAAAACGCAGTTCGCCATATAGACCGCGCGGCCATGATCGACCTGCGCCGCGGTGAAACGCTCGTTTGAAGGGCGCGGCGCCAAGAGCGGTGCGCTGTCGTCGGGCGGAAGGCTGCCGGTGCCGCCGAGCTTGAACACCAGGATGCGGCCCGAGCGCATCGTCCTTTGCTCGAAACCGTCGCGCGAAAAGAGCGCGCCATTGCCGCCGCTGCCGGCAGCGACCGCCACATATTGGACGCCGCCGATCGCATAGCTGATCGGCCCGGCTGATACGCTGGTGCCGGCCTTGATCGACCAGAGCTCCCGGCCGTCGGTTGCCCTGATTGCTTTGAACTCCCCCCGCTCGGTACCGTGGAAAATCAGTTCGCCCGCGGTCGCGAGAATCCCGCCGACCGGGAAGGTCGGGTAAGGGACACTCCAGCGCGGCTTCTGCGCCACCGGATCCCATGCGATCAGTTCGGCGCTGTTCTCGGGTCGGGCGTCGACGGGCATCACACCGTTGATGGCGGAGGCATTGTCGGGCGGCCCGACCGCGGCGGTACCCATGTTCCAGGCGCCGGGGCGGTAACGGAACCCCTTATCGTCGGCGAAGGTGAAGCTGCTGTGGATCGCCGGAACATAGACCAGCCCGGTCTGCGGGCTGTAGGCCATCGGCTGCCAGCCATGACCGCCTACCGGCCCCGGCAGGATCGTGAACGGCCCCTCGTCGTAGCGGACATTGCGCACCTCGTTCGGCCGCCCGGTCTGAAGATCGATCCCAGTCGCCCAGTTCACCGGCACGAAATTCTTCGCCGAGATCAGCTTTCCGGTCTCCCGGTCGATGACATAGAAAAAGCCGTTCTTCGGCGCCTGCATCAGTACCTTGCGATCGCGCCCGTCGATCTTCAGCGTCGCGAGCATGATCGGCTGGGTCGCGGTATAATCCCAGCTTTCGCCGGGATTGACCTGGTAATGCCATTTATAGGCGCCGGTATCCGGATCGAGCGCGACGATCGACGAAAGGAACAGATTGTCGCCCTTGCCATCCGAGCGGACATGCCGGTTCCACGGGCTGCCATTGCCGACGCCGATATAGAGCGCATGGAATTCGGGATCGTAGACGATCGCGTCCCACACCGTGCCGCCGCCGCCATATTGATACCATTGGCCGGCCCAGCTCGGCAGCGCCTTGTCCTTGAGGACCGAATCCGAGGCGGCGTTGTCGGCCGGACCGGCCGGATCGCCGGGGACGGTGTAGAAACGCCAGAGCTCCCGCCCGGTCGCCTGATCATAGGCCGTGACATAGCCGCGCACACCGAGATCGGCACCGCTATTGCCGATCACGACCTTCCCGTCGAACACACGGGGAGCGCCGGTGATAGTGTAAGGCTTAGATTGATCAGTGGTCTGGACCGACCAGAGAAGTTTCCCTTTCTTCGTGTCGAGCGCCTGCAGCCGGCCGTCGATCGTGCCGAGGAAAACGCGGCCATCAGCGACCGCGACTCCGCGATTGACCACGTCGCAACAGGCCGAATAGCCGAAGCGCCCTGGCACCTGGGGATCGTGGCGCCACAATTCGCGCCCGCTGGCGGCGTCATAGGCATAGAGCTTCGACCAGGCAGTGCTCACGAAAAGCACGCCGTCGACCATGATCGGCGTCGCCTCCTGCCCGCGCGCCGTGTCGAACCGCGCGCTCCAGGCAATGCCGAGCTTCGCGACATTGGCTTCGTTGATCTGGTCAAGCGGCGAGAAGCGCTGCTCAAGCGTGGTCCCGCCATGGACCGGCCACTCGCCGCTCGCCAGCCGTGCCTCGTCAGCCCCGGCCTGCAGCGCTCCGGCGAAAAGGAGCGCGCCGCAGGTCAACAGCGCAACGGCGGCCCGCAACAGCCCGTTCAATGCGCCGCCTCTCCTGGGATCGTCTGATGGGCATCGACCAGCCACTGCACCGCCTGCGCCGCATACAGCGTATCGAGATACATGCGGAAAGCGCTGATCTTGCCGCCGCGCAGCTGGGCGACGAAACAATATCTGTTCTCATAGGGGTGGCCGGCAATGTCGAGCCGGCCGGTCGCCTCGATCACGATTCCGGTTTCATTGCCCACCACATGGGTGATTTCCATGACGAGCTTGCTGACCTGGGATTCGGCGATCGCCTGGGCGCGCCATGCCGCCTTGTCATAATGCGTCGGCACGCCCTGCATCATCCCTTCGCGGACCATCAGCTCGACGCGGACGTCGTCGGTAAACCAGTCCATGAAGGCGTCGATATCCTCGCCCGCTCCGGCCCAGTCGCGAAACAGTTCGGCCGCATAGCGGTCCATGTCGAAATGGCTCATCGGATTGCTGCCCCTCCTGCCAGTGGCTTAGCATGTGGCCCGCAGCGGGCCAGCCCATTTTGCCGCCCCCTGTCCTGCTGTTTGGCGCGACTGCCCGGCTATCGATGGACAAGGCCGGGCGCAGCAACGATATGGGAAGCAGGATGAGGGTGGAGGTCGATACACGGATGACGAATCCGCTGGATATCAAAACCGACGGCGGTCTCTCCGAAGAGATGAGGGAGCTGTTTGACCCGTATCGGCCGATCGCGCCAGGCGCGGGAAAGCCGGGCACGCTGGTTGGTGGCGCGCGGCGCAGCCAGCGCGTCCGCCGCTCCGAGATCCTCGCGACGATCCGGCGGCTGCTCACCGAGGTCGGATGTGCGGAACTTACCGTGCGCGGCATCGCCGACGGCTCCGGCTATGCGATCCAGACGGTCTATAACCTCGTCGGCCCGCGCAACCAGGCGATCGCCGAGGCAATCACCGAGTACAGCATTTTCGTGGGCCGCATGGCGAGCCCGGCGCTCGAAAACCCGTTGGCGTTGCCGGCGATCACCAACATGTGGGTCGACGTGCAGGCGATCCGGCCCGAATTCACCCGCCAGTGTAACCTGATCTTCTTCAGCCCGGCGCGTGTGATCTACTACCGGTTCCGCGATCGGCAGCTGCGCGGCATGATCAAGCTGCTCCGCCAGCAGCAGAAGTCCGGTATCCTGAACAACAGCGTCGATGCCGTCGCTCTGGCGGAGATATTGGTCCTGTTCTCGACCTCGATGTGGCTGGAATGGGCGGATCGGCCCTTCGCCCTCGAAACCCTGCGCGAGAAGCTCAACAGCGGCTATTGCAGCATTCTCGGCGACAAGCTCGCGAGCGAGCATCGCGAGCTTGTCCTGAGCCGCTTCACGCCGGACTGAAAAAGGGCCCTTCCTCAAGCTGGACCCGGCCTGCGTTCAGCACCATCGCCAGCATCGCATACATTCCGATCGTCATCACCAGGTCCATGATCTGCTCGGTGCTGAAGCTGGCGGTCAGGACCGCCCAATGCGCGTCGTCGATATCGGTGTCGCGCTTGAGCTGATCGGTGACGCGCAACAGCGCACGATCGAGCGGGTCGGTCCACACCTCGGCATCGGGCCCCTGGCGGATGCCCTCGATCTGCTCGTCGGACAGTCCCGCGGCGCGGCCGGCGGGTTCGTGCTTCGCCCATTCATAATGCGAGTTGCAGAGATGAGCCGTGCGCAGGGTGACCAGCTCATAGGTCCGCTTGGGCAGAGAAGACCGCAGCAGCAAATGGCTGCCGAAAGGCTGGAACGCATTGGCGAGGTCGGGGTGGTTCGCCAGGGTGAGCGGCACATTGAGCTTCGGCTCGCCGTTGACGCAACCCGCGCCTTCGCTGTTCACGAAATATTGCCGCACTGCAGGCGTCCAAGCGGACTGGGGCAGTGGTTTGATCCGCGGTTCCTGCCGGTTTGTATCTGCCATGATCTCCTGCTCCCTCCTGGTCATTGTCGTTCGATCGCGCCTGCTCCGAGGGATCATTGCGCATATTCAGTTCGTCGGGGAAGACTGGCAGTTTGATCGGATGCCAGCAATTGTTCCACGCTTTATCCTCGCAACGAAAGCAGGCTACCATCACATAGGCGGCATGATTCCGGCGCCTTCTATGGCGATCGCGCCGAAAGATGGAGGTCAGTTCCCATGGGTTTGATGGATCGCATCGAGCCGAACGAGGAAAATCAGTGGCGGGCCGCGTCGTCTGGCGTCGAAGGCTGGGCGAAAGGCATCCGTCCCGGCCCCAACAAATATTACATGGTCTCGGTCGATGCCCACCTGATGCCACCGATGACCCTGTTCCGCGACCGGCTCGACAAGAAATGGCATCCGCGGCTGGCGCGGATCGAGACGCGAGACGACGGGCAGCGCTATGTCATCATGGAGGGCATGCGGCCCGAACGGCTGATCGCGTCGGATTTCTCGGGTGACGATCTCGCCCGCTCCAAGGCGGGCGGCGACCATCGCATGATCATGGAGGGGATCGGCGATCCGGTCGGCCTCAAGCGCATCCAGGATCAGGCCCTCGACGGCGTCGATGCCGAGGTGATCTTCCCCAACGGCCCGGTGCTGCTGATGTGGAGTTCGACCGACGCCCAGTTCGTCAACGCCCAGTGCCAGGCCTGGAACGACTGGGCCTGGGAGACGTGCGAACCATTCAAGGACAAGTGCAACCCGGCGGCGGCACTGGCGACCGGCGAGGTCGATCTGGCGGTAGCCGAGGTCCAAAGAGTCGCCAAGATGGGCTATCGGACGCTCATCCTGCCGTGCAAGCCGATCTGGGGGGCGCACGACGTCAGCCACATCAACTATAATCTGCCGGTGTTCGATCCGCTCTGGGCGGCGATCCAGGATGCAGACCTCGCAATCTGCTACCATGTTTCAACCGGTCGCGACCCGCGCGCCGCGCGCGGCAATGGCGGCGCGATCATCAATCAGGTCGTGCACAGCTTCGCACCGACCATCGAACCGATCGTCTCGATGTGTTCGTCGGGCGTGTTCGAGCGCTTCCCCAAGCTGCGAGTCGCCGCGATCGAGGCGGATGCCGCCTGGATACCCTGGGTCCTCCAGAAGATGGATGAATGCTATCACAAGCATCATTTCTGGGTGCGGCCGAAGCTGCAGAACCTGCCGTCCGACTATTTCCGCTCGAATTGCTACGCCTCCTTTGGCGAAGACAAGGTCGCCATGGACTTCGTCGAACAATATGGCCTGGTCGATAATCTCATGTGGGCAAACGACTTCCCTCATCATGAGGGCACCTGGCCCTATTCGGCGGAGGCGATCGAGCGGTCCTTCGGTTCGCATCTGAAGGAAGAGAGCCGCGTCAAGCTGCTCGGGATGAACGCCGCCAAGGTGTTCCGCTTCGACATTCCGGACGAATATAGGAGCTGATGGCCCAGCGGGCGGAGGATCGATAGATCAAGCCGCCCGCTTCCATTTGCGGTATCAGACCGGCAAGAGCGGCTTGATTCGAGAGGGAAGCCCCATGTCCGACTATGATCTGGTTATCCGCGGCGGCACGGTCGTCGACGGCAGCGGTGCTGACCGTTTCAAGGCCGATGTCGCGGTGAAGGACGGCACGATCGTCAGGGTCGGCACGATTGACGGCAAGGGCGCCCAGGAGATTGACGCGACCGGCCGGATCGTCACGCCGGGCTTCGTCGATGTCCACACCCATTATGATGGCCAGGTCACCTGGGAGACCCGGCTGCTCCCGTCGAGCAACCATGGCGTCACCACCGTCATCGGCGGCAATTGCGGCGTCGGCTTCGCGCCCTGCCGGCCCGAGGATCGCGGAGCGCTGATCTCGGTGATGGAGGGGGTCGAGGATATCCCCGAGATCGTCATGACCACCGGCATTCCGTGGAACTGGGAGACCTTCCCCGAATATCTCGAAACGCTGGCGAACCGGCAGTATGATATCGACATCGGCATGCAGGTCCCGCACTCGCCGATCCGCGTCTACGTGATGGGCGAGCGCGGGGTGAAGCGCGAGGATTCGACCGAGGAGGATCGCCGTGAGATGCGCGCGATCGTCAAGACAGCGATCGAGGCGGGTGCGATCGGCGTCACCACCTCACGCAGCTGGGCGCACCGTGCGAAGACCGGCGACCTGGCGCCCAGCATCTACTGCGCCGACGAGGAAGTGGTGCAGCTCGCCGCGGGCCTCAAGGATGCCAAAGGCGGCGTCTTCCAGCTCGTTCCCGAGCATCCCGCGGATTCAAGCGGCGACCTTGGTCTGATCGAGCGCATCGCCGAGGTGTCCGAGCGGCCCGTCTCCTTTACCCTGATGGAGATCCCCTACCACCCCCAGGTGTGGCGCGATTATGTCGCCGGGATCGATGCGATGCAGGCCAAAGGCCTTGAGGTCAACGCCCAGGTGGCCCCCCGCACGGTCGGCTTCTACATGGGCCTTGAGCTTACCCTGAACCCGATCACGACCCGGCCGAGCTATATCGAAATCGCTGACAAACCGCTCGCCGAGCGGGTGCAGATCATGCGCGACCCGGCGTTCAAGGCGAAAATCCTCGCGGAGGAGCCGATCCAGCATCCGCAGGCGCTGTACAACATCGCCACCCAGAGCGTGCACAAGATGTCCGAGCTCGGGACGCCGCCAACCTATTTCCCGAACCCCGACGATCTGCTGGGCGCCCGCGCTGAGCGCGAGGGGACGACCCCGTTGTCGCTCGCCTATGACCTGCTGCTTGAGGATGACGGCCACAACATCCTGTTCCTCGCCTCGGCCAATTACGAGACCAAGACCGACGGGCCGGTCCGCGAGATGATGACCCATCCGCATGCCGCGGTGGCGCTCGGCGATGGCGGCGCACATTATGGTTTTGTCTGCGATGCCGGCTATCCGAGCTTCGTCCTCACCTACTGGACCAGGCAGGCGGCGCCCGAGCAGCGGCTGTCGCTCGAATGGGCGATCAATGCCATGTCGCACCGGCCCGCCGCGATGATCGGCATGGACGATCGCGGGCTGATCGCGGAAGGCAAGAAAGCCGACATCAACATCATCGACTATGATCATATGACGCTGCACAAGCCCGAGGTCGTTTATGACCTTCCCGCCGGCGGCCGCCGGCTGTGGCAGAAAGTCGACGGCTTCGACGCGACGATTGTCAACGGTGTGGTGACTCAGCGCCATGGCAAGCCGACCGGCGCATTGCCGGGACGGCTGGTCCGCGGGACGGGATATGTGGGAGCGAACGCCTAAGGCCTCTTAGATCCTCCCTATCGCGAAGCGATGGGGAGGAGGACCGCGCAGCGGTGGAGGGGTGGCGCCACAAGCGCTTCGGCGGAAGCCCCCTCCACCACCCTGCGGGTGGTCCCCCTCCCCAGCTTCGCTGGGGAGGATTTTCGTCACATGAAATATTCGTTCCACTCGACGATCCGGCCGTCCTTGACCACGAACAGCGCACAGATTTTGAACGGCACATCGCCCTGCCCCGGGATTCGAACGACATCGTCGCGGATGTTGATCACCAGCGGGCCGCGCGCAACGGTCTCCCTGATATCGGCCTGCAGCACAGCACCGCCCGAAGCAGCGAAATCCTGCATGGCCTTGATCGCATCGGCAGCGCTGGTAAGCGGGGCATGCTCCTCCGACATGCGGTGGACGCAGTCGGGCGCGAGATAGTGCGCGTAGCTCGTCGCGACATCGAAGCCAGGCGCCATCCAGCCCGTGACGAAGTCCTCGACCAGCCTGGCATTGGCCTGTTCGACGGCACTGCTTTCAGTCATATCGCTCTCCCCAATTGCAGCGGAATAGCGATCTGACGCCACCACCGCTTGACGAGCCGGGTCAGTTCGACAGGGTCAACCCGTCGAGATCACCCTTCGCGCGCCAGTCGGCAAGCAGCTGGTCGAACACGTAAAAGCCCGGCCCGAACGGATCGCCGAGAAGGCTGCGCACTTTCTCCTCACCCTCATTGTTCTGATAGCCGGGGGTGCATTCGCGGAGCGAATCGGTCATGTCGAACGAGGTCTCGCGGATCGTCCGCACCCAGCCCTCCTGGCCTTGCTGGCTTGTTTCGACCCGGGTTGCGCCCCGCTTCACCGCTTCGCCGATGATATAGGCGATATGCTCGACCTGCTGCTGCAACATCAGCGTGGTGTTTCCGCCGACCCCTCCCTGGATGAAGCCGGTGAAGAACTGATTGGGAAAGCCGGTCGTGCTCATCCCGTGCAGTGTCCGATACCCTTCGGCCCAATGATCGTAGAGCGAGACGCCGTCGACACCCCTGATCTCGTCGATGCCGAAGCGCCGGTTGAGATCGGATGAAATCTCGAACCCGCTGGCGAGGATGATGCAATCGACCTCATATTCCCTGCCGCCCGCGACGATTCCCCGCTCGGTGATCGCCTCGACGCCCTTGCTGTCGGAGACGTCGACGAGTGTCACATTCGGCCGGTTGAACGTATCAAGATAGTCGTCGTTCGAGCAGGGCCGCTTGCATTGATAGCGGTAATAGGGCTTGAGAGCCTCGGCCGCTGCCTTGTCCCTGACAACGTCTTCGATGCGGCGGCGCCGACGCTCCATCACCTTGTAATCCTCGCGCTCGCGCATCGCGACAAGCTGCTCGATCGAGGGCGCTTCGGGCATCGCCGCAACTTCTGCGACGAGATTGCGGCTGATCTCGGTCCAGATATCGCAGACCTGATCCTGCTGGCCCAGGCCGGGGATCAGCTCAAACGCCCAGTCGTGGAAATTATGCTGGCGCTCCTTCTGCCAGCCCGGCTTCAGCGTCCTGGCCCATTCATAATCGGTCGGCCGGTTGTTGCGGGCATCGACGATCGAGGGTGTACGCTGGAAGACGGTGAGATGCTGCGCGTCCTTGCCGAGATAGGGAACCGCCTGGATCGCCGTCGCCCCGGTGCCGATGATTGCAACCTTCTTGTCGGCCAGCTTGTGCAGCCCGCCGGTCGCGTCCCCGCCGGTATAGTCATAGTCCCAGCGCGCGGTGTGGAACATATGGCCCTTGAATCGCTCGATGCCCGGAATGCCGGGCAGCTTGGGCCGGTTGAACGGGCCCGATGCCATGATCACGAAGCGGGCGCGAATGTCGTCGCCACGGTTGGTGGAAATCCGCCAGCGGCGGATATCTTCATCCCAGTTCAGCGCGCGGATCAGCGTGTGGAACAGCGCACCGTCATAGAGGCCGAAATGCCGGCCAATCCGCTGGCTATGCTCGTAGATTTCGGCGCCATCGGCATAGCGCTTGCTCGGTATGTAATTCACTTCCTCAAGCAATGGCATGTAGCACAGCGCGTCATTGTCGCACTGGATTCCGGGATAGCGGTTCCAGTACCAGGTGCCGCCGAAATCGCCGCCCAGTTCGATAATCCGGACATCCTCGACCCCGGCCTGCTTGAGTCGCGCCCCCGCGATCAGGCCGGCGAATCCTCCACCCAGCACAACCACCTCGGCATCGGCCGACACCGGATCACGCGGCAGGACCGGCATGTGCGGATCGGATTCATAATATTTCGCGAAGTCGCCTTCGGTGACGATATACTGCGCCTGACCATCGCGCAGCCGCTTGTCGCGCTCTTGTCGATATTTGGCGCGCAGTGCCGTCAGGTCGATATCGTCGACGGTTTCCGTCGGCGCGCATGCCCCAACCAATCCACTGCCCATCGCATCGTCCACGGTTCGCCATCCTGCCTGTTATGGGAAGAGCGATCGCCATAACGCCGCCCTCCCGGCCGATCAACGGTTTTACGGGACATATTCATCCGGACAAATATGTCCGCCGGGGCGATAAATAACGCCCATTTTGTTCTATGCGAGATCATAGTGGCGCATATATATCTGGACATATCTCATGGAGAGGGGCGGCTATGGCCATTCAGAACGGACGATATCAGGCGGCCTCCCAGCCGGCACTGGCGGAAGGCTGGACGCTCGAGCGCCTGACGCCGCCGAGCCCTTTGTTCGGCGCCAACGGCCTTCGCACCGGCCCCGACGGCCGCATCTACGTCGCCCAGGTGAGCGGCAGCCAGATCAGTGCAATCGATCCGGCCAGTGGCGCGATTGAGGTGATCAGCCCACTTGGCGGCGAGATCGTTGGTCCCGATGACCTCGCCTTCGGACCCGACGGCAACATCTACGCGACCGAGGTTCTCGACGGGCGGGTCGCGGTTCGCTCGGCAGACGGGGCCACGCATGTTTTGCGCGGCGATCTTCCCGCCGCCAACGGCATCACCTTTCATCAGGGCCGACTGTTCGTCGACGAGTGCCGCATGGGCGGCCGGCTGATCGAGCTCGGCCTCGACGGCGGCGCGCCAAGGGTGCTGCTCGAGGATATCCCGCTTCCCAACGCACTCGAAGCGGGGCCCGACGGCAAGCTCTATTTCCCGGTGATGGGCGCCAACGAGATCTGGCGGATCGACCCGGCAGGCGGGGCAGCGGAGAAGGTAGCCGGTGATCTCGGCGTTCCCGTCGCGCTGAAGTTCGATCCGCGCGGTTTCATCGTCTCGCCGCAAACCGGCAGCGGCGAGGTACTGCGCATCGATCCCCGCACCGGCGAACGGAGAAGGCTCGCCATGCTCCGGCCCGGCCTCGACAATCTTTGTTTTGTCGGCGATCGGCTGTTTGTCTCACACCTGACCGACGGAGAGATTACCGAGATCCATTCCGACGGCATCACCAGCGAATTGCTTCCCGGCGGCATGAACGGTCCGCTTGATCTTGCCATTGGAGACGATGGCCAGCTCTATGTCACCGACGGCAACGCCTTCTACGTCCTGCCGGCCGGCGGCGGCCGCCAGCGCCTCGGATCGCTGTTCGCCCCGGGTTACCCCGGCAATATCCGGGGCCTGGCACCGACCGGCGACGGCGACTTCGCGGTGACGACCACCAACGGCCAGGTCGCTCTTTATCAACCCTGGCAGGGGGCCTCCGAGGTGATCGCCGAGGGCTTTGATCAGCTCTACGGCATCGCAGCGCTCGGCAACGGAGTGTTTGCCGTCGCAGAGTTCGGGACCGGCCGGGTGCTATCGATCACGCGCGGTGGAAGCGAGGTACTGGCCGGCGGCCTCGACAAGCCCCTTGGCATCGCGATCGACCCGAACGGGAAGGCTCTGGTTTCGGAAAGCGGCAGCGGCCGCGTCATCCGGCTCGACGGAATGAAGACGTACGTTCTGGTCGACGATCTGCGCAATCCGCAGGGCCTCGCCGTCCACGGCCACCGTCTCTACATCGTCGATGCCGGCGCACAGGCGCTGATCGAACATGATCTCGACAGCGGCGCCAGCCGCACCATCGCGTCCGCGCTACCGGTCGGAGCACCCGCCGGAGTGACGCC
>CANJRZ010000019.1 GCA_947476735.1 Sphingomonadaceae bacterium
ACGGTGACGTGGCGTAATTGAGGTAGCCACCCTCCTGGATGTGCGGAGTCGTCTATGTAGGCGCTCCAAGCAGGAGGATGGCCGATGAAGATTTTCGCAGCTTTGGATGTCGGAGACAAGGCCACGCATGTGTGCGTGGTCGATGGTGACGGCGCGGTTGTGTGGCGGGGCGTTTGCGCGACGGACCCCGCGGTGGTGGCGGCGACGCTGGAGCGGCAGGCGCCTGGCCTTGAGCGGGTGGTGCTGGAGACGGGGCCGTTATCGGCGTTTCTCTATCATGGATTACGGTGTCAGGTGCAATAACCCCTCAACCTTTCGGCCTTCATGTGGGCATTCTGCAATCGGGAATTACGTCTATTTCATAAACTGGCACCGCAATCCTGCGCCCCTGTCGTCCGAGCGCGATCACCGGTAGTTGTCGAATATGTTCCTAGTTTGTTCTTGTCATTTCGTCGCTTTTCCGCTACCGCGCCTGCGGCGGATCGGGCGTCTGCGCTCCTGTCCGGAAAGGAGGTCCCCAGTGTTGATTGATCCAGGTCGGGACTGCCCCCGGCAATCCCTAAGCCATGCTGGGAGCATGGCTTACCTTGATCAACAAAACTCCCTCTCACATCCTGCGTACGACCCCCTGCACCCGGCGAACGGCGGCCATCACGGCCTCGGCTCGGCGGCGTGTTCCGCGGTCGTTCGCACCTGTCTGACGTCGGGTTCGGACGAGAAAATTCATTTTTTCGGCGTTCAATCCCATGCAACCGGAAAAAATTCGCTCGCAGGGCCTCGGATTGGTCGCGCGATCGGCCGTCGCGCCGATCGCCCGGTCGGGTTCGCATCGGGCAGGGGGTCGGGTCCTGCCCGCAAACCCCTGTTAAATTCGGGGTTCAACCCCGTGCACCCGGCGAGCCGTCGCTTTGATGATGACAGCGTGCCCCCGGAGCAGCCCCGGCGCGATGGCCGCTCAGGCCAATATCCCTGCTCCGGCGCACTGATAGGGTCGGCCATCCTGCCGGGAGACCATCCATGAACGCGCCGAACGCTCTGACCCGCCCGTCCGTGCCCGATCATGTCCGGCCGGAGAGCGTCGTCGATTTCGATCTCTACCGCGATCACCGCTTCGAAGAGGAAGACGGCCTTCACGAGGGCCTCTGGCGGCTGATCCAGGAAACCGGGCAGGGTATTTTCTGGACGCCGCATAATGGCGGCCACTGGTTCATCACCGATCATGAGCTGCTGTTCCAGGCGGCGAAGCAGCCCGAGCTCTTCTCGAGCACGGCGATGACCTTGCCGCCGATGCCAGCCGATCAGGAGCCCAGGCTGATCCCGCTCGGGCTCGATCCGCCGGTCCACGGAGCCTACCGGTTGCCGCTGATGCGGGCTTTTTCGCCCGACATCATCAAGGCGATGGAGAAGGACATCAGGGCCTTCGCCGCCGAGCTGATCGAAGGGATCAGACCGAACGGCCGCGCCGAGTTCGTCGAGGCGATCGCCGAGCCGATGCCGATCATGATCTTCATGAAGCTGATGGGCATGCCGCTCGATCGGCTGCGCGAATTCCGCGAGTGGGTCTACGACATGCTGTCGCCCGACAATGACCGGCGCGCGTCGAGCTATGTCCATGTCCATGCGATGATGGAGCCGCTGATCCGCGAGCGCGAGAAGGAGCCGCGCGACGATCTGATCAGCCGGCTGGTCCATTCGGAGATCGACGGGCGACCGGTCACCTATGACGAGGTCCAGGCCTATTGCCTGCTGCTGTTCGCGGCCGGGCTCGACACCGTCGCCAACTCGCTGTCCTTCGGGGTCTGCCTGCTGTCGCGCGATCAGGAGCTACAGGCGCGATTGCGCGCCAATCCCGAGTTGATTCCCGAAGCGGTTGAGGAGTTCCTGCGCCGCTACGGCATCGTCTTCACGCCGCGTACCGCGGCAAAGGACATGCATTTCGGCGGCGTGGACATTTGTAAGGGCGAGCGGGTGCTGCTGATGCTGCCGGCGGGCAATCTCGATCCGACCGCCTTCCCGGATCCCGCCCGGTTCGACCTCGACCGCGAGGACAAGGCACACATGACCTTCAATTCGGGGCCGCACCGCTGCATCGGGTCCCATCTCGCCCGGCTCGAGCTGCGGGTGTTCTACGAGGAATGGCTTAAGCGGATGCCGCGGGTGCAAATCGATCCGGACAGGAGGGTGACCTACCGGACGGGGCTCACACTGGCACTCGACAAGGTCCCTATCGTCTGGGACGCCGCGGCATAGAGCTGCGCTTCGCGTTAACGGGGGAGGGGAGCGGATGGCAATGGACGGACAGCCGGCCGCAGTGGCGCGCGATGAATGGCGCGCCGGCTGGCCAGTGGTACTCGCAGGCCTGTTCGGCACCGCCATCCTGTCGATGGGCTTCATGTCGGCCGGCACGTTCATGGCACCGATCGAGCAAGAGTTCGGATGGACACGCACCCAGGTCTCGCTGGGCTTCACCGTCTATCCCTTCGTCGCGATCCTGTTCGGACCATTGGTCGGCTGGCTGATCGACCGCTATGGCGAGCGCCGGCTGGCGGTTGCCGGGCCGATCTGCTCCGGCCTCGCCTTTTCGCTCTTTTCGACGGCGACCGACTCGACCGTCTACTGGGTCGCGCTCTGGGCGCTCTATGCGACGGTCAACCAGATGGTGATGCTGACCGTCTGGACCTCGGCGGTCGCCAATGCCTTCACCGCGAGCCGCGGACTTGCGATCTCGATCGCGATGATCGGCACCGGCCTGTCGGCGGCGATCGGGCCGCTCGTCGCCAACCTGTTCATGGAAAGTTTCGGCTGGCGCGGCGCCTTTGTCACGATGGGTCTCGGGTTTGGCAGCTTCGTCGCGGTCGTCAGCTGGTTCGGTATCCCGCACCGGATCGCCGGAAAGGCGAGAGCGGCGGCTGGCCAGCCCAGGTCTGAATCCGGCATCACGCTCAAGGAAGCACTGAAGACCTCGACCTATCTCAAGCTCGTTGCGGCGGTGTTCACCACCTATTTGCTGCTGCAGGCGATGATGGTGCATCTCGTTCCTGTGCTGTCGGACGGCGGGTTGTCGCGCGACCAGGCGGTCGCGATCGCAGGGCTGATGGGGATCGGAATGGTGCTCGGCAAGATTTTCGCCGGCGTGCTGCTCGATCGCCTCGACTCGCGTCATGTCTGCACTTTGTCGCTCGTCATGGCCGGCGTGGGAATCTTGATGCTCGGCCTCGATGCTGCGCCGCTGCCGCTGCGGATGCTCTCAGTCCTGCTGTTCGGGCTGGGTGTCGGCGCTGTCTCGCCCATCTATCCCTATCTCACGGCCCGGCTGTTCGGTACGGCCAGCTTCGGCCGGCTCTATGGCGCGATGACGAGCATCTACGCGCTGGCGAACTCGCTCGGCCCGATCACCGCCAGCCGCGTCTTTGACAGCGTCAAGAGCTATGATCTGCTACTCGCGACCACACCGGTCATGCTGATCGTACCGGTGCTGCTTGTGCTGTCGCTGGGGCGGCTTCCTCGGGAACGGTAGGATGGGTGCCGGAATAAGCATCCATGAACTCGACGGCGGGCTTGGCTTTGGTTCGGTCGTCGACGGACTGACGCCGGCACTGCTTGGCGACGAGGTCATCCGCCTTCAACTGCAGCAACTCTGGACCGACCGGGGGCTGATCCTGTTCCGAGACGTCGAGGGTCCGGACATGCAGATCGCCCTCAGCCGCGTGTTCGGCGCGGTCAAGCGGCACAGTCTGAGCGCGGTCAACAATGACGAGTTCTATCCCGAACTGCTCGACGTCGATTATCAGCCCGGCGTCGGCGGTACCGTTGATCTGGGGGATGGGCCGCTCGGCGGCTGGCTACCCTGGCATTATGACGACAGCTATCTCGACGTTCCCTGCCGGGGCGGCATATTGCGGCCGGTGATCCTGCCCGAGCGCGGCGGTGAGACCGGCTTCATCGATCGCGCGGCTGCCTATGAGGCGCTGCCCGAAACGCTGAAGCAGCGGATCGCCGGGCTATCGGTGCTCTACCGGATCGACATCGACCAGAGGAAGCAGCGCTTCGGCCGCGACCCGCGGCTGCGCGTCCTGACAGACTCCGACTATGTCGAAAGGATCATGGCGAGTTTAAGGGACATGCCGCGGGCGATCCATCCCCTGATCTGTGCCAAGCCTGACGATGGCCGGACCGTGCTCAACCTCTCGCCCTGGTATGCCGAGGCGATCGAAGGTTTCGATCCCGTCGCAAGCGACGCGCTGCTCAGCGAGCTCGCCGAGCATAGTCAGACCAGCACCACGCCCTATTTCCACCGCTGGCAATCCGGCGAGATGCTCGCCTGGGACAATTGGCGGCTGCTTCATTGCGCGTCGGGCGTGCCGGCGCACATGCCGCGTCGCCTCCACCGCACGACGATCGTCGGTGACTATCCTTACGGACGTTTCGAGGGCGGGGTTCGGCCGGTCGAAAAGCTGACGGCCGGCTGATGCCAGGGCGTGTCGACTTTGCGTTCAGCCCGAGCCGAAAATGCTGGTTTTCGGTGAACCGGAGCGCAGCGTACTCAAATGTACGTGAGCACCGGAAGCGCCGGAGATCGCCATGTGCAGGCCGGTATGGCCGGAATGGCGATACGCCCTCAGACCAGCTCGTCTTCCTCGGCATGTTCCCAGCGGCCGAGGCCGTAGTCGCCCGAGATCGTCGTCCGTCCCATCCGGCGCTGCTCGCCAGAAGGCACTCCGCAGGCGCAGTGCATCATCCGCCAGTTGTCCCACAGCACCATGTCGCCGGCTTCCCATGTGTGGAAATAGGCGCGCTCGGGGCGGATGCTGAAGTCGATCACCTCGCGCAGCAGCGCGTCGCCTTCCGCATTCTCGCGGCCGACGATTCCCTGCGCGTGCCAGGGCGAAATGTTGACAACCTTCCGGCCTGTCTCTTCCTGGGTGTAGACGAGCGGGTGGATGGCGCGCTGTTGCAGCACGGGATGCGAGGCGGCGCGGACGATCTCGGGCGAGAGGTGAAGACACTTGTCCGGCCGGTCGCCGAACTTCGCCTGCGAACTGTCGGTCTGGTAGGTGTAGATCACTTCAAGACCCTCGATCTCGTCCTTGAGCCGCTGCGGCAGGGAGTCATAGGTCGTGATCTGGTCGATGAAGCCGGTCTGGCCGCCGCGGTTGGGGAGGACGTGCGGGCGCAGGATGCCGCCATGGTTGATCTTGTTCACATAGGCGAGGTCGAAATGCCAGGGCAGATAGCCGCCAATCTCCTCGCCGTTGATCAGGTAGAGGTCGCCATGGCCCTCGGCGTAGTTGATGTCGGCGATGACATGGTGGGTGCGCGGCTGATCTTTGATGCCGACGAGCAGCGGATGCTCGGCTGGCTCGCCGAAAATCTCGGACAGGGCGATCTGGAGTTCGAGCCCCTCGACACCGCGGAAAACGATCACGCCCTTGTCGACCCACAGGTCGGTCAGGTCCTGCCGGACCTTCGGGTCGTCGAGCATGTCGGCGGTGAGCCCGGTTACCACCGCACCGAATTCATGATCTCCGGGGAGCGGACCAACATTGAACGAAGCCATCTGCTCTCTCCTTTTCTTGTGATCACAACCTAGGCTCGGTTGCGGGGATGGTCTTGATGGATTGAGCCAGCGCTAGTCTTCGAGGAGAACGTGCCCTTCGAACGATCCCCGCGTGACCTGCAGCGGACGGTGATAGACCCAGTCGTCGGGCCCGCGCGACGAGACCGAGGAAATCTTCATAAGGCTTTCGAGAACATTCTTGTCCGAGCTCCAGTCGAGCACGCAGACAGAGGCGGCGATCCGCCATTCGTCGCCGCGCTTCTCGACGCGGCGGAGATAGCGCCCACCGACCAGCAGCATCTCGAAGCTGTCCTTGAGCCGGGCGGCGAGGAAGAAATAGCTTTCGACATGGGCGGTGGTGCCGTCGAGGTCGATCTCGTTGTTCGCGATATAGTGCTGGGTCGAATCCCAGTTCTGTCGATGGACCTCGTCCGACTGCTCGCACATCCCCGCGGCATTGCCGCAGAAGCCGGGATGATCGTCCCAGGCATCTGGCCAGAAGGTCGCCTTTGCGGCCTCGACATCGCAGCGGTCGAACGCCCGCGAATAGCGGTTGAGGACGCTTTCGATCGCCTGATGTTCGCACAGCTGCTCGACCTTCTCCTCGAGCGTCCTTCCCTTGATCACACCGCCCATAGCGCTCTCCTATCCGATGAATCGATCGATTTTCAGCTTCGCGTCATGCGATTTGCGTCCCGGTATGTCGGTGCGGAACAGCAATATCTCGCCGCGCCCTTTGTCCTGGAGCTCGCCGGTCGAGACATAGAGGTCCATCAGGTCGTCGCCGCCGAACTCGAGGCTGGTGGGACGGACCGGCAGCTTCAGTCGCGCTTTGAGGGTGCCGTCGGCGCCGAAGGTCCGGATCTCGCTGGTGGCGACGCAGCAGACCAGCACATTGCCCTCGGCATCGACAGTGAGGCCATCGCAGCCATCGCCGCTATCGCCGCTGCCGTCGATCAGTGCGAACAGAGCCTTGTTGCGGAGCGACCCGTCCTGGCCGACATCATAGGCCCACACGCCATGGCCGCTCTCGACGACATAGAGGATCCGGTCGTCGAGGCTGAACGCCATGCCGTTCGGATTGCGCAGTTCGCCGACGAGCGTGCAGCCGCCATCGGTATCGACCCGGAAAAGCTTCCCGACCGCCCATTCGCGGATCGGCAGGCCGTTGGCCATGCCGACCCGGTCGATCACCCCGCCGTAGATATTGCCGTGCCGGTCCGCTTCTATGTCGTTGACGTCGGCCAGTTTCTTGCCATCGAGCATGAGGCCGAGATTGCGGGTCTTGCCGCTGCCGGGGGTGAGGGCGAGCAGCCCTTCGAGGCTGGCGACGATCACTTCGCCGCTATCGTTGAGCGCAAGCCCCGCGACCATCATCAGGTCGCTATGATATTTCTGAACGGCACCGATCGACGAGCGCCGATAGATGCCGCCGCCGAACGCATCGCTGAACCAGAGCTCGCCCTTGGCGGTGAGGCGCGGCGCTTCGCCCAGGTCGAGACCTCCGTACAAGCTGGCAATCTCGCGCATATTTTCTCTCCTATGCGTCCATCGCTTCGTTGAGCAGCGCCAGCGCCGCGAGCGCGAACGCCTCCATATTGGCGATGCGGTTTTCATTGCCGGTGTCGATCGACCTTGCAACCGAGACGCCGGGGCCGACCACCGCGATGCAGCTTTTGCCCGCCGGAACGCCAAAGGGGTGGGTGGGCCCCGCCGAGCCGCTTTCGGCAATACCCCAGTCGGCGCCGAAGCGGTCGCGGATCGCGCGCGCCTGAAGCAGCGCATAGGGCTCGGTTACCGATTTCATGCCCTTAAGCTCGGCGGCGTCGAGGTCGAGCAATATGTCGCGGCCCTTGAACGAATAGATCACACCGCCGCCCAGATAGAAGGCGGTGGCGCCGGGCACCGTGAGCAGCCCTGCCGAGACCAGCCCTCCGGTAGCGCCATCTGCGACGGCGATGGTCTGTTTTCGTGCCTTGAGCGCAGCGGCGGCGCGGTCGGCAAGCGCTGCAAGTAGCTCGATCATTGCGGCTCCCCTTATGGTTGCCGCCCGAGCTAGCGCAGACGCTTGCCGCCTTCCACTCCTCGTTCTGGATTTACTTGATCGCGGCTGGGTTCAGCGGTGTCAGGGCTTTGGCGATCGCGGCAGCCTTGCTGCGGATCGGTGTCGGAGCCGCGATCATTCCCCGCTTCACGAGATAGCCGGTAGGACCCCAGGTTGTTTCCTTGGTGAATTCGGCGACATAGGCCCTTATCGACGGAATAGCGCGGACATGGGCGTTTTTCACATAGATGTAGAGAGGCCGTGAACCGGGATATTTGAACGAGGCGATTGACTGGTACGTCGGCAATATGCCGTTGATTGCGACGCCCTTCAGCTTGTCCGCATTCTCCTCGAGATAGGAATAGCCGAACAGGCCGAGTGTGCCGGGATTGCTCTCCAGCTTCTGGACGATCAGGTTGTCGTTTTCGCCCGATTCGACATACGCTCCGTCCTCGCGAATGCCGGTGCAGATGGCCTTGAACTTCTTCTCGTCGCTCTTCTTCATTTCCTCCATTGCGGGATCGCTTTCGCAGCCGGCGGTCATGATGAGTTCATTAAAGGCGTCACGGGTGCCTGAGGTCGGCGGCGGTCCGAACACGCGGATCGCGAGGGCGGGCAGGCTGTCGTTGACGTCCTTCCATGTTTTGGCGTCGTTGGCCTTGCCGAACGGAGTCTTGGCGAGCGCCATGTAGATATCGCGGACCGAAAGATTGCGGAGACCGGTAGCCTTGGCGGTTGAAAGCGCGATTCCGTCGAGGCCGACCTGAACCTCGGTGATCTCCTTCACGCCGTTTGCGGCGCACCCTTTGATCTCCGACGCCTTTATGCGCCGAGAGGCATTGGCAATATCGGGATGCTGCTCGCCGATGCCAGCGCAGAATAATTTGATTCCGCCGCCGGTGCCCGTCGATTCGATGACCGGGGGAGCCATGTTGGGATTGGCGCGAGCCAAGCGCTCGGCAACAGCTGTCGCGAACGGATAAACCGTCGACGAACCTACCGCGCGAAGCTGACTGCGTGCTGCGGCCACAGTCGGAACGCAGGCCAGTCCAACGACGGCCAGCGCCAGCGCCTTTTGACGAATATGCATGATTTTCCCCTTGGTGACTGAGGCAAGTACGAATCGCCTCGTGACGCAACATCACCAGGCGGCATGTGAAGCCTATCGGGAGGAGATGTTTCAGCTGTATGACACGTTGGTTGGCCGGATTATCTGTCCATCTGAATTTTCGAGAAAGACGAGTTCATCATAACAACATGAAACTGTAATAAAAATTCCATACGAGGCTCCATATATTTCAATTCAGAGAAATGTTGGGGCGGTAAATATCGATCTGATACTTGGATCGCACGACTCCGGATTCCGTATGGAGTGCAGATGACTGTTGTTCTCATTGTAGACTCTGCGCCGCACAATATTTCGCATTATGCCCAGTCGGGATGCGATTTGGGCTATAGGGTGCAGGCTGCCAGCGACTGCGCTTCCGCTTTGCGGGTTTTCGAGCAACTGAATCCGGATGTTGTCATAGTTGGCCGACTGAGCGGCGAATGGCTGCGGTTCGACTTTTGTCGCCAATTAAGAAGCATGGCGCCTGCAGGCAGATGCGGCATTGTCGTGCTTGTTCCGGCTTCCGCCGAACTCAGTCGGATACGCTGCCTCGAGGAAGGGGCTGATGCCGTAGTCGAGGACAATGTCACTCCCAGTCGGCTGTGGTCACGAATCGCCGCTATTCTTGCGCCGAGGAGAATTCAGCCGCAGTCGCAGAGACTGCAATATGGGAAGTTCGACATGGCGGTGGAGGAACACAAGGTGTTTGTTGCTGGTTCACCAGTGGCGCTGAGCCTGACCTCTTTTTCCATTTTGGGGCTGTTTCTGGAGAGGCCAGAACGAATTCTGACACGGAAGGAAATCAGCACAATGCTGGGACGTGCCGGAATGCATCAGGAACGGACTATTGACGTCCATATCCGCAATCTGAGACTGGCATTGAAACCGGCCGCTGCGGAGGGATCGATCGTTACCGTACCGCTGTTCGGATATATGCTGTGCGACTGCACGCTGTGTGATTGCCATGCGGTTGCCACGACCGTCCGCACCCAAGTGACTGCGCAGTAGCACAATCGATTTGGGTGACGAGCAGCTTTTGACGGAGCAGAGGCGCTGGGCGCCACCGCTCTTACTTGGCGGCGACGGCCGTTACCGAGAGCGCGCGGCGGGCAATGTCGTGGGACCAAGCTGTCCCGTTAAGCGTGTCCATATCAATATTCGGTTGCGCCAGAACTTCCCGGTAAAGTTTCTCTGCGCCCTGAAGGTCATTCTGCTTGATGCGGATAGCCGCCAGATTCAGCAGAATTTCGCTGCTGCGATCTCCGTTTTGATAGGCTGTTTCGAGTTTCTTCGCGATCGTCCCGTAGCGGCCAATGCTAATCGATTTGGCGCCATAAGGATCTGCAACGTCATTTGGCTGAGCGAAGGCGGGTGTCGCAACCGCAAGGAGAACGACAGTAGCCAGGGTCAATTCACGCATCACACACTCCCGAGTCGTTTTGTTAAATGTTACAGAAATATGACAATGCATTGGTATTTATCACTTTTTTTTCTTCGTGTCTTCGAGAATCGTGTCGTCTGCTGTTGGTGCGATCCGAATACGGGACATATCCTGTCGGAAAGAATTGACCGAAAGTCGCTCGGTCGAAAATCCGCCCAATCCATCCTGGTGACCTGGATGTGGAGATGATGACCGTTAACCTGAACAGTGCCGTCGCGACGGTCTTGCGGAAAAAAGGCGCGCAACGTTTGCCGAACCCAAAGGCGGAATTATTCATCATCCGCGATTTCATCGATCCAACCCTTTGTTCCGCGCTCATAGGCATCATCGACGGCGATCTGCGCCCGTCGACAATTGCGGATGACAATGGTGATGCTGGATTTCGGACCAGCAAAACCTGCGATCTTGATCGCTCCAATCCGGTGGTTGCCGCACTGGATCAGCGGATCGCTGACCAGCTGGAAATCGATCCGGTTTATGGTGAGCCGCTGCAGGGGCAGAAATATGAGGTCGGTGAAGAATTTCGCGACCACACCGATTATTTCGAACCAGGGGGCCGCGACTATCAGCAATATTGCTCGACGGCGGGGCAACGGACCTGGACGGCGATGGTCTATCTGAATGAACCTGGAGCCGGTGGCGCAACCCGATTTCGTCGTCTCGACAAGATCATACAGCCAGACAGAGGCAAACTCGTCGTGTGGGGAAACATGCAGGCGGATGGGCAGGTCAATCCATTCACGCTGCACTGCGGTATGAAAGTCCGCAAAGGCGCGAAATATGTGATCACCAAATGGTATCGTGAGCTGCCTTGGCCGCGTTAATGGTCAAGCGTGGCCGGAGCCCCGGCCGTCACATATTCGTCATCGTTTTAACCCTCCGTTTGTCACGGTAGCGAAAACAGAACGTCACGTTCGTCTCCTATAGCCGCGTGGAACGTCCAGACCGACTGGGACATCGCAAAGGGGATTAAACGTGAAGACTTTCCAGAGCTTTTTGCTTGTTGGCGCCAGCGCTCTCGCGCTTTCGGGCTGCGGTCCCAGCGATATTTCGTCGCCCGGTACGGGGGGCAACGTGACGATCACGACACCGGCTCCGACGCCGACGCCCACACCGACGCCGACGCCGACACCAACCGTTTCGGCCGCCGCTGGCTGTCCCACGATTTCTGATCCGCAGGGTCTCACCGACACCGGTACGATCAGTGGCCCGACCGGTTCTTATCGCGTTTGTCGCCTGCCGTCGTTGATCCGCACATCGATCTCGCTGCCCAAGATCGCGGGCCTGGTCTACGAGATGAACGGTCGCGTGAACGTCGGGTGCGACGGCGGCTTCCGGGCGCCCACAGTGGCGGCTCCGGTCAACTCTACCACGATTGGCTGCACTACGGCGCTCACCGCCGACACCAATGTCAACCTGACCATCGCTGCCGGCGCGATCCTGTACGGCGGCACCGGCCAGTCGTTCCTGGCGGTCAACCGTGGCAACCGGATCACCGCAATTGGTACCGCGACCTCGCCGATCATCTTCACCAGCCGTGACAATATCCTCGGCCTGAACACTGATACATCGCAGGGGCAGTGGGGCGGTGTCGTCCTGATGGGCCGCGGCGTCGTCACCGACTGTAACGTGGGCACCACGGCCGCCGGTACCTGCGAGCGTGATACCGAGGGTTCACCTGACCTCGCGCGGTTCGGCGGTGCGGACAACGCCTATAATGCCGGCACGATGCAGTTCGTTCAGATTCGCTATTCGGGCTTCGTGCTCGGCGCCGACAAGGAACTCCAGGCCCTGACGACCGAAGGCATCGGCACCGGTACCACGCTCGACCACATCCAGTCGCACAACAGCTCGGACGACGGGGCGGAGTTCTTCGGCGGTGCCGTCAATCTGAAATATTATGTGACCACCGGCGCTGATGACGACAATCTGGACGTTGATACCGGCGCGCAGATGAACGTCCAATATGCCTTGCTCCTGCCGCGTTCGGGTAAGGGTGACGCGCTGTTCGAGATCGACAGCAACGGCAATGAGGCTGATACGCCGCGCACCACGCTGCGCGTCGCCAACTTCACCGCCATCCAACCCGCAACCAGTGCGGACAACGAAGCGGCGGACCTCGCCGCCAGCCTGTTCCGCGGTAACTCGGATACGACGCTGGCCAACGGCCTCATTGTTTCTCCGAACAATGAGTGCATCCGCATGAACGGTTCGGGAACGACGCCGGCTACACTGACAGCCCGCTCGGTGGTGCTGCAGTGCAATGCGACCAAGTTCCTGGGCAGCGGTGCCTACAACGCCACCCAAGTGATGAACTTCTTTGGGTCGGGTGCCAACAACAACAATGATGCCTTCACCGCCAGCCTGACCAGCACTTTCATAAACGGTGCCAACGAAACAGGTGTGACGGCGCTCGATCCGAAGACGCTCTCGAGCTTCTTCGATACGACGACCTGGATCGGCGCGGTGCGCAATGCCCAGGATACCTGGTACGCAGGTTGGACGTGCAACAGCGCGACGGTGAACTTCGGCTCCACCTCCTCGTCGTGCACGTCGCTCCCGACGAACTGAGCCTGGCTGCCGCATTGAACACGGGGGCAGCCATAACATGGCTGCCCCCGATCGTTTATTCGAAATAGGGGAAATTCGATGTCCATCTCATCGCGGCTGGCGAGCGCTCTGTTGTTTACGACGGGGCTGTGCTCGCCGACGCTAGCGTTCGCGCAATCCACAGCGCTCGTCCCCGGTACTGAAACACCAAGCGTCACGCCTGCAGCTTCTGCTGAACCTCAGCAGGAAGAGGTCGAAATTTCGATCCCGGGCGGCGACATCGTGGTGGTCGGTCGACGGCAGGATAATACCGCGCGAACGTCTGCCCAGGTCGTATCCGTGCTTTCGACCGCCGAGATTGCGAAGACCGGCGAAGGCAATATTGCCGGCGCGCTTGGTCGCGTGACCGGCCTCAGCGTGGTCGGCAACGGTTTCGTCTATGTGCGCGGGCTCGGGGACCGCTATTCGCTGGCACTGCTCAATGGATCCCCGCTGCCCAGCCCTGAACCTCTGAAGCGCGTTGTTCCGCTCGACATCTTCCCGACCGGCGTGATCGCATCGTCGCTGGTTCAGAAAAGCTATTCTGTGAACTTTCCTGGCGAATTTGGTGGTGGCGTTATTAACCTGACGACCAAGGCCATCCCGAAGGAACCCTTCCTGACGATCGGCGGCGGCATTTCCATCGATAGCGAGACCAGCGGTCAACTGGGTTATACTTATTATGGCAGCAGCAGTGACTGGACCGGGTTCGACAACGGTTCGCGCGATATTCCGCCGGCGTTGAGGGCATTCCTGGACAGCGGCGCACGGCTGAGTTCGGGCAACGTGAATAGCGGTGCTATTGCGGGGCAACTTGTTCGAGCCAGCCGCGCTGCGGTGCAGCGTTGGAAACATCTGCCACCGAATTTCTCCGCTTCGATTTCGGGCGGCAAATCATTCGATCTCGGCGCTTCTACCTTCGGCCTGATCGCTTCGTTCGGCTATAGTAACAAATATCAGACGCGCGAGTCGATCCAGCAGGCTTCGCTCAGCGCTGATCTCTCGACGATTGAATCGAGTTTCAGACAGGTCAACACCGATCAGCGGCTCGTCGTCAACGGGCTGCTTGGCCTGGGCCTTGAGTTCGGCGATAACAAGGTTCGCTGGACGAACCTCTATGTCCGCGACACGATCAAGCAGGCTCGACTAGCCCTGGGCAACCGGCAGCAGACGAAAGTCGATTTCATGCAGCAGCGGACGGCCTGGTATGAGCGCCAGCTGATCGATTCGCAGATTGTCGGCGAGTTCAAACTGAGCCCCGAGGTGAAGCTTGATGTGCGCGGTGGATTCGCGAATTCACAACGTGAAGCTCCGTACGACCTGTTCTTCGAATATGCGCGGACCAATGCCGCGGCCGATCCGTTCGGCGCCTTCTTCGTCAACCGCCTCAACAACGGCAACCGTGGCGATGCGAAGGTGACGTTCTCGGATCTCAACGAAGATCTGTGGTCGGCGAGCGCCGACCTGACCTACGCCGTTACATCCGGCATCAGCGCGACCGTCGGCGGCGGCTGGTCGGACACGCACAGGACCAGCTCGCGGCGCAATTTCCAGTTCCAGGCGCCTTCAGATTTCCCGACCGGGGTTTCGCTGCTCCGACCGGATCTTCTGCTGGCACCCAATCTGGTCAATGCTTTCAAGATCACTTTGATCGAGACTGACGAAGGCAATCCGGCTTTTGATGCCAAGCTGAAAAATTATGCGGGCTATGCCAAGCTCAATGCTCAGATCAACGAAATGCTGAGTCTTGATGTCGGCGTCCGCTATGAGAAGGCAAAGCAGACCGTCAACCCAATCCAGGTGTTCACCACACCGGGCGCCGGCACTGCGGGGACCAAGATCGACCGGGGTTACTGGCTGCCGGCGGCAACTCTGACCTACCAGATCGACCCCGAGATGCAGCTGCGAATCAGCGCATCTAAGACGATCGCGCGCCCACAATTCCGCGAGTTGATCAATCAGCCCTTCTTTGATCCGGAAAATAACCGCCAATATCGCGGGAACCCGCTGCTTGTGGATAGCCAACTCTACAATGGCGAAGCGCGCTTCGAATGGTATTTTGCCAGGGAGCAGCGTTTTGCTGTCGCCGCCTTCTACAAACGGATCGACAAACCGATTGAAGCGTTCATTGCCGGCGGCGATCTGACCACCTCCTACGCCAATGCGCCGAAGGCGACCCTGTACGGCGCTGAGTTCGAGTTTATCAAATATTTCGATCTCAGCGGGCTTGATGACAAGAGCACGTTTTTCGCCACTCGGCGTTTCGTGCCTTCGATCAACTATACGTACACCAAGTCGAAGCTGAAGGTGAAGGCGGGTGACACAACGAAGGTGTTTGGCGCTGCATCGTCGATTGCCACCGACTATTTCCGCGGGGGAAGGCCGCTGACGGGGCAATCGGATCACATCGTCAACCTTCAGCTCGGTATCGAGGACACTGAGGGATTGTCACAGCAGACGTTGCTCATCGGATATTCAAGCGAGCGCGTGATCAGTCGCGGGCTCAATGGTAGCCCCCCGCAGCCCGATGTCATCGAGCGGCCGGGCCTGACCGTTGATTTCGTCGCCCGGCAGGGTTTCACTGTTATAGGCAAAGAGATCGAGCTCAAGTTCGAAGGCCGTAATCTGACTGGCCGCAAGCACCTCGAATTCCAGAAGTCAGGCGCCAATCGCATTGATATCAACAGCTATAAGCTGGGCCGCATCTATACCTTGTCGGCGTCGGTCAAACTCTGATCGCTCACACCGAAACGGGGCTGCGGAACCAGGTGGTTCCGCAGCCCTAATTTTTTGGTTTCAGAGGCCGCTGACCTGGATCGGACCTGATGAACCCGTCCACCGGCCCACGACCAGGGTTGACTTGTGCCCGGTCGCGTCATCCCGACGAGTGATCAGGCTGGTGAGCTGCTGACTGGTGTCACCAATTCTAACTTTTGTCCGTACCCAATACATATTGGACGTGAGGCTTGTGCCTGCCGGCATAGAGACATGAATTGTGTCAAGATCGGGAGCCGTCAGATATCCCTGGCGAGCGCGCAGCTCGACGATACGGCGTGATGCCAGCGCGTCGCCGGTCAGCACGGTGATCATGTCTTCGCTCGCTGCGTTCAGATTTATCAGGCTGTCATAGGGCAGGGCTGTAAGCAGCCCGTACAGCCTAGTAACCTGCACGTCGCTTAGCCCGATCTGGCCGAGTGGCCGCAAGTCAGTGACCGGACCGAATTGGCGGATCGCCGCCACGGCCCTGGCGGCTTGTTCGGGGGTCATAGCGGTTGCCGCTGAAATCTTGTTCAAAATCTCCAATGCAGCAGGATCAGGCTTCATCAAGGCATTGATGTTGAAGCGGTCCTGGGCGTCTGCGATAGCGAGTTCGAACGTTCCGCCTTCGATCGGCGCACTGCGCTCGGACAGCGCGGCCCAGGGTTCTGTGCGATTATCGTTGTCAGGTGCGACAATTGCGTCTCGCCTGAGTGCTGTCACTGCAGTCAGTTCGCCGCCGCGCGCAACTGCCATGGCCCGTGCCGCCTCACGCATACGCAGGCCGCGCTCGAGGCCAGTGTCTTCCGCCGAGATCATTAGCAGCAGAATGCCGCTGGCGATCGCAATGAACAGCAGAACGTTAACGAGGATCATCCCTTCTTCATCACGAGCTGGAATGGATGGCCGCCTTTTCATGGATGGGCGGGGAGCAGGGTGACACGACGCAGCGATCCACCAACCGTTCCGCCGGGGGCCAGCGCGATATCGGCCGCGATCGCGACGGGCCATTGGCCGGCGAGGTCGGGCGATGGCGGCCAGCGATCAACCCAGCCGAGGCTCGGGAGATAATAGCTCCAGTGCAGGCTGCCGACTCCCTGAAGGACGCGCTGCTCGCCTTGCGGCAAGTCGCGCCCACGCAAGCCCCGCAGCAAGGCCCCGGCACCCAGCTGATAGCGAACACGAACCGGCAGGCCGCCCTCGGCAGCGAGAGGACGATTGAAGCTCAGAACCACGCTGTCGCCCTCGATTGGTCCCGCGGTCACCTGGGTCAGGTCATTGTCGACCACATACATGGCACGTTGTAGTTCAGCGAGACGGTCAAGCCGGCCCTCCGTGCGTTGCTGGATACGCAACAGCGCCTCGACCAGCCCCAGGCCGGCGAGAGCAATCAGGCCGAACAGCGCGAGCGAGATGACCAGCTCGATTAGCGTGAAACCCGCTTCGTCGGGCGACGGCTTCTGCATTACGGCTTCATTGGGCGCTGATCCGGTCGGTGCGGATATAGCCGTTGGCACCGGCGACGAGGACCGGCATTTCGCGGATCGCGCTGCCGTCGGCCGCAAAGCGGATTGGTCCGGTGATACCCTGAAAGCCCTGTGAGGCGAACAGCGCCGAGCGATCGACCACGCCGCCATTGCGCAAGGCCTCGACGATCGTCATCGCATCATTTGCCAACGCAGCGATGATACCCGGATTGCTGGCGCCACCAGATCTGTACCGATCGGCCAGCTCCGAGAGCGCTGCCGGATCGGGACCTGATAGCCAGGTGCCCGAAATGTCTTCTGCCCGGAGCTCGAGCGATTGCTGTGTGCCGAGCAACTGCAGGCCGCTGGTTGCCGTTGCCCGCGCGATGGCGCGCAGTGCATCGCCGCCCTCAGTGACAAGCAGTGCATCGGGCAGTTCGCCGCCGCCAGCTTTGCGCAACGCGCTGATCAAATTAGCCGGTCCGGTATTCTCCGGCAGCTGCCGGATATTCAATCCGGCGGTATCGTTCATGCGGGCTGCCGCAGCGCTGCCCTGTTGGGCCCAGCGCGAGGAGCCTCCGAGGACAGCCAGCCGCCGGACGCCGCGGCTACGTGCATAGCCGAGGACAGCGGTCACGCTCTGCGTTGCGGTGATACCGAGCAGAAAGGCGCCGCTGCCGATCAGTTCCTCGTCATTGCTCAGGCTGAGGACGGGCACGGCTCCGGCCGCCCGCGCGGCGGCGCGGCTCTCCCCTGCGTAAAGCGGGCCGATGATGATCCGTGCGGCGCCTTTCAAGGCCTGGGCTACGGCGGCGGTCGCTCCCGCGGCGGTGCCGCCCGTATCGAGGACCAGCAAATCCTCTGCCTTGGCCTGCGGCGATTGTGCGAGCATCGCAGCACGCTGCATGCTGAGACCGATGCTGGCCGAAGCGCCGGATAGTGGCGCGAGTATCGCCGCGCGAGGTCGATTTGCTGCCTTTTTCGACGCAGCGGCTAGTGGAGCCAACAACGAGGATGCGCTATCAAGGGCAAATGGAAGCGCCAGAAATCCCAGTACGCGACGCCGATCTCGATTCATCCGGGGCTCCCGCTCAAAATCTCGCTAACCGCCAACGGATGGTTTTTGCCGGCCTCGGCTTGGCGGTCTATCTGTTTGCGCTGATTGTGACCATTCCGGCGCGCGTTCTGATTCCACTGCCCGATGCCGATGGTACGATCTGGCATGGCGAAGCACTGCTTGCCGGTGGCAGCCGTGTAGAATGGCGGTGGGCTCCGCTGCGCAGCTTGGTCGGCTTTGGTTTTGCTGCAGACTTCAGTGTCACGGGCGTTGAGACAACACTTGCCGGGAGCGCACTGCTGCGGCCCGGCCGTATCATATTTGAGAATGTCGGTGGCCGTGCCGATGGTGCATTGCTCGACATCTTGGCGGGCTCTAGCTTTACCTGTTCGGCGCGCATGCAGCTCGATATCGAACGGTTGGCAATCGGAGGGGGAGTGCGGGGCGGCCAGGGCCGGATCGATGGCGAGCCAGGTGTCTGTCAGGCGTTCGGAGGTGTGGCGCCAGTATCGGTCCCGGCGCTCCGGCTCGATCTCACCCAAACGCCGGGCGTAGCGATGATCAATCTCGCGCCACGCGGTCAGGCGGGCAAGCCGTACATGGTAGGGGAACTCAGCAAGGAAGGCCAACTTCGCCTGATCGTGACTGCGGAGGGTGCGGCAGCGATGCCATTCGCCTCGCCTCCGGGCGGGATGAAAATCGAAACAGAATTTTAGGCGCTTGGTCACGCCTACATTCCCACGATGTTGTTGAGGCCGATGATCGGCAACAGGATGGCGAGTACCATCAGCAGGACGAGGCCGCCCATCATCAGCAGCACCAGGGGTTCGACCAGTGAGACGAGCGTTGAGGCCAACGCTTCCAGCTCGCGTTCAAGCTCGGCGGCGGCGCGACCCAGCGCAGGTCCGAGTTGACCGCCATTCTCCCCGCTGGCGACAATTGCCACCAGCATCGGCGGGAATATCCCCGATTGGGTCATCGCCCCCTGCAGGCTGGATCCTTCGCGGACCTTCTGCGCGACGCCGATTGCTGCTTCACGGAAATGGCGGTTGGGAGTGACGGCGGCAGCGGCATTTAGCGCTTCCACCAGCGGTACAGAGCTTTGAACCAACGTCGCCAGGCTCGCCGCGAAACGCGCAGCGTTGAATTGGCGACTGAATCGCGCGAGCGGCCAGGTTAGTGCTATCCTTCGATCGAGCCGCAGCCGATTGGCCGGCACCCTTGTCCAGCGAGAGAAGAGCAGCGCGGCTACGACCACGACGATGGCCATCGCCAGCCCATATCTCTGCAGACCACTTGAGATCGCAATCAGTGCCCGTGTGAGGAAAGGTAACTCGGCGCCGCGCGATACGAACACGCGGACGATGTCGGGTACCACGTAGATCATCAGCAGAGCCATCATCCCGAACGAGACCGAAGCCAGTAGCGCCGGGTAGAGCAGGGCAAGTTGGATCTTCTGCTGGTTGCGGTGCCGGTTATCTACGAAATCGGCCAGATGGGCCAGCACGTCTGACAGACGACCCGCCTGCTCGCCGGCGGCAACCGACGACGTATAGAATTCGGGGAAGGTAGCCGGATGTAACCGGAGTGCCGCGGCGAAACTGTATCCGTCCAGGATCGCGCCGCGAACATCAAGCAGCAGCGATCTCAATACACTGTTGTCGGCCTGTTCGGCGACCAGTTGCAATGCCTGTTCGATATTCACTTCACTGTTGACGAGGGTCGAGATCTGCCGAGTGACGATCGCGAGTGATCGCGGGCTTATGCTGCGGCTAGTGAACAGTGAACGAATGCCCGGAGCCGCAGCCTGGCTACTTGCAGCTTCGACGGACGTCGGCAGCAATTCACGGTCGCGCAACATCTGGCGCGCGGCCGCGGCGCTCGACGCCTCGATCACCCCACGCCTGGCACCGCCGCGTGGATCGACCGCGCGATAGGCATAGGCCGGCATCGGCCTAAACTTCCTCTTGGACCACGCGCCCGACCTCTTCGACCGAGGTCAGGCCCGCCCGCAGTTTGGCGACTCCATCATCGAGCAAACTCGGTCCAATCGCGCGCGCTGCCTTGGTTAGCTGTGCTTCGGAGGCGCCATCATGAATCAGCCGGCGCAACTCGTCGTCGGCTGGTACCACTTCGTAAAGGCCGAGCCGGCCCTGATACCCCTCTTCATGGCAATGCTCACATCCCCCGGGCCGCCAAAGCTTCTTCCCCGGCTTGAGCGCTCGTCCGAGCAGGATCGAATCGGCTTCTGTCGCCCTATCCTCCCATCGGCAATGCTCGCAAAGGCGCCGGACGAGGCGCTGAGCGATCAGCCCAACCACCATTGGCGCCAGCAGATAGCGCTCGACGCCCATGTCGATCAGCCGGGTGATCGATCCGATTGCGCTGTTGGTGTGGAGGGTCGAAAGGACGAAATGACCGGTCATCGATGAACGCACCGCCACTTCGGCGGTCTCCTGGTCGCGGATCTCGCCGACCATGATCACGTCGGGATCCTGTCGCAGGATCGCCCGCAGTCCCCTGGCAAAGCTAAGGCCGGCCTTGGCGTTGACCTGGGTCTGGCCGATCCCCGCAAGCTCATATTCGATCGGGTCCTCGACCGTCATGATGTTGCGCTTGCGGTCGTTAAGATGAGTGAGCGCTGTATAGAGCGTCGTCGTCTTGCCCGATCCGGTTGGACCCGTGACCAGCAATATGCCATTCGGTCGATCGAGCAGTTTTACGAAGACTGCACGATCACGGTCGGACATTCCGAGCGAGGACATGTCCAACCCGACTGAGCCGCGATCGAGCAGTCGCATAACGACGCGCTCGCCATGCTGGGTCGGTATGGTCGAGACGCGCACGTCGATATCGTAGCCGCCGATCCGCAGGGTTACGCGCCCATCTTGCGGCACGCGCTTTTCGGCGATGTCGAGTCGGGCCATGACCTTGATGCGGCTTACCAGTAACGGCGCCAGCGCGCGCTTCGGTTCGACGATGTCGCGCAGTACGCCGTCGATACGGAAGCGGACGATCAGTCTTTTCTCCTGCGTCTCGACATGGACATCCGATGCCCCGTCCTTCACCGCCTGGAGCAGCAACGCATTGATCAGGCGGATGACGGGGCTGTCGTCTCGGCTGTCGAGCAAATCGTCGACTGCGGCGGCACTGTCGGCGAGGGTGGCGAGATCGTCGGTCTCGCTAAGATCCATCGAGCCCGCCGCATTGTCACGGTAGACTGAGGCTATTGCGCTCTCGAACCGTTCTTCGGTCGCTGGCTCGTAAACTACTGCAGCGCCGAATCGCCGCTGAATTTCAAGCAATGCCTCGGGGGTAGCTCCGGATCGGAAGATGCAGCGATCGCTTCCCGCCGGATCCTTTTCGAGCACGACACCTTGGCGGCGGGCGAAGCTGTACGGCAGCAAGGTCATGCGCGCACCATCAGCTCGGCGGAAACAAATCCGCTTGCCGGCCGTCGTATCAGCCGAATTCTCGTTACCCTTATCGAGCTGTCCTGCTCGATCGCGGCGATCCAGCGGATCAGTGAATCATAGGGCGCATCGCTTACCGTCACCCGCAGGCCCGAAGGGTCGCTGCTGATCACCGGAACGATGCCGAACTGAGATCCGGTATTGGAAAGGATTACATTGGGCGGGCCACTTGTCGGTACTTGCGACGCCGGCGTTCCCAATGTGCCCGCGTTGCGAAGCCGCGAAGTGAGGGCCTCATAAGTGCGGATATCGGCGACGGCCGTGGCACGGGCCCGCTGGACGGGCAGGATGACGGTAACGGACAGCAGCCAGATCGCGAGCAGCCCCGCAAATAGGCCTAGGAGCCACTGCTCTCGGCTGCTGCGCGCCTGCCAAAAGGCGAGAGTCTTCTGCCAAGCAGATCCGAAGGTCGGGAACAAGGTGGCAAGGTCGAGCTTCTTCATGCCTTACCTCCCGCTCTAACAATCAATTTAGTGCCCTCAAACCGGGCCGTGAGCCCCGCCTTTCTCAATACTTCGACAATGCTGGATGCGGCAGCGGGATCAGCCAGGTCGGCATCGATGAGCAGGCGCCGCTGGCCTTCGTCGAACTCCAGGCTGCGCATGGTGAGGAGATTGCCGAACGGTGCCAGCGCGGAGGATGTCCGGCTGAGCGTCGGGATCAGCGAGCCCGGCGGCTGACGGCTTCCCGCGGGGAGCAATTCGGCGGCGAGCACCGCTGCGTCATGTGGGTCGGTGGCAGAGAATCTCCCCGGCGCGGCGGTGTTGAGCGCTGCAATCAGTTCGCTTCCGCGGGCGTTGGCGATCGAACGGAGGACAACCGTGTCGGCGGCTGCAATTACAGCATGGGCGAGCAATCCGGCCGTGGCAACGATAGCGACCCGCCGCGCGCTGGCCGAAAGCCCCTGGCGGGGCCGCTCGAACAAGCCCTGGCGCAGATCGAGATCAACCGGAATGATCGGATCGAATTCAGTCAGCTCATCGCATTCAGGTTTGCCCGCGGCCACCCAGATAGCAAGGAACAACGGCTGCGCCGCTGCGAAGCCAGTTCCGTCGGGCATCCGAACGAGGATTCGCCCGTCGGAGTGTCGCAAGACATTCCAGCGGCCCTCGGTCGGCAGCGGCAGGGCCAGCGCGTCCGGCATCATCACGGCATTGCCGAGTCCGGCTTCCTCCGCGGCAATCAGCCAGCGCTGCATCCGTTCGGGATCGACCGCTGAAGCGATCCAGTTGGCGCCCACCCGCTGTGTACTCAGCGCAAGATGGACAAGCTCGACTCGGTCGGAGATTCGATCCTCGATCGCAAAGGGCAGTGCCGCCAGCCGCCGTGTATGAGAAGGCAAGGGCAGGGCGACAGCGAGGGTCAGCACCTCCTCGGCGGGAACGAGCAACAGGTCCCGCATTGCCACGCCGGGGACAATCCGCGCCACGCCGCCGTCGAGTCTCCAGACGCCTCCATCCGCCCGGTTTCCCGTTGCATTTTTTATCCGCATGAGTGCGGAGGCTATGTTAAGCGAGTGTAACATGCTTTTCATCGTTGTATCTCATAGCGCGGCCATGCTCATAGTTTCACAACATTTTCATGACGGTCCCGGAGATCGGGGTTGTCGCCACATGGCTGACCCTGAAGCGGGTCTCACGCTTATTGAAATGCTGGTCGTTCTGGTCATCATCGGGGTGGTCGCCGGGATGATCGTGATGAACGTCGCCAACCGGCCCGATGAGGCCCGCGTGACCACCGCAAAGACCGACATGCGGACCATTTCGGCTGCCCTGAAAATGTATCGGCTCGACAACGGCGACTATCCCACCACGGAGCAAGGACTCGCCGCTCTGGCGAAAAAGCCTACTATCGAGCCGCTGCCACGCAACTGGTCGCCCGAGGGCTATCTCGAGCGTCCGCCTGAAGATCCGTGGGGCCGCGCTTATGCCTATCGCTACCCGGGTAGCAGCGCTGGTTTCGACCTGGTGAGCTTCGGCAAGGACGGAAAGCCCGGTGGCGAGGGGCTCGACGCCGATCTGAGTGACAGGGCACCCTGATATGATGCGGCGGGGGGACGAAGCGGGAATGACCCTGGTCGAGATGATGGTCGTGCTCGTTATCATCGGCGTAGCTGCTGGCGCAACCGTGCTGGGTATAGGCGCTGCCACGCGTGCTCCCAATGCCGAGGCAGAGGCGCGCCGCTTGTCAAGCCGGCTTCAGTCAGTTGCCGATGAGGCGATGGTCACCGACCAACCGCTTGCCTTCACCTGGAATGGAAAGGGTTATGCCTTCCTCAGCTGGGAGGGAGGTGCCTGGCGGGAAGGCGAGGACGATGCGCATGCCTGGCACAGGCTCCCCGCGGGTATGAAGATCGAAATGGGACAGCGCCGGCCCCCTTTGTTACTTGGCGTTGACGGCAGCGGCGTGCCCGCCGCGATCGGCCTTGTCATCGGCCCCGAGCGCTGGCTCGTCGTCTACGATGGCCTGGCCGCAACACCGATCTCGGCTCCCGCCGCATGACGTCGTGTCCCTCCGAAATGGTCCTTCCGCTGCCCGCCGGCGAAGCCGGATTCTCTCTCATCGAGGCACTCGTTGCGCTGCTCGTTCTGGGGATCGGTGCGGCCGGGCTCGTCCGTGCGGCCGAGGCGCATGTCGATTCGATCCGAAGTCTGGAGCGCCGCGCTGCGGCCCAGTTCGTCGCGCAGAACCGGCTCGCCGAGCTGAGCCTGCCCGGGGCGTCGGTTGGGGTGCCGGTGACCGTTGAGATGCTCGGTGAACGCTGGAACGTCGCGGTCAATGAATCCGCTACCGACGATCCCGATCTCGTCAAGGTTGCGGTGATGGTATCGGACGGGCCGGACAAGTCACCGCTCGTCACCCTCGATGGCTTCCGCGACAAGGGGACAACGACCGTTGGAGGAATTGGGCGATGACCCCGCGCCGTGTCGCCCGAGCCGCCGATATCTTCACCGGACTCGTGGTCGCCTCGGTTGCGGTGTCGCTGGCCGGGTTAACCTGGCGGCTTGCCGGCGAACGGCCTGCAACTGCCCCGCAACCCATCACTGAAAGTCGTCCTGCATCCCCGCCCACCGATATCTCGTCCATTCTCGGGTTGGCGCCGTTTGGGCGGCCCGACGCTGCATCGGCCCAGCCGACTAGCCTTAGCCTGGTTCTCCGCGGCATCGTGCTGGCCGATCCACATTCGGCTTCGCTGGCGATGATTGCCCCCATCGGCGGCCGACCCGCCACTTATTTGGTTGGGCAAGCCGTTCCCGGCGGGGCGACGCTTGAGGAGATATCGCTGACCCGCGTTCTGCTCAGGGTCAACGGTCGACTGGAACGGCTTGATTTGCCGCGCCTTTCTGCCAGCGCAGATGCCCTGCCCGCGGGTCAGGCCGCGGGAACATCGTCGATTGCGACTGCACCCGCCGATGGATCGCCAGCGCCGATGCAGGCGGTGGCGGCATCTGCCCCGGCGGGCGACTTCGGCCCGCTCGCGTTACTCGGCAAGCTAGGCGCAGCGCCTGACGGAGGTGCCTATCGTGTCGGAACTGAACCGTCGCCCGAAGCTCGCCGCGCGGGCCTGATGCCCGGCGACGTGATTGAACGCATTAATGGCCTTCCCGCCACCGCAGTGGTCAACGACCGACAGCTTATAGCCCAGGCTCTCGCCGCCGGTCCCGCGCAAGTGGATGTGCTGCGTAATGGTAAACGCATCTCCTTTTCCTTCGCCCTCCGTTGAGGATTTGATCTCGTGTCCCTGTTCAGCCGAACCGCTCTTTCCGCCCTGGTGGCCGCCGCTCTGGTAAGCGTTACCGCCGCCGGGCAGGCGCCCGCACAGCCTGCCGATGTGGTCGTCAACATGCGGGCTGTCGAAATTGCCGACGTCGCCGAACAGATATCCCGGATCACCGGGCGCACCCTGATCCTCGATCCTGCGGTCAAAGGAATCGTCAACGTCACTTCGGCCGAGCCGCTCTCGGTAGACGGCGTGTGGGACCTGTTCCAGTCGGTGCTGCGCGTTCACGGCTTTGCTGCAGTCAAATCGGGCCGTGCCTGGCGGATCATCCCCCAGGCATCAGCAATTCGTGACACGGGCGTCGGCGGCAGGCTTTCCGGTCAGGATGTGACAACGCGCATGATCCGGCTCAACAATGTATCGGGTGAGCAAGCGGCTCGGGTCTTCCGACCGCTTATCGCCAATTTCGGGAGCATAGAATCGCTCACGGCGCCAAACGCGATCGTGATCACTGATTATGCGGAAAATGTCCGTCGCATCGAGCAGCTCGTTCGAGCCCTCGACAGCGGGAGCGGTGGCAGTTTCGACAGCATAACCCTGCGTTTCGCCAATGCGCGCGACGTTGCGGCCTCCATCAGCGCGGTTATGGGCGATGGCGCAGCAGGTGGACCGAAGATTATCGGTGACGAGCGCAGCAACATAGTGCTCGTTCGCGGCCAACCGGGCCTGGTGGCCGAAGCCCGTCGGATGGCACATACCCTCGACCAGCCCGGCGCGGGTGCGCCGACCACGCGGATGATCCGGCTGAGCAATGGCGACGCAGAAGCGATCACCGACGTGTTGCGCGGGCTGATGGGCGACGAAGGCAGCGTGTCGAACCCGGCGGCGCGTGCAGTCGCAGGCGGTCGAGCACGTCTCGACCGTTCGAGCGGTTATGGCTCGCGAGGGGGGATGGGCGCACGCTCGACATCTTCGACGCCTGCCACGCTTTCGGCGAGCCCGATCAACGGCGGCGATGCTGCAGGAGCTTCAGTACCGAGTAGCATGTCGGGTCCGAGCGAAGGCGCGCGCGGCTTTTCCACTCCGGATCTGACCGTCCAGCCGGCACCCGAACTCAACGCGATCGTGTTGCGCGGCACGCCGGCGGCGATCAAGGCGGTCGAGCCGCTCATCGCCCAGCTTGACGTGCGTCGGCCCCAAGTGCTGATCGAAGCCGCGATCGTTGAAATCAGTGGCGACCAGGCCGAGCAGCTTGCCGTCCAGCTCGGTGTCGGTGCGGCGGCGATCAACCGGGCGGATGGAGCCGCCACCTCCTTCACCCAGCTTGGCTTGCCGCTGACCAACCTGCTTGCCATTCTCGGTAATCCGGCGGCCGGCGCGGTACTGCCCAATGGTGGTTCGGCGAGTTTCGGGCTGGGCAATAATTTCAGCGTGCTCTTGCAGGCGCTCGGCCAATCGACGCGGGCCAATCTGCTGTCGACGCCGAGCCTGACCACGCTAGACAATGAGCCGGCGGAGATCGTTGTCGGCCAGAATGTGCCGTTCCGGACCGGGAGCTTCGCCACCGACGGTAATTCGGTCAATCCATTCACGACCATCGAA
>CANJRZ010000020.1 GCA_947476735.1 Sphingomonadaceae bacterium
ACCGCCTCGGGAATCATATGCGGTTCGGCGCGCAGCCGGTCCTGCAGAGCCGGGTCGCGGGCAATGTGCTCCATGCCCAGCGAGAGGGTGTTGGTGACGGTGTCGAGACCAGCGCCGAATAGCAGCATGGACAGTCCGAGCATCTGGCGTTCATCGAGCTTCTTACCGTCGATCTCGCAATCGATCAGCGTGCTGATCAGATCCTCCTCCCGCCGCGCGCGCCGGGCCGTGATCAGATCGCCCATCATCGCGTTGATGTTGTTGTGCGCCTGGGTCCGCTCTTCGATGACGCCGCTCGGCATAAGTTTGACCCAGGAACGGAACTCCTTGAGCCGCGAAACATCCATGCCCATCAGTTTCATGAAGATGATGAGCGGCAGCGGTTCGGCCAGTTCGTCGACGAACTCGCAATGCCCCCTTCCCCTGAAACCGTCGATCAGCTTGGCCGCGAGCGCGCGCACATCGCCCTCCATGGCGCGCACCTTGTCCGGCGCGAACGCCTTCATCAGCGGCATGCGATATTTCATATGCTCGGGCGCATCGAGGCCGAGCGGTGGCATCCAGGGTTCAAGCTCGGGCGGCATCGGCGGCAACGAGGCGACCCCGATGTTCGAGAAAATCTCCGGTGTCCGCTTCGCCTCGAAGATCAACTCATGCGAGTTCAGCACCCAGTGACCGCCATTATAGGGCGACCAGAAAATCCCGCGGCCTATCTCGTCGGCCAGTCCTAGCAGCGCGACATGCGGATGGATGTGCTCACCGTAGCGATGATCGGCGAACACGTTGAACTCAATGACGCGCGCAGGATCGACATGCTCCGGCACCGATCTGGTCGCGAAACTCGCGTGCTGATTCACCCATCCACTCCGTTCGCCTGAGATGTCCCATATTTTGGGCCAGGCGGATTGATCCGAAAGGTCATGGGGGAGACAGATGCGAGATGCCGGGTCAAACCTGGGTTGACGACCTAGGCACCATCCCAGACCAGATCGAGATTGTCGAAGGTCAGCACCATCGAGATGCTGAACCGGGGCGTGCAGCCGGGATCGAGTCGGACATCGGGCATCCGCCGGAACCACTCCTCGAAGAAGGTCACCAGCTCGAGCCGGGCGAGATGCGAGCCGAGGCAGCGATGCGGCCCGGCGCCGAAGGCCAGATGGGTCTTGAACGCGCGATCGATGTCGAAGCCGGAGCCACCCGCGAACAGGAGCGGGTCGCTGTTGGCGAGCGGTATCACCAGCAGCACGAGGTCGCCCTTGCGCATGGTCGCGCCGTGGAAGTCAACGTCGCGGGTGACCCTGCGCGATGCGAAAGTCACGCTGTAGAGGCGGAGCAGCTCTTCCACCGCTTCACCGATCATCTGCGGCTCGCGGCGAAGCCTCGCCTGCAGCCCGGGATCGCGGGCGATATGGTGCATCGTCGTCGTCAAGGTGCTCGTGACCGTATCGAGAGCTGCGCTGAACAGCAGCATGCACAGGCCTTCCATCTGCCGGTCGTCGAGCTTGCGGCCGTCGATCTCGCAATCGAGCAGATAGCTCAGCAGATCATCCTCGCGCTGCACCCGGCGGGCCGCAATCACCTCGGCCATCATCGCCGCGATCTGCCCGGCGGCGTCGAGCCGCTCCTGCGTGTCGGGGTTCGCCATGTTTCGCGCCCAGGACCGGAACTCCTTGAGGCGCGTCAGATCGAGACCCATGATCTTCATGAAGATGATCGACGGCAGCGGCTCGGCAATCGCATCGGCGAAGTCACCGCGTCTACCCGCCTTGAAATCATTGATCAGCGAACCGACGAAGAGGCGGATATCCTGCTCCATCGTCCTGATCCTGGCCGGCGAGAAGGCGCGGATGAGCGGCATCCGATATTTCATATGCTCTGGCGCATCGAGGCTAAGCGGCGGCAACCAGGGCTCGCTTCCATCGGGCATCGGCGGCAGTGCTGCGACCGCCGAGCTCGAAAAGAGATCGGGCGTGCGCCATGCCTCGAAGATCAGCTCATGCGAGGTGAGAAGCCAGTGTCCGCCATTATGTGGCGACCAATAGATACTGCGACCGAACTCTTCCGCGATGCCTTGCAGCGCCCGGTGCGGCCCGTCGGCGGAGTGGTAGCGGCGATCCTGAAAAATATCGAGATCGATCACCAGTTTCGGATCGATATGATCGGGCACATGCCCTGCCGTCATCGCCGCTTGCTCGTTCACCAGACCCTCTCCTTCACCCGCCAAGCACCCATCAGGCGTAGGTATAGTCCGCCCTGTCATACCCGATCATCGTCGCGCCGCCATTGACCGCGTATTGGCGGGCAATCCTCTCCCCAATCCCGCTCGCCGCACCGGAAATGATCGCTACCTTGCCGTCGAGCCGCTTTGGCACAGCGCTTTTCTCCTTGTATTCGATTCGGAAATCCGGCGGAATTTGCCTATCGTGATCGCCGTCCGGAGACTTGATCCTGCGTCCCGCAGGGGATGACTTATCCACAGCTGGGATATTGTCCTCCAAAATCAGCTAAGAAAATGATCAGTATTCATACGATCATCCGTTTATTTCGTCGATTTTATAAGGTTTTTTCAGCGAGAAAGGCGTTTCTACCGAAACCGTCTCGGTGGCCAATGCCGAGCCTCCCGCTTGTCCTTCAAGATCAAGATAGGCTTGGCGAATCGCGTAAGTTCCCGCATAAATAAATGTTCCTCCTGAACGAGGGGGAATTCGGAGAGTGGATGCTGGTTCTGGACATCATCGGCGGCTCAATATCGAGCTGAGGAGGAGAGGTAACCTGCTCCATCGACGTCGATGCCCTTCACTCCCAGATAGTCTGACCGCGGCACACCAGCGCCGGGCCATGACTGGTTAAGGAAAACGGTTTTATTCGTTGATGAACGACTGGGTTCATCGCTTGGACGAACATGAGGGGAGGGAAATCTTGGAGTTGATTGACCAGCGTTCCGGCGGTTTGATCGCGATGAAATCGCCCCATGCAGACGATCACACCGACGTTCACGTGGCGCCGTCATCGCATCTGCCCGCGGACCAGTCCTTCATTTCAACCTCGGTGCTTGGCGCTTATCGTGGCCTCGTCCAGAAGCTCGGGGGCGATCCCGACGAGCTGCTCGCCCAGGTTGGCCTGACCCCCGCCCATTGCCAGCCGCCCTATCAGCCGATCCTGTTCCGCGACCTCGCGGCGCTGCTCGAAGCAACGGTCGAGGCGACCGCATGCCCCGATTTCGGCATGCGCCTGTCCGAGCAGCAATATGGCCTCGACTTGCTCGGACCAGTCGGCGCTGCACTCGAACATGCCGAGACGGTCGGCGACGTCTTTGAATCCTGCTCGCGCCACATGCATGTCTACACGTCCGGCATCCAGATCCATCTTGAGCGCTATTCGGATTCGGACGAAGTCCTGCTCGTCTACGAATGCCTGGCCGACGGTGTCGCGCATCGTCGCCAAGTGATGGAACATCTGCTGGCAATCAACAATGACGACACGATCCGCTTCACTGGCGGCACTGCGCGGATGAAGGAAGTCTGGTTCGCGCATGAGCCGCTGGCCAGCCCGGCCGTTTATCAGAAGCGCTATGGTTGCAAGGTGCGCTTCTCCGAGCCATTCGACGCGGCGGTCTGGACGGTGCGCGATCTCGAGGCAAAGCTCGTCAACCGCGATCCGGCGCTGTTTCAGAAGGAAATCACCACGCTTTCGCGGCGTTATCCCAACCGCGCGACCATCTCGTCCAAAGTACGACGCGAGGTCAACCGGGCCCTGCATCAGGATGCCTGCACCCGCGAATCCACCGCGATAGCGCTGGGTCTCCACCCGCGGACCCTGCACCGGTGGCTCAAGCGCGAAGGCAAGACCTTCGAGATGATCCGTGATCAGGTCCGCCGCGAACTGGCCGAACATTATATAGCCCAGTCCGACGCTTCGTTCACCGAAATCGCCGCCCGTCTCGGCTTCGCCGAGCCTGCCGTGCTCTCACGCGCCTGCCAACGCTGGTTCGGTGCCAGCCCCAGCGAGCTGCGCCGTTCGCTTTCGCGCCGCGACGTACGTGGCGACGTCAGGCAATGGAATGCACCGCCGCACGGCCGCGCCGGCACGCGCTGACACATTGCTCTCCCGGTCTAGCGTCGATAGTCGCCGGACGCGACACGGGGAGCGGACATGACGGATTTCGGCAAATACAGCGTCGAGCAGGGAGTCGGGATAATCGAGATCGATTATCCCCCCGTCAACGCGCTGAGTGCCGAGGTTCGCGGCTTCATCCATGACGGCGTGGCACGGTTTCGCGCCGATCCGGCGGTAGCAGCAATCATCCTGATCTGCGCGGGAGGGACCTTCTCAGTCGGTGCCGACATACGCGAATTCGGGCAGGTGATCCGCCGCCCCTATCTCCACGAGGAAGTCTTCGAAGGGATCGTAACATGTCCCAAGCCGGTAATTGCGGCGATCCATGGCATGGCGCTTGGCGGCGGCTATGAGCTGGCGATGGCCTGCCATTACCGGATTGCGACCCCATCGGCGCAGGTCGGCCTGCCCGAGGTCAGGCTTGGTATTCCTCCCGGCACCGGCGGCACCCAGATGTTGCCCCGGCTGATCGGGGTTGAAGCCGCTCTCGAGATCATCTGCAGCGGCACAGCCGTCAGGGCCGACAAGGCGCTTGAACTCGGCATGATCGACACGCTCGCGGCCGAGGGCAGGTTGCGCGAGGACGCCATCGCCTCCGCCAGGCGGATCGTCGCCGAGGGCAAGCCCCTCCCCGTGGTCCGCACTCGCGAGGACAAGGTAGCGCCGGCACGCGGCCATCCCGAAATCTATGAGAATTTCCTTGCCCGAAATGCCGAAAAATTCCGCGGCTTCAAAGCCTATCCGGCCATCGTCGACTCCGTCCGCTCGGCCGCCGAACTGCCGTTCGATGAAGGCTATGCGGTCGAGCAGCGCTGGTCAGGCGCGCTTATCGCTTCCCCTGATTTCGCGGCACAGCAATATTATTTCTTCGCCGAGCGGACCGCAGCGAAAGGTGCAGGCCTCGAAGCGTTGCTGGCTAAAGATGATGGTTCGGTGCTCGGTCGCCTGACCGCATGTCTCACCGCCCAAGCACGACGGGTCGTCGCGCAGGGCGCGACACCGCAGCAAGTCCGCCAGGCGCTTTACGATTACGGCTTCCCTGCCAGCATGCTGGTCGACGACTTGCCCGACATGTCACCCGGCATGTCATTGGCTTCCGGCATCTCCCACGATCTGATCAGCCAGCTATTATATCCGCTGACAAACGAAGGCGCGCTGATGCGGGAGGAAGGCGTCGCGCAGCGCGCTTCCGACATCGATGTCGCAGCGATCAAGGGTCTCTGCTGGCCTGTCTACCGGGGTGGTCCGATGTTCGGCGCCGACCAGACGGGTCTGGCTACGATCGTCTCCGCCCTCCGGGCAATGGGGATAGAGCCGGCTTCGTCACTGACCGAGAAAGCCGAAGCCGGCGAGAGGCTGGCGGCAGACTAGCCCGCCATCTCGTCTTTCCATTTCTGGGCCCCGCCCCAGTCTATCGGCGTCTCGTCGAACTCGATCCCGGTTGTCTCGAGAAAACGGCTCACCATCATATACATGCCGCTGACAAGGGTGAGGTCTATCACCTCAGTGTCGCTAAGGTGCTTGCGAATGCCGGCGAGCGTCGCATCGCTCGGACGGACATTCTTCACCAGATCGTCGACGAAGACGAGCACTGCCTGCCCCGCCTCACCGAGCACCGAAGCGGCGGCTCCGCCGGTCCTGATCGCCGAGATCTGTTCGTCGCTCAGCCCGACATGGCGCGCGGCGGCTTCATGCTGCCACACCTCATAGGCAGCGTTGGAGAGATATCCAACGCGCAGGATCGCGATTTCACGCAGCTTTGCGTCGAGAGGCGACCCTCCCAGGGTGAAGGCACTGGAAAGACCGGCAAAGCCTTTGAACACCGCCTCCGACGCGCCAGCCAGTGCTCGGGTGACGTTGGCCGGGTTTGCGACGACTATGTCCCGGATCCAGGCGGGCAAGGTGGCGGGATCGGGATAAGGTATGCGCGGCATCGGATTGCTCTCCCTTGATGTATCAGAGCAGCATATTCCCGCCTTGCGAACGGGAGCAAGAATTTTCGCTAGACGCTCGTCTATCGAGCCGCCACTATCACAATAAGGGAGATGGAATCATGGCAGGCAGGCTGGAAGGCAAGGTCGCGGTCGTCAATGGCGCGGGGAGTTCGGGTCCGGGCTGGGGGAACGGCAAATGCACCGCTATTCAGTTCGCGCGCGACGGCGCGAAAGTGGTGGTGGTCGACGTCAACCCGGCGGCAGCCGAGGAAACTGCGGGTCTGATCCGCGGGGAAGGCGGCACCGCGCTGGTCCTTGAGGCCGATGTCACCTCGCAGGCTGACAACGAAGCGGTCGTCGCGAAGACATTGTCGGAGTTCGGCCGGCTCGACGTCCTAGCCCATATCGTCGGCATCTCGGGCAAGCTCAGCTTTCTCGACGATGTCGGCGGCAGCGATTGGGACAAAGTAATGGACGTGAACTTGAAGAGCACGTTCCTTGCCACCCAGGCGGCGATCCAACCGATGATCGAGCAGAAATGGGGCCGGATCATCACAGTCTCGTCGATCGCATCGCTGCGCTGGCTCGCCCGTAACGCGCCCTTCGCCTATGGCGTCTCGAAGCAGGCGGTGGCGATGCTGACCAAGCTGATGGCGGTTGAGTTCGCCCATCTCAACATCACCTGCAATTGCATCGCGATCGGGATGATCGACAGCCCGATGGTGCGCGGCTTGCTCGGCGAATATGCCGAGGTGGTCAGCGCGATCCGCGACAAGGGATCGCCGACCGGCAAGCAGGGCACCGGTTGGGACACCGCCCATCTCGCAGCCTTCCTCGCCAGCCAGGAAGCCAATTACATCAACGGAATCGAGATACCGCTGGATGGCGGCTACACCATGAAGGCGCCGGACATCTATCCGTCCGACCCAATCGAGCGCGGGCAGTGAGCCGCGGCTGACCAACATCGACCATTCTGCTATAGCGAAGATATAGTCGCGAAGGAGAGTTCCCATGGGTTTGAGCTTCACCCCCCTCCCCGATCAAGCCGCGTTCGGCGTGGTCTGTCGCGGCCTCACTCCGGACATGATCGACGATCCGGCGATCCAGAAACAGCTCTACGATCTGTGGATCGACAAGGGCATGATTGTTTTCAAGGATCTCGAGGGCCTCGACACCCAGATGCGCCTGTCCGAAGTGTTCGGCGAGAGCGAGGAGCATCCGCTGCTGATCGGCCGCGACGATTTCGCCCGTGAGGACAAGGTCAGCGTCAAGATCAACGAGGAAGCCGGCGGCATCTATCAGGTCCGCGGCGAGGAACTTCAGGGCTGGCTCGCCTGGCACAAGGACTCGATCTACACCGATAAGCTGAATCATGGCGGCCTACTCTGGGCGCAGGTCGTACCCGAGCGCGGCGGTCAGACCGGCTTCATCGATCAGATCGCCGCATATGACACGCTGCCCCAGCGGCTCAAGGATGCCTGTGAGGGACTGAACGTCCTCTACGTCTACACGCGCGACAGCTGGGAATCGAAGTTCGGCGAGCATCCGGAGCGGCGCATCCGCCTCAGCGCGTTCCAGATGACCACCGAGAAGGACATGAAGCGGCCTCGTTCGGTTCACCCGATGATCTTCACCCAGCCCGAGACCGGCCGGAAGGTCATCAACGTTTCGCCCTGGTTCGCCGACGGCATCGAGGGAATGGAGAATGAAGAGGGCGACGCCCTGCTTCGCGAGGTGATCGAGCATATCGTCGCACCCGGTAATGAATATTATCATCAGTGGACGCCCGGCGAGATGGTGTTGTGGGACAATTGGCGCATGCTGCACTGCGCGGCCGGCACCCCCATGGGGATGAAGCGGCTGATGCGCCGCACGACAATCTTCGGCGACTATGCGCTGGGGCGGAAAGAGAAAGTCAGGGAGCCGGCATAAAGAGGACCGCCTGGGGCGGTCCTTATCGGGCTCTCCGGTCTCTAGGGAGATGCGACAAATGGGTTTGAGCTTGTCACCATTGCCGGGCCAATCTGAGTTCGGCGTCGTCGTCACCGGGTTTGAAATCGGGATGCTCGACGATCCGGCCATCCGCCAGCAGATTCACGACCTGTGGATCGACAAGGGCGTGGTCGTGTTCCGCGAGTTCAGCGGCCTCGAAAGCCAGCTCAAGCTGTCCGAGCTATTCGGGCATAATCAATCGCATCCGATGCTCCGCGACGCCGACATGCCCGAAGAGATGAAGATCAGCGTCAACATCGATGAGGGGGTCGGCGGGACCTATATGGTCGATGGCGAGGAGCGTTCGGGCTGGCTCGCCTGGCACAAGGACTCGATGTACACCGACGAGATAAACCATGGCGGTGTGCTATGGTCGATCGACGTGCCCGAGCGCGGCGGCGAGACCGGATTCATCGATCAGATCGCCGCCTGGGAAGCATTGCCCGACGACCTCAAGGCACGGTGCGAAGGGTTGAACCTCCTCTATGTCTATAGTCTAGACTCGATTGAATCGAAGTTCGGCAACCGACCTGAGAGCCGGGTCGGCTTCAGCAAATATATGTCGACGACGGCGCCCTTTGCGAAGCTTGCTCGCGTCGTCCATCCGATGGTCTTCACCCAGCCGGAAACTGGCCGAAAAGTTCTCAATGTCTGCCCCTGGTTCGCCGCCGGCATCGAGGGGATGGAGAATGAAGAAGGCGACGCGCTGCTGCGTGAAGTGATCGCCCACCTTCTGGCTCCGGGGCGCGAATATTATCACCGCTGGGTACCGGGCGAGATGGTGCTTTGGGACAATTGGCGTATGCTGCACTGCGCGTGCGGCACGCCGACCGGTATGAAACGGCTGATGCGCCGCACGACAATCTTCGGCGATTATGCGCTAGGACGGAAAGAGAAAATCGCGGAGCCGGCTTGAGCTATTCCCTATAACTCGGATCGATTGCGTCGATCTTGCGGATCATCGCATCCCAGTCATAGCAAGGCTTCGCGCGGCTGAACTTGTGGAAGGCCCTGGCCGAGTCCTCGCCGATCGCGTCTGACACGAGCCGCAGCGGCGTATTGGCCGCCATCGCTGCCACCTGAATCTCGCAAGAACGCTGGAAATAATAGGCGTTCATGAAGGCATGCGAGACGCTCTCGCCAACCACGAGCATGCCATGGTTGCGCAGCATCATCGCCGGCTTGTCCCCGAGATCACGAACCAGTCGCTCGCGCTCTTCGAAGTTGACCGCCAGCCCTTCGAAATCATGATAGGCAACCTGGCCGTGGAGCAGCGCGCTGATCTGACTGAGCGTCAGCAGGCCGCATTCCATCGCGCTGACCGCATTGTCGGCGACGGTATGGGTGTGCATCACGCAGTTCACGTCAGCACGCGCCTCGTGGACAGCGCCGTGGATGACGAAGCCCGGGATGTTGACGCCATAATCCGAGGGTGCGCGCAGATGCCCCTCTTCATCGATTTTTACGAGGTTCGACGCCTTGATCTCGTCATGGCGCAGACCGTGCGGATTGATCAGGAAGCAGTCGGGCTCACCCGGAACGCGCATGGTGATATGGGTCGAGGTGATCTCATCCCAACCCATATGGCTGGTGATGCGATACAGTGCCGCCAGCTCGACCCGTGCCTTCCATTCGGCCTCGCTCATCGGCCTGGCTTCGCCGACCATCTTCGGCTTCAGGGTCATGCCGCTTTCGCGCCGCTCCTCGGTATCAAGCATCGTGTCTCTCCGTAGATTCCAGCGAGGTTTGTCCTACAGATCGGACCAATCCGCAATCTCTCCCGAATGTCACATAAGGTCTTGGCACAGTCCAAGCCTCGTGCTTAGAGCTTCGCCCCATGAGCACGAAACCCATGGCCCTGGAGGGCATCCGCGTTATCGATATGAGCCGCGTCTTCGCGGCGCCCGTGGGGGCCCAGATCCTCGGCGATCTCGGCGCCGACGTGATCAAGGTCGAACGTCCCGGCGTGGGCGATGACGGCCGCGGCTATGGCACGGCCTGGGTCAAGGGCAAGGATGGCATCGAGACGCGCCAATCGAGCTTCTTCACCGTCTCCAACCGCAACAAGCGGTCGATCACGGTCAACCACTCGAAGCCCGAGGGGCAGGAGATCCTGCGCAAGCTGGTCGAGACCGCCGACGTGCTCATCGAAAATTACAAGGTCGGAGACCTCAAGCGTTTCGGCCTCGACTATGAAAGCCTGAAGGTCATCAACCCAAGGCTGATTTTCTGCTCGGTCACGGGCTTTGGCCAGACCGGCCCGAGCGCGGCGCTGCCGGGCTATGACGGCCTGTTCCAGGCCCAGGGCGGCATGATGGCGGTGACGGGTATCCCCGACGGCCAGCCCGGTGCCGGGCCGCTGAAAGCCGGCCCCAGCCTCGTCGACTTCATTACCGGGCACAACACCGCGCTCGCCATCATGGCCGCGCTCATGCACCGCGCGCGAACCGGCGAAGGTCAGTTCATCGACATCGCGCTGCTCGACACATCGGTGTCTATGGGCAGCCACATCATGCAGGATTACCTGATCAGTGGCGTGGCACCGCCGCGGCTCGGCAATGGCGGTAATGGCGGCGGACCGGCCGACATGCTCCGGTGCAGCGACGGCATGGTCTACCTGACGGCGGGCACCGATGAACATTATCGCCGCCTCACCGTCCTGATGGGCCAGCCGGAACTGAATACCGACCCGCGCTTCGATTCCAACTTCAAGCGCGCCCGCTCGGGCCGCGCCGAGCTGCTCGATATCATCAACGCGTGGAGCGAGAAGATCAGCGTAGTCGATTTGCTCAACAAGTTCGACGAAACGGGCATCCCTGCAGCGAAGTACAACGAACTGCCGGAGGTTTGGGAAGATGCCCAGGTCAAGCACCGCGGCCTGCGCGCGACGACGCCGCACGCCTGGGCCGAAGCCGGCTCGGTCGACCTTATCGCCAGTCCCCTCGCGCAGATGTCGGCAAGCCCTGCGACCATCCGCCGCGCACCGCCGTTGATCGGCGAGCACAATGACGAGGTGCTGGGCGAAATCGGCTATGACGCGGCGCGTATCGCTGAGCTCAAGGCGCTCAAGATCGTCTGAATTGGTTATCCCGGGCTTGACCCGGGATCCCGCTCTTCTTCAGCGATGCTCGACAAGAAGCGGGACCCCGGGTCAAGCCCGAGATGACGGTAATCCTAGACCCGCGCGTCGGGGTCCGGATTCCAAACCGCCTGTCGCTTTTCCATGAAGGCCGCCGGGCCTTCCTTGAAGTCGGGGTGGCGCCACTGAGCCTTGATCAGCTCCCAGCCATTGTCGAGCGCGAGCGAATAACCCATCTCCTCGGCATACCAGATCGACCGCTTCGACAGTGCCATTGCCTGTGGCGAATTGCCGCAGATCATCTTCGCGAATTCGAGCGCCTTGGCTTCGGCTGCCTCCTTTGTCGGCTCGAGCTGGTCGACCAGGCCGAGCTGATAGGCGCGTGCCGCCGGCATGCGATAGCCGCGACCGAGCAGGGTAAGCATCAGCGCCCCGCCCATGCTCATACGCTTCGACAGACCGATATTCTCGAGTGCACCGACCGCCCCGACCGAGACATGGGTGTCCATGAACTGGACATTCTCGCTGGCGACGATGATGTCGCAATCGACCACGAAATGGAGGCCACCACCCGCGACCAGTCCGGTCACGCAGGCGATCACCGGCTTCCATACCTCGCACTGGCGGGGCGAGAAACGGTTGGCTTCGCGGTTGGTCTGGTTGCGGAGCAGCGCGCCCTCGCCCTCGTCGCGCAGCATGCCGACCGAGGCGCCGGTGCAATAATGCCGCTCGCCCGCGCCCTTGATGATCGCGACGCGAATGTCGTTATCGTTCTGGACCCGGTGCCAGGCCTTTTCGAGCGCCTCCTGCATCCCCGGCGAGATAGCGTTGCCCTCATGGGGGCGGTTGAGGGTGATGGTGGCGATTCCGTCCTCGACCGAGAACAGGATGGGCTGCGCCTCGCGCGGATCGAGCTCAGCCACGGGCCACCCACTCGGACTCACGACCGAAGTCGGACAGATATTTGGTGCATGACCAGCCGCCGTCTACCGCGATCAGCTGACCGTTCACGAACTCGGATGCCGGCGTGCAGAGGAAGGCGATCATGTTCACGATGTCTTCGACCGTGCCGTAACGTGGATAAGGGGTCATTTCCCTGTTCATCTTCCAGAACACCTCATTTTCATAGCGCCCCTCGGTCATCGGCGTCGGGGTGACGCCCGGGGCGACGCAGTTCGTACGAATGCCGCGTGGGCCATATTGCGCCGCCATGTGCAGCGTCAGGGCATGCAGGCCACCCTTGGCCGCCGAATAGGGGCCACCACGCAGACCACCGATGATGGCGAAGGTCGACGAGATGTTCACGATCGACGAGCCCGCCTTCATGTGGGGCAGCGCCTGGCGAATCTGCCGGAAGGGCGCGCGCAACATCAGATTGAGGAACAGGTCGAGCTGCGCATCATCGGTTTCGTCGACCGGAGTCGGGCGGCCGACCCCGGCGTTGTTGATCAGATATTTGATACCGCCCCAGCGCTTGACCGCAAGGTCGACGACCTGGTCTGGCGTCTCGTCGGCCATGACATCGGCCGAGAGAATCGCGATCTGGTCCTTATTGTCGAACTGCTTCTCAAGCGCGTCCAGTTTCGCCTGGTCGCGCCCGACACCAAGCACCGCATAGCCCATGTCTCGGAACCGGAGCGCGGTCTCGAGACCGATACCACTGCCCGCGCCGGTAATAACGGCAACGTCCATTTTCAAATCCTCTCGTCAGAAATATTCAATGAAAATCAATGCTTTGCCGACCAGGCCCCGCCGAGCGGCGACTCCTCGGCGAGCAAGGCGCTATGGACCGCCTCCTCGCCACCGGCGATCGTCTCCCAGAGATGCGCGGCCTTCAGCAGCATGTGCGGATCGGCCTCGTCGCTGAAGCCGATGCCGCCATGCACCTGAATGTTAGTGCCGGCATTAGTCCGCGCCGCGCGGATCGCCATCGACAGCGCGGAGAGCGCCTGGAAGGCGGCATCGTCGCGCCCATCGGCGAGCGCCACGCCGGCAAAGCTCATCTGGTCGGCTGAAGCCATCGCCCAGATTGCCATGTTGGCGCAGTGATGCTTGGTCGCCTGAAAACTGCCGATCGGCTTGCCGAACTGCTCGCGCAGTTTGGCATAATCGACAGCCATATCGCGCGCCGTGCCTGCGATCCCGGCAAGCTGGGCAGCGCAGAGCAGCCGCGCACGAATGGCGAGACTGTCGTCGCCCCTGGCGCCAGTGCCGGTCAAGGCCGCCTCCTCGAGCGGCGTGTTCCAGAGCTTATCGTCAAGCAGCTTGCGGCCACCGAGCGTATCGCCCGCATGGAGCGTGGGGCCATCCGGACCCATCAGCACGACATGCGCCGGAGCCTCGCCCGCATCGATCAGCAGTATGCCATTTGGCGATGGAACCGCGAGCGCCGCTGGCTCCGCGCCGGTCGCGATCGCGCCCGCCATGTCTGCATTGCCCTGGCTCGCAGCGATATGCGCCGCCAGAACCGAGGCAAGCACCGAAGGCGAAGCCAATTGGCGGCCGAGCTGTTCGAACAGCAAGGCCTCTTCGGTCGCGGTCAGGCCCGCGCCACCATGCTCCTCGCCGAGCGCGATGGCGAGTGCACCCAGTTCGGCCAGGCTACTGAGCCGCGCGCGTTCACCGTCGGCGCCCTTGTGGAGGCGTTCCAGCGGCAGGATCTCGGCAACCGGTCCGGCGACCGCTTCGATCAGCTCCCGTTGATCGGTCGATGGTTGCATCCGCATCAGCGGCCTCCTCTTGGCAGGCCAAGCACCCGTTCGCCGATCAGATCCCGCTGGATCTCGGCGGTGCCGCCCGCAATGGTTTCGGAATAAGCGTCGAAATAGTCGAAGGCCCAGCCATGATCGGCGAGCACTTCGCGGTGGGCGAGCCCGAACAGGTCGATCGCCGCAGCGGTCACCCGCTTGCTGAGTTCGGCGAAATAGAGGCGGATAACCGATCCTTCGGCCCCCGGCACGCCATGCTCATTGTCGATCGCGAAGCGATAGGTCATTGCCCGGATCGCCGCTGCCTCGGCGCGAAGCCCCGCGAGCCGGTCCTTGAGAACCGGCCGGTTCGCCGGGCAGGCCGCGAGCAGCGCCTCGACCTTGTAGATCAGCAATATCTGCAGGGCGAGGCTCGCCGTCCCGCGCTCGAAGGCGAAGGTCGACATCGCCGTCTTCCAGCCATTGTGGAGGCCACCGACGACATTGCTCAGCGGGATGCGGACATTGTCGTAGAAGATCTCGGAATATTTGCGCGGGCCGGCCATCGTCTTGATCGGCCGCACGGTGATACCGGGCGTGTCCATCTTGCAGATCACCCAGCTCAGCCCGCTATGGCGCTGCGCTTCGGGATCGGTGCGGATCAATAGCTCCTGCCAGTCGGCGATGTCGGCATAAGAAGACCAGATCTTGGTGCCGTTGACGACGATCTCGTCACCCTCGACCACCCCCCTGGTGCGCAGGCCGGCAAGGTCCGAACCTGCGTTGGGTTCAGAGAAACCCTGGCACCAAATCACTTCACCCTTGAGCAACTTGGGCAGATGGAACGCCTTCTGCTCCTCGGTACCGCAGGCCATGACCGTCGGGCCGGCATGGTTGAGGCCGACGAACGAGCTGTCATGCGTGCTCGGCGCCTTGGCGCGGGCATATTCCTCGAACCAGACGATCTGCTTGGCGACGTTGAGCGCGCGGCCACCATATTCCTTGGGCCAGGTCAGGCCGGTCCAGCCGCCCTCGCCCATCTTGCGCTGCCAGTCGAGCGCGTAGGTACGGGATTCGGGGCCATCAATCGGCGCATGCTCGGTTGGAATATGCGCCTCGAGCCAGGCGCGGGCCTCGGCGCGGAATTCTTCGAGATCACTCATCATGTTTTCGGCACTCATGCCGCAGCTCCCCAATTGAGGGCGGTGGTCGCCCGCGCCTGGCCGCTTCCGCCGCCCAGCTCGCCGAGCAGCGCCCGCAGGCGATAGGTGTAGTAATGCAGCGGGAATTCGAGGGTCAGGCCCATCGCGCCGCAGAACTGGTGAAGGTCAGTGCAGAATTTCGGGATTGAATCCTGCACATAGGTCGCCGCGAGCGCAGCGTCAGCATCATCGTCAGACCAGGCCGCGCGCATGCCGAGCCAGCGCACACCCTCGGTCACCTCGGCGGCCATGACGAGCCGGTGCTGGACCGCTTGGAAGCTGCCGATCGGCCGGCCGAAGGCGCGCCGGTCGGTGACGTGCTGGATGACGAGATCGAGCGCGGACTTCATCAGCCCGCCCGCCTCGGCCGCCATCGAGATGCGCCATCGCCGGTGGAAATCGGCGACCGGCACGTTCATTGGCGTCATCTTGACGCCGTCGAGGCTCTTCAACTTGCCATATGGATAGGCGAACAGCGTATCAATCGTCTCGACATTGGCCTGATCGACCTCGATCGCAAAGAGCTGATTGTCCTGATCGACGAGCAGTGTCTTGGCGACCGGCAGGAACCGGGCCGGCGCCAGCGCCGAGCCCGAGGCGATCGCGAAGGGCCGCGGCAGCTCGAGACCGGTGACCGGCGCGATCAGCACCGAGATCGCCGCCTCGACCGAGAGCGGAAGCTGCGACAGCCGCTCGACGACGAGCGCGCCGTCGATCAGGTCGAGACCCGCCGCGACAATGTCGTAATAGCCGGCCTCCGCAACCTTCGCGTCGAGATCGGCGCCCCACGCGACGAAGACGCCCTCATGCGGCGGTTCGATCGTGATCGACTGGATGAGCTGCTCGAGGCCGTTGAGGACCTCGGCCTGCTGTTCATTGAGATCATAGTCCATCTTATCTGTCGCCCGGCAGGTTGAGGTGACGGCGCGCCGCCAGGTTGAGCTGGATCTCGGCTGCGCCCGAGGCGATACCGGCCGCAATCGCGCGCTGGTGATGCGCGGTCTGCAGCGGGTCTGCGCCCAAGAGGCCGTCTGGCATGAACTCGGTCATGAAATCATTGACCGCTTGATCGGCGCGGACGACCGACCAGCGGGCGAGATTGCCGTAGGCGTTCGGCTCCTTGGCCTTCGAACGCTCGTCGATCACCTTGTAGACCAGCAGCCGCGCCGCCTGGCACAGCGCCAGCACCCGGCCGAGCCGGTCCTGGATCACCGGGTCGTTGTAACGGCCGTCCTTCTTGAGGCGCTCGACCGCACGGTGCAGCATCTTCTCGGAAAAGGCATAGCGCGGGATGCCGATGCGCTCGTTGGCGAGGCCGAAATTGATGATCTCCCAAGCTTGCCCGATCTCACCAAGCAGGCGATCGGCGGGGACGAACACCTCGTCGAAGAACACCTCATGGATGTCGCCGCGGCCGATCACCGAGGGGATGTCCTTCACCTGGATGCCTGGCGAGTCCATGTCGACGAGCAGGATGACGATGCCACCCTTGCGGTCCGACGAGGTGCGCGCGAGCAGGAAGCAATAGTCGCCGAGGCCCGCATAGCTGGTCCAGACCTTGGCGCCGGTGACGCTGTAGCCGCCTTCGACCGGTTCAGCATGGGTCCTGAGCGCCGCCAGGTCCGATCCGGCCGACGGTTCGGAGAATCCCTGGCACCAGGTCACCTTGCCGCCCAGAATCTCGGGAAGGAACTTGGCCTGCTGCTCGGGCGAGCCGTAGCGCATCAGCACCGGGCCGATCCAGTTGACACTCATATATTGCGCACCGCGCGGCTCGCCGACCTGCCACAATTCCTCACCGAGGATGAAATGATCCCAGCTGTCGCCGCCGCGACCGCCGAACTTCTCCGGCCAATGCGGCACGAACAGCCCCTCGGCATGGAGCTTCGGGCAGAATTCCTTCGAATAGGCGGTCTGCTGGGGCGATCCCGGCCCATGCAGGGCTATATTGTCCCAGTCATCGGGCAGCGTCTTGTCGAGAAAATCCCGAATACGCTGCCGATAGGCCTGCTGTTGCTCAGTCCAACCAAATTCCATGTCAGCTTCCCGCGTTGATGAGGGTTTGTCGGATTTCCACCTTGAGCACCTTGCCGATCGAACTGCGTGGCAATTCCTTCCACAGTTCGACCCGCTCGGGCATCTTAAACTTGGCGACTTTCCTCTCCTCGAGGAATTCGCGAAGCGTGGATACATCGGGCCTGGCATCGCCGCGCGGCACGATCACGGCGCAGCACAGTTCGCCGGTCTTGGGCGACGGCAGACCCACAATGGTGACATCGGCAATATCGGGATGCTGGACGAGCAGGTCCTCGATCTCCTTGGGCGCGATATTCTCACCCGAGCGGATGATGATGTCTTTCAGCCGGCCCGAGATTCGCAGATAATGATCGTCGACCAGCACGGCGAGGTCGCCGGTCCTGAAGAAGCCGTCCTCGTCGAACGAGGGGACGTTGTCCTCGTCGTGCAGATAGCCGAGGAACATCTGCGGTCCCTTGGCGAGCACCTCACCCTCGGTCCGCGTTTCCTTGCCATCGCTGTCGATCAGCTTGACCGTCGAGATGCCAATCATCCCATCGGTCTCGGCGGCATGATAGAAATCGCCCGCGCCGAAACTGCCGATCGTGATCGTCGGCACCTCGGTCGAACCGAACACGCGCTGGACCCGACTATGCACGAACCACTCATGCGCCTCGCGGATCAGGGTCGGCGGCACCGCGGCACCGCCACAGATAAAGACCCTGAGCGCTGGAAGATGGATATTGCTCGCCTTGCCCTGCGTCAGCAGCCCCTGGAGGAAAGGCGTCGCGCCTGCCATATGGGTGCATCGATGCTCGTCCATCTTGGTGATCGCCTGCTCGGCATCCCATATCTCCTGCAGCACCGCGACAGTGCCGTACAAGATCGGAATTTCGAACGCATAGATCGATCCGCCCATATGGCTGATTGGCGAGGGCACGAAGAAGCTGTCGCCCGGGTTCACCTGCCAATATTTGTGAATCTGACCGACCGCCGCAGCGATCGTATTGTGGGTATGGAGCACCCCCTTGGGCCGCCCGGTGGTGCCCGAAGTGTAGCAGATCATCCGCACCGCATCCGGATCGACCTTGGCGGGAAGCGCAGCATCGCATTTCGTCGCAAGCAGCGCATCGAGACTGGTGAAGCCTGGCTCCTCATCGCGGACAAGGACGATTTCGGGCGGATTGTCGTAATCGACGACCGCGGCCCGCGCCGCATCGAAGATCATCGAATTGCGCACCCGCCTTGGCACGAAGACCATGCGGCTGCCGCTGTCGGCGAGGAAAAACCGCAGCTCAGCCTCACGATAGGCGGTGACCAGCGGGTGAGCGACGAGACCGGCAAAGGTCGCGCCCAGATAGATGATACAGGTCTCATGCCAGTTGGGCAGCATGAAGGAGATGACGTCGCCCGGTTTGAAACCACGCTCGACGAACACACGCGCGAGGATCTGCGCCTTCTCGTAAAGCTCGCCTGCCAGCAGCCTCTTGTCGCCGTCGATCACTAGCAGCCGGTCCGGCTCTGCCATCGCCAGCTTGGCCAGCCGCTCGCCTATCGTTTCGTCGGTCCACCAGCCATCGGCGCGCGCTTTTGCGGCGTGCGCCTCGTTCCAGCGGGTCGTCCAGCCGAAACTCGTGCGGCGGCCGTCACCCAGCTTCGCCTGGCCAATGATATCCGACATAGACGTCGCCTCCCCGCTCACTGAGCCGAGTGCGGCATAATGCCGCTGCACAATACTTCAACCAGTCGATGCGCCATATCCCGACGGTCAAGTTGGCCATCGGGCCGGTACCAGCGCGCCGGCCAGTTGAGCGCACCGGCAAAGGCAAAAGCCGTCAGCTTCACATCGGACACCTTGGCCGAGCCGTCGGCGACGGCATCTTCGATCATTGCGCGCAGCGTGTGGTCGATTTCGCCTTTCTGCGCCCGCAGGTCGACGCGACTCTGCTCGGACAACAGCTCGTCACCGGTCCGGATTACGCACTTGCCAAAATCGCCCATCACGCTCTCGGCATAGCTGCACAGAAAGGTCTTGAGCCGGTCAAGGCCGGTGCCAGGCGTAGCCTTTGCCCCCTCGGCGCCATGTTGCAGCTCTTCGAGTCCGAGGCGGACGCACTCGAACAAAACCTGCTCCTTGTTGCCGAGATGATGGTAGATGACCGGCTTGGTTACGCCGAGACTGGACGCCACATCCTCAAGTGAGGTCGCGTGGAAGCCGCGTTCGTTGAACATGCGGACCGCCGCGAGCAGAAGCGCCGTGCGCTTCTCGCGTCTTTCGCCCTCATTGGTCCGGGTAGACCGGAAGGGAGATGCTGCGACTTCCATGCGGACTTTGGCTTTCCCATGGCCGCGGATCGACCAATATTCCGATGGGTAGCATTATTCCGATGAGTATAGAAGAGGATTCATACCGCTGATTTTGGGTGAATCAATGGTCTGCGGCGAACATCGGAGTTCGACGCAGCGACAGCAGCGCTGCCCCACTGACCAGCATCAAGCCGATTGTGATCATCATGAACGGGGCATAGCTGGCAAAGCGGTCGAAGATCATGCCGGCGACCAGCGGTCCGGTCGCGAGGCCGGCACTTGTCGCGCTCATGACAGTGCCGAGCATCGTACCAATATGCCGCATTCCGAAATAGCGTGTCGCCAGATAGGTCACCACATCCAGCTCGGCGCCCATCGTCAGCCCAAAGATGATCGCTGCCGCAATCTGAACCGGCAGGTGTGCGCCGCCGGTCAGCAGGAGAAGGCAGGCGGCTATCGGCAGGAAATAGGCCACCGCCCCCACCAGATAGCCAGGAAAACGATCAAGCAATGCCCCCGTCGCAAGTCGACCAGCGAGTGACGCGAAACCGGCGAGCGAAGCAATCCACGCTGCCGTCACCGGCGTGTCGCCGAGGCTGATCATCATCGGGACGATGTGGACCATCGTTCCGACGAGCGAAAAGGTGAAGGCACCACCGGCTAGCAGCAGTGCGTAGAAGGCGCGCATCCGCAGTCCCTCGGCCAGCCCGATGCCGCCCGAAAGGGCGGCAGCCTCAGCACGTTCTGTCGGATTCGATCCCGGATCGTTGCGCGCATCGCGGAAGAAAAAGTAGACGAGCAGGAACAGGATGGGTGCGACGATCGCGGCAGTAAGGAAGCAGGCCTGCCGCCAGCCGAAGCTTTGCATCAACGCAGTGACCAGCGGCGGAAAAATGACGAGACTGAGCGCGCCGCCGCTGACCGTCAGCGCGACCGCCATACCACGCCCGGCGTCGAAGCGGCTGGCGACCGCAGGCGTCCAGGTCGTCCCGGATACCCACAGTGCGCCAAACGCCATGCCGCACCACAGGACAAGCCAGTTGGTAAAGCCACCTGTCGCGGTACCGAGCAAGGCGAAGGCCGCTGGCATCAGTAGTACCCCGGCCAGACCAACCCGCCGCGAGCCCCAGCGATCTACCAGCATTCCCATCAAAGACAGAAACAACACCGATCCGATGCTGCATACGGTGAGCCCAGCGGAAATCTGCGCTCGCGACCAGCCAAATTCCTGGGCAAGCGGCACCATGAGCGGCCCTATTGCGTGGGTGGCAAGTCCCGACGAGGACAACCCCAGCGCTGCAACCAGCGGCAATGGCCAGTAGCGACGCCATTCCGCGCGGGCGCCGAGAGGTTCAGTCCTGGCCATCCGTTCCCCTCTCCATCGCATGTACTCTGCCGCTCTACGCGCGACCTTGCCACCCGACGGGAATTCAAATGGGTGAATTTGCTCTTTGTGGCGGTACCGCGCCTGTGCTGCAATAGCAGTGCGATAATCTGACCAAGCGGAAGGGATTCGGAGCATGGGTCGCTACATCATATATGGCGCCGGCGCCGTCGGAGCGCTGATCGGCGCGCGGCTTCATTGGGCGGGCCATGACGTCACCCTGATCGCACGCGGCGCGCACCTCGAGGCGATGCAGTGCGACGGCCTGAAGATCCGGACGCCGAAGGGCACCGACGTCGTCCGCATCCCCCTCGCCGCGAGCCTGTCCGAGGTGAGCATCGGCGCCGATGACGTCGTCATTCTCGGCATGAAGACCCAGGACGCCGCGCTGATCCTCGACGAACTGGCGCTGATCGCTCATCCGCAGGCCGCGATCGTCTGCGCCCAGAACGGGATCGAGGGCGAACGGCTGGCGCAGCGTCGCTTCGCGAATGTCTATGGCGTCTATGTCTATTGCAATGCGGTGATGGTCGAAGCCGGCACGGTCCGCTCCTATACAGGCGACTGCTGGGCCATTCTCGATATTGGGCGTTATCCCGCAGGCAACGACGCGCGCGGCCGGACGATCGCTACCGACCTGACCGGCGCCGGCTTTTCATCGCAGGCCAGCCAGGACGTCATGTACTGGAAGCGCGCTAAACTCGTCCTCAACACAATGAACGCCTGCCAGGCATCCTGCTCGGACCGCGAACAGGCAAAGGAGTTCATGGCAATGACGGTCGACGAGGCGCGCCGCGCGATGACCGCGGCCGGGCTTGCATTTGCGTCGATGGAGGAGGTAGCCGAACGCTCAAAGGACCTCGCGATGACACCGATCGACGGCGAAATTTCACCCGGTGGATCGACGTTCCAAAGCCTTGCACGCGGCAATGCGACCAACGAAGCCGATTATCTCAACGGAGAGATCGCCATGCTCGGCCGCATGTTCGGGGTGCCGACCCCGGCCAACAGTGCCCTGCAGGCGCTGATGCGCCAGATGGCCCGGGATCAGGCCCCTCCCTGCTCAATCGGCGCCGACGAGATCCGGGCATTGATTGCGGCCGCTGGCTAGATTCCAGTCTTCTCGACCAGTTTCAGAGGTGGGTTTGGACCCACCGAGAAGAAGAGCAGCGCGCAGAATAACGACAACGGGACGAAGGACCACAACACCGGATAATAGGACTGGGTCAAATCATAGAAGAAGTTGGTGATCAGTGGGGCAGTACCGCCGGCGAGCGCCAGCAACCCGGCGATCGTGCCGAACAGAAGTCCGAAGTTCGCCAATCCAAAATGTCGACCAACGAGGTAGGCAACCGCGTCGAACTCGACTCCGAGGGTGACACCCAGCAGGATGACTGCGACGAGGGCTATTCCCGCCGATCCGGGCACCAAGGCCAGAAGCAGATAGGAAAGTGTGGAAATCACCAGGCATCCGCCGGCGACCAGATTGCCGTCAATCCGATCGAGCAGCAGACCGCCGGCTAGCCTTCCGCCGATAGCGCAAATACCCGAAGCGGCCGCGATCCACGCCGCGGTCTCACGCGGCAGTCCCCCGAATGTCAGTATCGGCACCATGTTCGCGCCGGTGCCCATCGAAACAAGGGTTGTGATGAAGGCTGCCAGGCCCAGCTTGATGAACGTGGGTGTCAGCAGGGCCCGGCGCCGATCAACTCCAGCCATAACAGGCTTCGGAGCGCCGGCCTCGCCCTTGCAACCGCTCCTTCGGCGCAGGTCCGACGCGCTGGTAAAAAACAGGAAGAGCAGCGGGACCGTGCTCAAGGCGCACAGCCCCCCCAGACCCAGATACCCAACCCGCCAACCATAGATGTCGGTCAGATAATATGTCGTCAGCGGGACGAGCGAGGAGCCGATTCCGGTCCCGCACAGGACCAGCGCGAGCGCCAGCCCGCGGCTCGTGCTGAACAGGCTCGAGACCGCGGCTGTCCAGACCGTCGCCTTCACGAAGGACACCACAAGGGCGAGGAGAACCCAGAGTCCCCACCACGACCAGATATTGCCGGTCGCAGTACCCAGCAATGCCAGCGCAGCGCTGTAGCTCATTGCGCCGAACAGACCGATCCGGCGTGGCCCGAACCGATCGATTGCGCGGCCCACGAACGGAGACAAAGTGACGGCAAAGAAGGCGGCAATGGTAGGGCCGGAGGATATCTGGGACCGACTCCACCCGAACTGGGTTTCGAGTGGCGCGATCATGATGCCTATCGAGTAAATATAGGCCGTGCTGATCGCCATGCCCATCATCGCCGCCACCACGACAGGCCAGTTCTGTCGCCATTCCTGCGCCGCTGTTCCGTCGGGCTCCATCCGCTCTTTCGTCCCCTCCCCGCGCCAGCTGAAGCCGCGCATTTCGCCGAAGCATAGCCCTGTGGCCGCGGATGCAGAACAAGACAAAATTCACATAAGCGAATATCCGGGAAATTGCTCCGCTTCGGGGAGAAGCGTAACCAATGATCATATTGGCCCCTCCTCGGCCGGCATCGAACCCTGGCAAAATGGGTAAGCCGGACCACCGGGCGGGATTCTGGGTAGAGGTGTAACGATGGCCAAAGCAGGATTTTTCATCCGCCCCATGCCGGTCGGCGCTGAAGTAATCGGCGATGTCGACGAAAAGGACCCGTCAGTTCAGGCCGAACTTTACGCGGCATGGCTCGATCACGGCATATTGTTGTTCCACGGGGTCGACTCGATCGAGCGCCACCTCGAACTCAGCCGCCTGTTCGGTGAACTCGAAATCCACCCCTATGTCCCGGCCCGCTCGCCGTTACATCCCCTGCTGATCGATATTGGCGGCCCTGGCCGGCGACGCGCCTTCGTCTATGACGAGAGCGACATTCGGGTGAACCGCATCCCCTGGCACCGCGACACCGCCTATACGCGCGACATCTGCAAGGGCGCGATGTTGCGTATGGTCGAAGTGCCCCGGCAGCTCGGCGAAACGCGTCTGTGCGATACCGCCATGGCTTATGACGATCTGCCCGAGGCCGTAAAGGCGCAGCTCGTCGGGCTTGAATATCATGCGACCCTGCGGAACCACCCGGTCAAGCAGATCCGCCCCGGCGCATTCTGGAAAGCCGCGCGCCCCGCGACCGACGCAGAAGATCCGGCCGGTGCGGACAAGGAGCCGCCCGACGAGGCGGACGATCATGGCTGGCCGTCGGTGATTCAGCCGGCGCTGCTGACCCACCCGGAATCGGGCCGCCAGTGCATCTTCCTGAGCCCGACCTATGTCGATTACTTCCTCGGCATGGACCCGAAGGAGAGCCAGGATCTGCTGGAATATCTCGTCGATCACATGCTGAAGCCGAAATATGTCTACGAGCATAGATGGGCGCTCAATGATGCGATCGTCTGGGACAATCGCCGCTTCATGCACTCCAGCGGCGGCAACCTCCCGAGCGACACCCGCTATGGCCTGCGCACCACGCTCGCCGGGCCGACGCGGACGGGACGCTATCTCGATGAGGACACCAAGGCCGGCGAGACCTTGCTGGCCGACTGAACCGGATTAAACGGAGGGGACATATGGCGAAATATCTTCGCTACGAAAGCGGTGAATCCTATCGCTACGGCAGGCTGGACGGGACGACGATCACCCCGCTCGACGGCATTTTCCCCAACTTCACGCCGTCGAAGGACCCGACGGTCGAGCTGGGCTCGGTGAAGCTGCTGGCACCGACGGTCCCGACCCGGATCGTCTCGGCGGGGCCGGGTTTCAAAAATGGTGGCGACCCGGCCATGGCGCCGACGATCCCCACCTTCTGGCACAAGCCACTGGCAGCTCAGAATGATCCCGAAGGCATCATCGAAATCCCCGACGATGACTGGCCCGGCATTGTCCACGAGTGCGAGTTTGCGATCGTCATTGGCAAGAAGGCCAAGCGGATCAGCGTCGAGGAAGCCAAAGATCACATCTTCGGCTACATGATCTATAACGACATCACCCGGGGCGATTTCAATCCGGGGGGCAAGGGCTTCGCCAACACCTGCTATTATGCGTACGGCAAGACTTATGATGGCTTCGCGCCAATGGGTCCCTATGTCGTCACTGACATCGATCCGACCAATTTGCGGATGATCTGCCGGGTGAATGGCGAGGTCCGCCAGGACCACAACACCTCGGACCGCCTGTTCACCAACGAGCAAATCGTCTCCTGGCTTTCGCATATGGGGACACTCAATCCAGGCGATGTCATCTCGACCGGCTCGCCCCCGGGCATGACCTGGCTCAAAGACGGCGATGTGGTCGAATGCGAGATTGAGGAACTCGGAATATTGCGCAACTATGTCCGCAAGAACCCGGTCCCGCCGCCGCCGGAGATGGTTGGCCGGCGCGATCTGTACTGGCCGCACAAGCCGGTCGGGTCGGACTGAGACAGCTTCGAATCGGGAGGGGACTGATGGCTAAATATCTGCGCTATGAGCATGGCGATTCCTACCGCTATGGCCTGCTCGAGGGGACCACGATTACGCCGCTCAAGGGCGACTTCCCCAATCTCACGCCATCGGGCGAACCCAAGGTCGAGCTGAGCACGGTCAATCTGCTCTCACCCACCACGCCGACCCGGATCTGCTCGTCGGGGCCGGGCTTCAAAGCTTCATTCCCCGGCGGTCCCTCGACCTATCCGAACATGCCGATGTTCTGGCACAAGCCGCTCGCGGCACTGAGCCATCCCGAAGCGATCATTGAGCTGCCGACCCTCGAATATCCCGGCATCAATCACGAATGTGAGCTCGGTGTGGTGATCGGCAAGAAGATCAAATGCGTCAGCCCCGAGGAGGCCAAGGCAGCGATCTTCGGCTACACCGTCTATAATGACGTTACCCGCGGCGACTTCTACGAAGCCGGCGCCTTCGGCAAATCGCCCTATTTCGCTTATGGCAAGACCTATGACGGGTTTGCACCGATGGGGCCCTGGATCGTCACCGATCTTGACACCTCGAACCTGCGACTCGTCTGCCGGGTCAACGGCGAGGTCCGCCAGGATCACAACACCTCGGACCGCCTGTTTGCGCCCGAGCAGATCATTTCCTTCCTGTCGCACATGGGCACGCTCAACCCA
>CANJRZ010000021.1 GCA_947476735.1 Sphingomonadaceae bacterium
CCCATCTCGACAGCAGTACCGGCGACGACTGGCCCGGTTTCGGCCGGACCTATGGCGAGCAGCATTATAGCCCGCTCGGCGAGATCGACCGGGACACGGTCAGCCGGCTCGGGCTCGCCTGGTCCCATGATCTTCCCCCCGGCAATCCGATGTCCGGACCCGTGGCGGTAAGGGGAGTGCTCTATACGGCAACCGGCTATTCGGTCGTCCGCGCCTTCGATGTCGTCAGCGGCAGGCTGCTCTGGGAGCATGACACCCACAGCGCGGAGCAGGCCGGCGCCCGGATGCGCTACGCCTGGGGCGTGCGCGGGCTTGCCTGGTGGAAGGACCGGATCTTCGTCGGCACGGTCGAGGGACGGCTGATCGCGCTCGACGCCCGGACCGGCAAACAGCTCTGGGTCCGCCAGACGTTCGAGCCCGGGATGATCGCCAACCTCACCGGCGCGCCGCGCATCTTCGACGGCAAGGTGATCGTCGGCTTCGGCGGCGCCGATTATGCCAGGGTGCGCGGCTATGTGACGGCCTATGACGCTAAGACGGGCAAACGGCTGTGGCGCTTTTACACGGTCCCCGGAAACCCGGCGGCCGATCACGACGAGACCACCCGGATCGCCGCGAAGACATGGTCCGGCGAGTGGTGGAAACATGGCGGCGGCGGCACCGCCTGGAACGCGTTCAGCTATGATCCCGCAACCAAGACCGTCTTTGTCGGCACCGGCAATGGCGGGCCCTGGAACCACCGGGTGCGGAGCGACGGCAAGGGCGACAATCTGTTTGTCTGCTCGATCGTCGCACTCGATGCCGAGACCGGCCGCTACAAATGGCATTATCAGTTCAATCCCGGCGAGACCTGGGACTACAACGCCGTCATGGACATGCAGATCGCCGACCTCGCGATCGATGGCCGCCCGCGCCAGGTGATCATGACCGCGCCGAAGAACGGCTTCTTCTATGTGCTGGATCGGATCACCGGGAAACTGATCTCGGCCGAACCCTTCGCCAAGGTCACATGGGCTTCGAAAATCGATCTCGCCACCGGCCGGCCGGTCGAGACGCCGGGCGCGCGGTTCGAAAATGGCGGCCAGTTCACCCTCTGGCCGAGCCTGGAGGGCGCGCATAACTGGCTGCCAATGGCCTACAGCCCAAAGACGAAACTCGTCTATCTGCCGACGCTCGACCTGCCGTCACGCTACGATGATCGCGGCATCGATCTGAAGGCCTGGCGCTGGGCCGAGGGCGGCAAGAATGAGGTCGCGGTCAATGTCGGCATCTTCTCGCCCGAGCTGCTCGAAGGGACGAGCGCTTCGCTCCAGGCCTGGGACCCGGTCACGCAGAAGGCTCGCTGGAAGATCCCCGCCTTCGGCCTCTGGGCGGGAAGCGCGCTCGTAACCGGCGGCGGGCTGGTGTTCAACGGCCAGGCCGATGGCCAATTCCGCGCGATCGATGATCGTAGCGGCAAGATTCTCTGGTCGTTCGACGGCAAAGCGCCGATGATCGGGCCGCCGATCAGCTATCGCTGGCGCGGCCGCCAATATGTCTCGATCATCGCCGGCTATGGCGCCTCGATGGCGGTCTATGATGTCACCGGCAAAGTCCGCGAGGACTACCGCGGCCAGGCCCGCCGCGTTCTGACCTTCGCGCTCGACGGCAAGGCCACGCTGCCGCCACGCACACCGAAACCGAGGATCGAGGTACAACCCGACCCCGATTTCGTCGCCAACCCGAAGATATGGCTCGCGGGGGTAATCGCCTATCACCAGCAATGCGTGATCTGCCACGGGACGATGGCGGTCGGCGTCGGCAGCGCGCCCGATCTTCGGGGATCGGCAATCCCGCTATCGGCGGAGGCGTTCCGCACGATCGTCCATGATGGCGCGCTGACGGCCAGCGGCATGCCGCAATTCAGCCAGATCGGCGACGGGGAACTCGAGGCGATCCGGCATTTTCTGCGCCATCAGGCACGGGAACTCGCGGCCGGGATCGAGCGGCGATAAGAGGACTGCCGGGGGGCAGCCCGAGACCGGCTCGCTGCGCGAGCCGTTGGGCGTCGAGTTTCCAGCCCCGCCCGCAAGCGGTCGGGGAGCGATCTGGCCGGTCATGCTCCCAGCATGATCTATGGAGTGCCTGCAGGCATTCCGCACCAGCTCACTTCTTCTCCGCCAGCGCCTTCAGCCGCCCGAATTGCTCGGTGAGCACCTGATCGACGGGACCGGCCAGCCCCTTGCCGCCGCCCGGTATCGCGCCCGACACCGTGTAGCGCAGGCTGAGCTCGGTACCGCCGGCGGCCGGTTTGAAAGTCCAGTCCATCACCCCGGCAACCGCCATCGACTGCAGCGGGCCGAGCCCGCCGGTCAGGCGCAGCATGCGCCCGGGATCGGCAAAGACGACGCGCAGATGCTCGACCGACCCTCTGGATTTGGGCAGCTGTTCGCAGAAACAGCCGCCGGCGACGGGCGTCAGCGACAGGTTGGCGCCGTCGCCAGACCAGCTGTGCGCCGGATTCCACCAGCGCCCGATCTGGCTCAGCGTCGCCCAGAGCTGGTCCGGCGAAGCGGCGACCGTTGCCGTCATCGCGATCGAAAAACCGGTATCATCGGCCGACTTCACCTCGGCCGACGCCGGCGCTGCGACCAGCAAAGCCGCCGAAACGGCGCAAATGATCCGCGTCATGCCACCCTCTCTTGAATGATCATTCAACTGCTATGCCATAATGTCGGAACGAACGCCACCATCTCGTTCCCGGCGGGCAGAAAAACGAACCGCCCGCCCCCGGATTGGGGACGGGCGGCCTAGGCGCTGCGGACAGGGGGGGCGTCGCCCGCAGCATTTAGCTCCTATCAGCGGGCGATCATCGCCACCGCCGAGATCTGGTTCGGATGGAAGCCGAACTCGAGCAACCGGTGCTTGAGCTCCGACGCATCGGCCCGGTCGCGCACCCGGCATACGAAACGGCGCAGCGTCTCCAGGCGGGGATCGGCCAGAGGCAGGTTGGGCCGGGTTCCCGCACCGCCATCGATCATCCGCCTGAGCCATCCGCGCCGCCGAGTGGCAGTGCGGCCGGCTTCGCGCATCGCCAGCGTCACCACCTTCCACTCGAGCGCCGAAAGGGGCGGCGTCGAGGGGTCGGCTGCGGACCGGATCTGCACGTGCAACGTCATTTCTGACTCCATCAGTTAACGGTTGTTTACGATTCGCGGGGCAACGAGTCTGTGATCTCCGCCACATATTTTCCGGAAAATTTGTCCCGTCTGGATTGACGGACAGGTCGGGGCAAAACCTTGGTGGATTGCGCTGCCGTTACGCCACGTCGACCAGCACGATCTCGGCATCGTCCAGCGCGGTAACCCGGATGGAATCGAGATCGGCGATAGCGACCCCATCGCGCGGATTGACCGCGATTCCGTTGACCTCGATCCGGCCGCGGGTCGGCACCAGATAGGCCTTGCGGCTACGCCCGATCGTCTGCTCGACGCTCTCCCCGCTCGCCAGCGTCGCACCCAGCACCCGGGCATTGGCCCGGATCGGCAGCGCGTCCTCATCGCCCGCCATGCCGCTCGCCAGAGTCACGAAACGGCCGCCGCGATCGTCCTTCGGGAAGGGCCTCGTGCCCCAGCCCGGTTTCTCTCCGCGCTTGTCGGGGATGATCCAGATCTGGAAGAGAGTCGTCTCGACATCCTCCTCATTCTTCTCCGAATGGACGATGCCGGTGCCCGCCGACATCACCTGGACATCACCTGCTTCGGTACGCCCCGTATTGCCGAGGCTGTCCTTGTGGCTGATCGCTCCGGTCCGGACATAGGTGATGATCTCCATGTCGTTGTGCGGATGCGGGGCAAAGCCGGTGTGCGGCGCGATCGCGTCGTCATTCCACACGCGCAACGCACCCCAATTGACGCGTTCCGGATCGCGATAATCGGCAAAGGAAAAATGATGCTTCGCGTCGAGCCAGCCATGGTTGGCGGCGCCGAGCGAGGAAAAGGGCCGGACGTCGATCATGATTCTATCTCCGATGTGCTGCCGCAGCAGTCTGATGGAGGCCAATCTAGCCTTGCGCGATGACAATGAAATGGAGATGATCGAAACCTATCGTTTCCAATTTTGTTGGCGTGACATATGGCGCATCTTCCCGATTTCGAGGCCTGGGCAATCTTTGCGAGGGTGGCCGAGCTGGGCAGCTTCTCGGCCGCGGCCGACGAACTCGCTTTGTCCAAGGCGACCGTGTCGAAGGCGGTTTCGCGGCTCGAACAGCGCCTGGGCACGCCGCTGTTCCATCGCAGCTCGCGCAAGCTGTCGCTCACCGAAAGCGGTGCGCTCGCACAGGAGCGTGCCGGCGCGTTGCTGGCCGAGGGCGAAGCGATCGAGGAGGCGATTTCCGAGCGCGGCGCGGCACCGCGCGGCCTCGTCCGGCTGGCCGCGCCGATGTCGTTCGGCATCGCCCATCTCGGACCGATCCTGCCGTTGTTCCACCAGGCCTATCCGGACGTGACGGTCGACCTTCAGCTCTCCGACGAGCGGATCGACCTGATCGAACAGGGCTTCGACGTCGCGCTCCGCATCGGCCAGCTCGAGGATTCGGCGCTCAAGGCCCGCAGGCTCTTCCCGGTGTGTCTGCCGATCGTCGGCGCGCCTTCGCTGCTCGACCGGCTCGGCCGGCCCGAGCATCCCCGCGACCTCCTGCGCTATCCGGCGTTCGTCTACACCCATATGCGCAGCCCCGGCCGCTGGCATTTCCGTCACCGCGACGAAGGCGAACTGACAATCGAGGTGAAGGGTCCGATCCGCACCAACAATGGCGACGTGCTGCTCGACGCGCTGATCGCCGGCAGCGGCATCGCCATCATGCCCGATTTCCTCGTCTGGCAATGCCTCGCTGATGGCCGGCTCGAGCAGATTCTGCCCGACTGGTCGACCGGCCCGGTCAGTGCGCTTCACGTCGTGACGCCGCCGACGGCCCTGCGGCCGGCGCGGGTGAAAGCGCTGATCGACTTCCTCGCGGCGGCATTCCTCAAGCCGCCCTGGACGACGAGCTGAATTGCCTGCGCCGGCACAGTCCGGCACAAGTCAGCCGGGAAGGGGTGCCATGCCGATACGTCGCTGCCTGATCGTCCTGCTGCTGCCACTGCTGCTGGCGGGGTGTGGCTCCGCCTGGTGGCTCGACCGGGTCTCGCAGCCGGAGGATCGCGCGATCGGCCGCGCCGCGATCGCCGACCTGATTGCCGGGAACCGGGTGGCGTTCGCCGCGAGACTGCCCGCGCAGGTCCGGCCCCAGCTGGCGACCCGGTTCACACCAATGCGCCGCGCCCTGCCCGGCGCCGGCACGCCCGAAATCAAGCTGGTCGACGCCGGCTGGACAAGCGTCAGCACGATCGGCGGCGGCAGCTATCGCGACTCGCGACTCGCCTTTGAGATCGCCGGCTCCGACGCCCGGGCGCTGGCGCAAATGACGATCAGGCGGCAGGGGAAAGCGGCCCTGATCACCGGCTTCGCGCTGCGTCGCATCGACCGCCCTGCGACCGAGATCAACGCCTTCCGTCCGGCCGACGGCAGCACCGCCAACTATAGCGTCCTTGCCCTCGCCATTGCCGGCCTTGCCACGACGGTGCTCGCGATCCGGCGGGTCTGGACCTCGGGCCGATTCGCCAGGCGCTGGCTGTGGATCGCCGGCTGCCTGGTGGGACTGGGCCGGTTCACCACCGTCTGGGGCACGCGGCAGATCGTCTTCCTGCCGCTCAATATCACGCTGTTTTCGTCGGGCGCCGCGCGGGCGGGCCTCGGGCCCTGGACGATCATCGCCGGCCTGCCGGTCATCGCGATCTGGGCGCTGCTGCGCCACCGGTCGAGACCAAAGGCCGAGGGAAGCGATTGAGCTGGCCGGCCGACATGGCTAAAGCCCCGACATTCCTCCTGTCCGGACCCCTATCATGACTGAAATGCCCGACCGTCTCTCGATCAATCCTTCCAGCCCCTATTTCAACGCCGAGCTGCTCGAACACGGGGTCGGCATCAAGTTCAAGGGCGTCGAGAAGACCAATGTCGAGGAATATTGCGTGAGCGAGGGGTGGATCCGGGTGTCGGTCGGCAACACCCGCGACCGCAAGGGCAATCCGCTGACGATCAAGCTCCAGGGCGCGGTAGAACCCTATCTCAAGGGCGCACCGGCCGGGTCCGGCGAGGCCGCCGAGGGCTGATCGGGCGATGGCGGCCGTCCATCGCATCCGCTCGGACCGCCTGACCGCCGACATTTCCGAAAGCGGCGCCGAACTGCAGCGGCTGACCGATGCCGCGGGACGCGACTATGTGTGGGACGGCGACCCGCGCTGGTGGGCCGGCCGCGCGCCGATCCTGTTTCCGATCGTCGGGACACTCGCCGGCGATCATTATCGCTGGCATGGCCAGCATTATCCGCTCGCCCGCCATGGATTTGCCCGTCGAAGTATCTTTACCGTCGCCGACCAGGATCCTGACGGGCTGGTCCTCCGCCTCGATACGAGCGACGAGACGCGCGCGGTCTGGCCCTTCGCGTTCAGCCTGGAGATGATTTACGCGGTGCGGGGCGCCACGCTGACGATGACCGGTCGGGTGACCAATGCCGGCGAGGATTCGATGCCCGTCAGTTTCGGTTTTCACCCGGCACTGCGCTGGCCGTTGCCCGGCGCACCGTCGAAGGAAGGCCATGTCATCCGCTTCGACAAAGCCGAGCCGGCGCATGTCCGCCGTCTCGACGCTGCGGGCCTGCTCGATCCCGAACCACGGCCGACCCCGGTCAAGGGTGACACGCTGCGCCTCGAAGACAGGCTTTTCACCGAGGACGCGCTGATCTTCGACAATCTGTCCAGCCGATCGCTCGTCTATGAGGGACCCGGCACCGCCCGCCTGCTGATCGACTTTACCGGCATGCCCGAGCTCGGCCTGTGGATGAAGCCCGGCGCCTCCTATATCTGCATCGAACCATGGCAGGGCTTCTCCGATCCCGCCGGCTTCACCGGTACGCTCGACGAGAAGCCGGGCATGGTGATGATCGCTCCGGGCGAGCGGCGCAGCTTCACGATGGCGATCACGATCGGGTGAGGCGCCCGTCGCGGCCAATTCGACAAAGGCCGCGGCATCTGAGCTGCTTCCGATCGGATTTGGCATTGCGCTGTGTCGCTACAGCTCTAGTCTGGCGCACCATTGGGGTACTGGTGGGGGCACCATTTTGATCTTCTCGTCGCACGTCGCAGCGTCGCGCTGCTGAACGCCGCATGGTCTTCAACTCCCTGATCTTCATCGTCTTTTTCGCGATCGTGCTCGGCCTGCATTCGCTGCCGCTGCCGTGGAAGCTCAAGAAGACCAACCTGCTGATCGCCAGCTACATCTTCTATGCGGCGTGGAACCCGCCCTTCGTGATCCTGCTCTGGGTATCGACCGTGGTCGACTGGTTCGCCGCCCGCGCGCTGGTCAATGCCGAAGGGCAATGGCAGCGGCGCGCCTGGATGCTGGTGTCGGTGATCGCCAATCTCGGCATGCTCGGCTATTTCAAATATGGCCAGTTCCTGGTCGACAGCTTCGCCGCCGCGGCACCGCTGATCGGGCTCCATTATGTCCCGCCGCGCTACGACATCGTCCTGCCGGTGGGCATTTCCTTCTACACCTTCGCGACGATGTCCTACACGCTGGACATCTATCTGCGCCGCGCCAAGCCGGCGACCAACTTCCTCGACTATGCGCTGTTCGTGACCTTCTTCCCGCATCTGGTGGCGGGGCCGATCATGCGCCCGACCGAACTCGTCCCGCAATTCGCCACGCCGCGCCGCGCCAGTGCCGATCAGCTCCGCTTCGGTCTGGCGCTGATGACGCTCGGGCTGTTCCAGAAAGTGGTGCTCGCCGACGGCTTTCTCGGCCCCGTGGTCGAGACGGTCTATGACAGCGACAAGCCCTCGGGCTGGATCGACAGCTGGATCGCGACCTTTGCCTTTTCCGGGCAGATCTTCTGCGATTTCGCCGGTTATTCGACCACCGCGATCGGCGTGGCGCTGTGCCTTGGCTTCGCGATGCCCGACAATTTCCGATTCCCTTATGCGTCGGTCGGCTTTTCGGATTTCTGGCGACGATGGCATATCTCGCTGTCGTCCTGGCTGCGCGACTATCTCTACATCCCGCTCGGGGGCAGCCGGCATGGTGAGCTGCGCACCTATGCTTCGCTGATGGGCACGATGCTGATCGGCGGGCTGTGGCACGGTGCCAACTGGACGTTCGTCGTCTGGGGCGGGCTGCACGGCGCCTATCTCTGCGGCGAGCGGCTGCTGCGCAAGCTTTTCAAGGGCTTTCAGGCCGGGCCGATCGCTATTGCCGGCTTTGCGCTGCTGACCTTCCTGCTGGTCAACATCGCCTGGGTGTTCTTCCGCGCCAAGACGTTCGGCAAGGCATGGAGCGTGCTGGCCGGGATGATCGGGGCCAGCGGCGATGCCGCGCCGCGGCTGGCCGCGATTTCGATCGGCACCACCGTCGCGATTGTCGCCGCCATCCTCGCCGCGCATTGGGCAATGCGCCACCGAACGCTCGAGGCGGCGATCGGACGGACCCATCCGGCGCTGATCACCGCGCTCTGGGCCGCGATGGGGTTCGCGGTGATCGCCGAACATGGGACAGGCAATGCCTTCATCTACTTCGCCTTCTGAGCCGCCTCCGCCAAGCGGCCGGCACGCGCTGTCGCCGGGGCTGAGGCTGACGGCATCGGACCGGCCTGGCCAGGCCCAGCCGGTGCCCCAGCGCGACATTCCCGATCGGCCCTGGCGAACCATGTCGCTGGCGGTGACGATATTGGTATTGCTGGCGACCGCCGCCTGGGAATGGCAGATGCGGCAGCTCGGACTGACACCGGGCGATCTTGGCGACAATCCCTATGCCTGGGTCGAAGAACGCCGGCGCATCGACACGGAGCCGGTCAGCGCGGCGATCGTCGGTGACTCACGCATCCTGTTCGACACCGATCTCGACCATTTCCAGCGGCTCACCGGCATCCGTCCGCTCCAGCTTGCGCTGCCCGGCACCAACGGGCGACCGTTCCTGGAAAATCTTGCCGACGACCCCAATTTCAAGGGACTTGTCATCGTCGGCATGACCGACGTCTCCTATTTTCGCGAGAAAGCGGGCTGGATGAAGATCGCGCTTGAGCTCGCAAAGTTCGAATCGCCCGCGAAGCGCGGCTCCTTCCTGATCGGCCGGCAACTGGAAATGCACCTTGCCTTCCTCGAACAGGAATATCGGCTGAGCGCGCTGGTCGCGCGGCTTGATCCCGATTGGCGCACCGGGGTCGAAGGACCTTATGACGATACCTGGAAGCTCAGCACGACCCTCGACGGCCGCCAGACCTACATGTGGCCGCGTTTAGAACATGACGAACGGCTGCGCGCGCATGGCCGCGCCGTCTGGCAGGCGTTCAAGGGACCGGTCGTCAAGCCGGAGGTGATCGCGATGACCCTGAAGCGCACCCGCGCCGCGGTCGACAAGATCCGGGCACGGAGCGGCGACGTGCTGTTCGTCCGGCCACCTTCCGCGCCCGATTTCCGCGTCAACGAGGACAAGCGGCTGCCACGGGCAAAGGGCTGGGATGCGCTGCTCGCCGCCGCCCGCGCCAGGGGTGCACATATCGACGACATGCCCACCGTCCAGGGCCTGTCGCTCCCCGAAGGCTCGCATCTGAGCAAGGCCTGCGCGACGGTCTTCACCGACGCCTATGTCCGTCGCCTCGCCGAATTGAGCCCGCGCCTGACGATCAGGCCCGACGCGCCGCCACCGCTGGCGACGAAGGATTGCGTGCCCGGCCGTTGATCATGGCGGCCGGACATGGTCAGATCATGCCATGGCATATCGACACAGGACTGGACCGATCTGGAAACCGGTCACCGGCTATGGCCTGCTGCTCGCGGCCGGCACATTCGCACTGCAATGGCTTGATTATATCCGCTTCGTTCGTTCGGGACTGGGCGAGCTCGCGATCTTCCTGATCGCTGGTTTCTTCCTCGCGCTGGGAGTCGCGGTCGGCATCCATCTGTTCGCGCCGCGTGCACCCTCGACCGAGGGAAATCCGGAGGCGCTCGCTGCCCTGGGCATCTCGACGCGCGAGATGGCGGTGCTGCGGGCACTCGCCGAAGGGCTTTCCAACCAGCAGATCGCCGACCGGCTCGCCATCTCGCCGAACACGGTCAAGACGCATGTCACGCGGCTATATGAGAAGCTGGGCGCCAGCCGCCGCACCGACGCGATCGCCCGAGCCCGCGGCTTGGGGATCATAAGCTGATACGGTAATAAGGGCGCGAACGGGGTAAAATCACCCTTTCGGGCGATTGAATCCACGGGGCCGAAACGCTTCAATCCCTCGCCACTCTCAAGGGGAATGACGATGCTGCGCACCATCCTCACGCACGGCCTCTATGCCGGCCTGATCCTCGGACTCTTTGCCGCCGTCACCGCGATGACCGGGCCGCCGCCCGAACCCTGGGGGATGCTGTTCGGCTATCTGGCGATGCTGGTCGCGCTGACCATGGTCTTCCTCGGCACCAAGCGGCATCGCGACATCGCCTGCGGCGGGGTGATCCGCTTCTGGCCCGGCTTCGGCTTCGGCCTCGCTATCAGCCTGGTCGCCAGCATCCTCTATGTCGTCGCCTGGGAAATCTCGCTGGCCGTCTCCGGCGCCGACTTCATCGGTGAATATGGCGCCAGCCTGATCGCCGACATGCGCGCGAAGGGCGCCAGCGCGGCGGAGATCGCGAAAGTCGCGGCCGAGATGGCGAAGCTCAAGGCGGACTATGCCAATCCCTTCTACCGCCTGCCGCTCACCTTCCTCGAGATCGCGCCGGTCGGCCTGCTCGTCTCGCTGGTCTCGGCCGGGCTGCTGCGCAATCCGCGCTTCATGGCGGCGCGGGGCGAGGCCTAGGGCGCCAGCAAAATCTCGCAGCGCATTGCGAATTTCTGGAAAATGTCGCTCGCACGGCCCTGATAGGTTTGCCGCCCGTCGACAGCGATAGCGAACGGCCCGGCACTTTGCCGGAGCAGCTTCCTGAGCTCAGGGGTGAAGGATATTCGGCCATTATCGGTCGCGAAACTCCGGTCACCGATCGTCAGAGCCAGTCGCTTTCGCTTTGTGCTCACGGCCAACGCGATCGCCGCACCATTGCGCCGGCAAGATAGCGATGCCCTGTCCCCCTGCACCGCGCCCTCCGCGAAAACCGTGACTTGATCGAAATCGTCATCGTAGCGCCAGCCGGTCGCATTCAGCCATCCGCCGCTTGCGCGTTCAAGCCAGTCGTCGAGATCGTCGGCCACCGCCTGCGCTTCCATGTCCGGTCCCCGCGCGCGTAACTGATCGCGTTCGGCGATCACGGCCTCGCGCAGATTGCCGTCGCGGGCCCGCTGCTGAATTTCGATGTAGCGGCGAACGGTGCGGACCCAAAGGCTGTCATAGGATTCGATATCTTCCACGGTACGGGTGAATGCGCCGATCGGGTGAAGGCCCCGGCCGTTCTCCGCCAGGATTGCGAGGATCAGGCCGCCCTTGGCATAGTGTTGGCGAAAACAGGCCCCGCTCAAGACGGAGGGATGAGGCGCCGTCAGCGGTGTCGGCCTCGACTCGAACGCAATGCCGTCACGCCTGCTGCTGACCATTCCCCACAGCGTCAGCGGCTCCTTGGGCAACACGCCTTTGAGCACTTGCATCGGCCCGATCCTGACGGCTTGGTCCATCCGTTCCGCATCGGGAATGCTGCCCTCCGGTCCCGAATCGACCTGCGCTATCACGATCAGTTCGGCCTGCCGGACAAGCTCGAAATTGCCTGGCCCAATGGGGCGGCTGCACGCCCATCCCGCTGCGGGTATGAGCGTCGCGGCAACGATGACGAATCTGGCAAAGCGGTGGAAAAGGGGAAAGACCATCGCCCTATCGTGCCGCCATCGACGTCGTCGCGCCAGTCCAGAAACGACTCAGCCCGGCGATCTCTGAAGACCGCCGGGCCGCACGCCACGCATCTAATTGGGGGCGATTCCCCGGCGCCCCCACACGCAAACGCAACCACTCGGACGCCATGCAACGCCGACGGCCGGAATAGGCGAGTCATGCCGGACCCGCAGTGCACTGGGTCACAGGCTGAGCGAACACATGAACTTTTCGAGAAACAATGCGACGCCGCGCAGGCCATCTCGACGCTTGACCTTACGGCCAAGCAGACCCACATTCGCGGCATGGAAAAGCTCAATCTCACCGACGCCGAATGGCGCGAGCGGCTGTCGCCCGAACAATATCATGTGCTGCGGCAGGCCGGCACCGAGCGCGCCTTCACCGGCAAATATTGGAACACCAAGGAAGCGGGCGAATATCGCTGCGCCGGCTGTGGCGAGCTGCTGTTCGCAAGCGACAGCAAGTTCGATTCGGGCTGCGGCTGGCCGAGCTTCACCACACCCGCGGTCGACGAGATGGTGACCGAGCATCGCGACGTCAGCCACGGCATGGTCCGCATCGAAGTGCGCTGCGCCAAGTGCGAGGGCCATCTCGGCCATGTCTTTCCCGATGGCCCCGGCCCCGAGGGCCTGCGCTACTGCATCAACTCCGCCTCGATCGACTTCGAGGGCAAGAAGTAAGGATTACTTCTTGCCCGATACCCCGGCGCAGCCCGGGGTCTCAGGCATCTTGCGCGCGCTTCGCTGTTATCGGGATCCCGGCCTCCGCCGGGATGACGAGCCGTTATTCATCATCCCGCAATCGTCGTTGATCGATAGCCACAGCGAATTGGCCGAATAAGAGGGCGATACGCTTGGCACGAGTCGCGAACAGGGGTAAGCCGACGGTCATCGATGCCGACCGCCGAGAAACCGAAGAAGAATCCTAGCCATATGGGCTGGCTCAAGACCGCTGGAAAATTCACTTTGTTCGCGATGCTCGCCGGTTTTGGCGCGCTGGTGATTGCGGTGCTTATCGCGATGGCATCGCTGCCGGGTTTCGAAGAACTGAAGTCGAGCCCCAACGGGCAGATGGTCCGGGTCCGCGCCGCCGATGGCTCGGTGATCGTCTCGCTCGGGCCGAGCTATGGCGACTGGCTGTCATCGCGCGACATTCCCGAGGGGATGAAAAAGGCGATGGTCGCGGTTGAGGACAGGCGCTTCAACATGCACCCTGGCATCGACCCGATCGGCATGGCCCGTGCCGCCTGGGTTGCCTTCCAGCGCCAGGGCGAAGGCCGCCGCCTGCAGGGCGCGTCAACGATCACCCAGCAGCTCGCCCGCAACATCTTCCTGACCAACGCCTACAGCTTCGGCCGCAAATTCCGCGAGGTGATCCTGGCGCTGGCGATGGAGCGCAAATTCTCGAAGGACCAGATTCTCGAGCTCTATCTGAACCGCGTCTACTTCGGCGGCGGCGCCTATGGCATCGATGCGGCCAGCCGCAAATTCTTCGATCATTCGGGCAAGACGCTCAGCATGGCGGAATCGGCGATCATCGCCGGTCTGGTCAAAGCGCCGTCGCATTATGCGCCAACCGCCGACCGCCAGGCGGCGATCGACCGGGCCAAGGTGGTGCTGGAAGTGATGGTCGACGCCGGCGCGCTGACCCCGGCCGAAGCCGAAGCGGTCGATCTGTCCAAGGTCAATCTGGCCCCCGAGCGCGATCAGAATGCGGTGCGCTACTTTACCGACTGGGCACTCGCCCAGCTCGACGAGCTGGTCGACGAAACCATTGAACCGATCGACGTCTGGACGACGATCGATCCCGAGATGCAAAGGGCTGCAGATACCGCAGTCCGAGCAAACACTCCCGAGGGCGCCCAGGGCGCCCTCGTTGCTTTGGACCGCCACGGCGCCGTCCGCGCGATGGTCGGCGGCCGGGACTATGTCAGCTCGATCTACAACCGCGCCACCCAGGCAGAGCGGCAGCCGGGCTCGGCGTTCAAACTGTTCGTCTACCTGGCGGCGATGGAAGCGGGGATGAAGCCCGAGACCCCGGTGACCGACGAGCCGGTCGACATCGACGGCTGGAGCCCGCGCAATTCGAACCGCGAATATGCCGGAGAGATCGACGTCCGCACTGCCTTCGCTTTCTCGATCAACACCGTAGCGGCCAAGGTAGGCCAGCAGGTTGGCTTCGAAAATATCGCCGACATGGCGCACCGCTTCGGCATCGGCAGCAAGATCAACACCCATCCGTCGATGGTGCTCGGGACGTCGGACGTTCGGCTGATCGACATGACCCGCGCCTTCGCCGCGGTGGCCCGCAAGGGTATCGCGGTGGTGCCCTATGGGATCGTCAAGGTAACCACTGCCAAGGGGGACATGCTCTACCAGCACCAGGTCGATGACAATCGGGTGCTGGTGGCGCCATGGGTCGCCGCCGAGATCACCGACCTGCTCCAGACCGCAGTCAACACCGGCACCGCGCGGGCCGCCTATATCGGCCGCCCGGTGGCGGGCAAGACCGGCACCACTTCGTCCAACAAGGATGGCTGGTTCCTTGGCTTCTCGTCGGGAATCACGACGGGCGTCTGGATGGGCCGCGACGATGCGAAATCAATCCCCGGCCTCCAGGGCGGACGCGCTCCCGCACGTGCCTTTGCCGATTTCATGAAGGTCGCGGTGGCGAAACGCCCGGTCGAACCGTTCGAGACCGAGGTGACCCTGCCCGAATTCCAGATCGAGCCCGACGACGAGGCCTTTTTCGGCACACCCGACGAGGGGCTGGTCAATCCCGATGGTACCCCCGCCGAGGAAGCCGCCGACCCCGTCGGCGATCTGGCCGACAGCGTCGAAACGGAAGCGGCCGCCGCGCCATTGGCACCGGCTCCGCGTGCCGCTCAGCCTGCAGCCGCAGCACCGCGCCCGCAGACTCCGCGCACGACGCTGGGATCGGATTTCCTCAACAGCGTCGAGCCGCAACGGCCGGCGCAACGACGCCCGCAATAAGGCTGCGCCGGCAATAGCCGGCTCAGGGGCCGGCTCAGGATTCTCGTCTAAGCCAGTAGAGTTCGCGTCCATAGGCCCGCAGCCAGGCCCGTTCCGGCGATGGATCGCGGCCGAGCAGACGTTCGACCGCAGCGTGGAAATCGCGACTGTGGTCCATGTGCAGGAGGTGCGCCACCTCGTGCGCGACGGTTGCCTCGAGCACGGCGGGCGGGGCAAGGATCAGCCGCCAGCTGTACCGAATGTCGCCATTGGCCGAACAGCTTCCCCAGCGCGCGCGCGGATCGCCGATCGATACACGACCGAGGCTGACCCCGGCCCGGGCTGCGAAACGCATCGTCTCCGCCTCGAGCCGCTCAAGCGCTATCTTCCTGAGCCAGCGCGTCACCCGGCCGGTCATCAGCTCAGGCGGCCTTGGCACCACGAGCCGGCCGCCGACGCGGCGTACGATCCGACCCTGGTCAGCCAGTTCGACCCGAAGCGGTTCACCCGCCACCTCGATCGTCATGCCATGCTCGATCGGACGCGCCTGCGGGAGCGCATCGAGTGCCGCTTCGATCCAGCCGCGCTTGCTTTCAACCCATTTCAGCGCGGCGCGCAGCGAGGTGCGACTCGGCACGATCAGGCGGACCCCGCCGTCGCGCGGATCAACGCTGAGCCGCATCCGCTGTGCCTGCGCCATCCGCCGGATCTGGAGCGGCCGGTTGCGGCCGCCGGGATCGAACACCAGCTCAGGTTCGGGAGGGAGAGGGGTCGATCTGCGGAAAAACATGGTCAGGCCGCCACCCTACAGATCACGATCGACCAGATGATGCTCGAGGTCGCCCGCCTCCACTTCGGACACGGTCCAGCCGCGCACCGAAACGCCGGCGCGGTGAACCGATTCCGGATCGCCCGTTCTGAGCGGGTGCCAGTCGGGCAGCGGCTTGCCCTCGTCGAGCAGGCGATAGGCGCAGGTCGAAGGCAGCCAGTCGATCTCGCGCAGCAGCCGCGGGGTCAGCCGCACGCATTCGGGAACAAACGTCCGGCGATGCTTGTAATCCTTGCACAGGCCGGAGCGGCGATCGAGCAGCCGGCAGGCGACATTGGTCGCCATCATCTCGCCGGTCTCTTCATCCTCGAGCTTGTGCAGGCAGCATTTGCCGCAGCCGTCGCACAGCGACTCCCATTCGGCACGGCTCATTTCGTCGAGCCGCTTGGTTTCCCAAAACGGCCTGGATTCGCTCATCTATTTTGCCCAGCGTTCGAGATCGGTTACCACCGCACTGGCGTCCTTGTCCTGAGTGATCAGCGCGAGCGGCTCTCCTTGCGGTCCGAACAGCATCGCCTGGCGGCTGTGATCCATCAGATAGTCCGTACTGCCCCCGGCCGGCGGCTGTTTCTTGTAGAAAATCGCATATTCCTTCGCGACCGCGGCAATCTCGGCCTCGCTCCCGGTCAAACCGATCAGCCGCGGATGGAAAGCGCGGACGAATTGCCGGATCTTGTCGGGCGTGTCGCGCGCCGGATCGATGGTGATGAAGATCGGCTGAATCCGGGCCGCGAGATCGGGATTGTCCTTCTCGAGCTGCTTATAGCCCTTCATCAGTGTCTGGACGTCTGTCGGGCAGATATCGGGGCAGAAGGTGTAGCCGAAATAGATCAGCCGATATTTGCCAGCGAAGGCGCTGTCGCTCACCTTGCGGCCGTCCTGATCGGTCAGGGTGAAGGATCCGCCGATCCTCGCGCCGGCCAGCGGCGGCGGCTCGGACGGGCTGCAGCCGGCCAGCGGGGCCAGCGCCGCGAGCAGCACGGCTCCCCAGAGCGCCCGGCCGGCGGAGTGGCTCGGATTGTTCATGGTGCCGCCAGCCATGCTTTGCTATTGCCCCAGGCGCAAGGGCGTTTCAGAAAAGGGGCATGAAGCACGTGATGATCCGCCGCCACATCCAGTTCGCACTCGCCGGTATAGTCTTGGCGATCGCCGCGGCGCCCGCCGCCGCGCAATTCTCCGACAGCTTCAACTTCCTCCAGGCCGTCCGTTCACGCGATGGCGAGAAGGTCAACAGAGCGCTGCAGGGCAACCGCTCGACGATCATCGACACCAAGGATTATTCGACCGGGGAAACCGCCCTGATGATTACCATCAAGGGGCATGACATGACCTGGTCGAGCTTCCTGCTCGGCCGCGGCGCCAATCCCAACAAGAAGGACGCGCAAGGTAATTCCGCGCTCCATTTCGCCGCCATGCAGGGCTTTCAGGAAGGCGCGAGTCTGCTCATCGGGCAGGGCGCGCAGGTCAATCTCGCCAACAACAGCGGCGAGACCCCGCTGATCGTCGCGGTCCAGAAGCGCGATATCCCGATGGTTCGCCTCCTACTGACCAACGGCGCCGATCCCAGGATCCCCGACCGGATCGCCGGCAAATCAGCCCGCGACTATGCCGCCGAGGACAATCGCTCGGCCGCGGTGCTCAAGGTGATCGACGAGTCGAAGACCGAGGTGAAGAAGGACAAGGCGAAGATCTCGGGGCCGGGGCTCTAAACCCAGCTCTCCGGATACGGATCGAGATCGCCCCATAGCCGCCGTGCCGCGCGCCGCGCGAATCGGAGCGTCTCCGCTTTGCGCCGCGCGCCCGCCAGTGGCCGGTGCTGCGGCTCGCGCAGGATCGCGGCGTCGTAGCGATCAGCGACGATCAGGCCGCAGCAGTCGGGGCGGAAAGCCTCGCTATCGAAGGGGGTGAGGTCAAACCCGCCCGGCACGGCCCAGAAGAAGCGGTCGCAATAGTCGAGATAGAAGGGCCATTTCGCATCACCGAGCAGATCGGCGCGCGAGACCTTGATCTCGACGATCGTGATGCAACCTTTGGCGTCGATCGCCATGATGTCGGCACGCCGGCCATTGCCGAGCGGGACCTCGGGCAGCGGCGTCAATTCCGCGCGGAGGAACAGCCGCGCCACACCGCGCGCGACATCATTGGCCAAGAGGGGGGCAGTGATCAGAGTTTCGAGGGACTCGGGAGCGGTCGACATCGGGTGAGATTAGAACAATGAGGGAACGGTTTCCAGTGGGTCCTTTGAGCGTCATCCCAGCGAAAGCTGGGATCTCATTGCATGTGTGACCGATCCATACAAAATTAAGGTAGAGGAACAGGGAGATCCAGCTTTCACTGGGATGACGATGGAAGGCTAGAGCAGCACTTCTCCCGCAATCCGCTCCGCGTCGCGGTGATCGACCTCGACGACCCACAGGTCGGGATCGGACTTGCGCCGTCGGGCGACATAGTCCCCCGCAACACCCTGCTCGTTCGGATCGGCGGGCCCGACCGCTTCCAGCCCATGGCCTCCGTCGAAACGCCACACCCGCTCGACAATTTTGTCCAGCACGCCGCGATCCGCGAGCAGCAGCAGGATCGCGCCGGCGATCGCGTCGCCCCGCGCGATCACCATCGCCGATCCGCCCTCGGCCTCGATCCGCCGGATCAGCGCCGACACCAGCAGCCCCGCGGCGGGCCGCGGCTCGGTCATGATTTCAGCGATTCGGGCCGGGCATAGCCGGGCAGCTTTGCGAGCGAGATGCGCGAGCGCATGAAGGTGCCGGTGCCCCGCGCCACCTCCTCGCCATCGGCATCGACCAGCCGCGCTTCCGCAACCAGCACCCGCCGCCGGCCGTTGACCCAGCGCCCTTCGGCAACCACCGGCCCGGCCTTGAGCGGGCGGGTGAGCCAAAGGTTGAACGCAGTGGTCAGCAGGAAGAAGTCGTTGACCAGGCTGTTCGCCGCATAGAAGGCGGCATCGTCGAGCATCTTGAAATAGGTGGTGCCATGCGCCGCGCCGGCAGCATGGTAATGGCCCGGTTCGACCATGAAACTGATCCGCGCCTGGCCTTCGCCGGTGATCTCGAGCTTCGACTTGAACAGGTCGTTGATTGGCGCAGCCGCATAAAGTGCTTCAAGCGCACGATAATGCGCTGCGGCGCCGGTCTCGCCGGTCATCGCGGCTTACGCATGGGCGGCTCAGGCCGCGTGGCGGGCCTCGCCGGTCGCGAACAGCGCGTAGAGCGCATCATCCGAGCCGGCGCCGCGAAGTTTGGCAACGAAACCCTTGTCGCGCATCCGCCGGCTGACCCGGGCGAGCGCCTTGAGATGTTCGACTCCGGCATCGACCGGTGAGAGCAGCAGGAATACGAGATCGACCGGGAGATCGTCGATGGCCGCGAAGTCGATCGGAGAGCCGAGTCGCGCGAACAGGCCGACGACTCGATCAAGGCCTTCGATCTTGCCGTGGGGAATAGCGATGCCGCCGCCGAAACCTGTCGAACCCAGCCGCTCGCGTTCCACCAGCCGTTCGGTGATGACCCGCGGTTCGGCGCCAATCAGCTTCGATGCAGACACAGCAAGCTGTTGAAATAGCGATTTTTTGTTTGGGACAACCAGCGCGGCCTGCACCGCCTGAGGCGACAGCAGGTCGCTCAGGTCGTCCATCGATTTACTGTCACTCATTCGACGGGGTTCGCTATTCCTTGTCAGGCCACCCGGCTCGGCTCCACCCAGCCGATCGTGCCATCGGTGCGCCGATACACCATATTGAAGGCGCCGGTACCAGAATTTCGGAAAAGAAGCGCGTTCGTATTGCGAAGATCGAGCATCATGACCGCATCGGATACGCTGGCATCCGGCACATCGACCCTTGTCTCAGCGATGATGACCGGCGCGTCGCCGATGATCTCCCCATCGGGTTCCTCCACCCGCGGCGCTTCGAACACCGTGTAGCCGGCGTCGTTTTCGAGCGTCTCAAGCGTGGCTGCAGGCGCGCCCTGCACACCGCTACGCGACTTGAGCCGGTTCATGTAGCGGCGCAACTGGGTCTCGATCCGATCGGCAGCCTGCTCGAAAGCGGGGTGCGCCTCCATCGCGTGGCCACTGCCCTTGAGGATCACCCCGTGCATCACATGGGCGACGATATCGCAACTGAAGCCGTTGCCGTGCTGACCGCGACCGAAGGTGACATGGGCGGAAAGGCTTCGCGAGAAATATTTGTCTGCGATTGCGTGGAGCCGGTCCTCGACATGGGTCCGGAGCGCTGAGCCCGTGTTAACCTGATGTCCTGAAACGCGAATTTCCATGGCTTTACTCCACTTTGGTTTGCCGAAGGTGGGCCGCCCGAGGGCGCCCCGCCATAAGGACAATCACGGATTATGTGTTCTGCCCGGGGGATCAACCGATCATCGCCCGAATTGCTCCCGGCCATCGCCTGGCTGTCAGCCTGTCGCACCTTCCAGCCAGAGCGCGGAATCGAGTTTTTCGATAAAGGCCCTGTGTCTCTCCAGCTCCTCCTCGCTTGCCACATGGGGGCGTATCGCCCGGATCGTGCGGGACGTAGCGACCGAATGCCCGGTGGCCACGACGAGCGTTTCCTCAACCAGCGTCTCGCCGATCGACAGACCAATCTGGCGACCGCCGGTGAGTTCGACATAGAGCTGGGCGAGCAATTGGGCATCGAGCAGCGCGCCATGCTTGACGCGATGACTACGGTCGATGCCATAGCGGCTGCACAGCGCATCGAGGCTGTGCTTTGCGCCTGGATGGGCGCGCCGGGCGAGAACCAGCGTGTCGATCATCCGGCTCAGGTCGATGATCGGGCGGCCACAGGCGCCCAGCTCCCAGTTGACGAAGCCGAAATCGAAACTGGCGTTGTGCGCCACGAGCGGCGCGTCACCGAGAAATTCGAGCAGATCCTCTACCTGTTCGGCGAACAGCGGCTTGTCGCTCAGGAAGCGGTCGGACAGACCATGGATCTGTTCCGCCTCGAAGGGCATTGCCCGCTCGGGATTGAAATAGCAGTGGAACGTCCGCCCGGTTTCGACCCGGTTGATCAGCTCGACACAGCCTATCTCGACCAGCCTGTCCCCGGTAGCGGGATTCAGACCGGTTGTTTCGGTGTCAAAAACGATTTCACGCATGCTGACAGTATCGGACTCCGTGCGCCAGGAGGCAAGTGATGAGATGCCGAATTCGGGCCCGGGTACGATCGATTGAGCCACCATTGTCGATCACGAAATCGGCCCGTGAACGCTTGATGTGATCCGGCACCTGGAGCGACCGGATGTGTCGCAGTTTCGCAGGATTCATATTGGGCCGCGCCAGCACCCGGCGGGCCTGTTTCCAGGCCGGCGCCGACACCACGACGGTGGCGTCGACCTGGCGCCAGCCCTTCTTCTCGAACAGTAACGGAATATCGAGGACGACCAGCGGCCGGGACCGGTGCCGACGCAGGAAGATCCGGCGCGACTCAGCGACCGCGGGATGGATGATCCGCTCGAGCCGGCGCAGCGCCTCGCGGTCGCCGAGGACATATTTTGAGAGCACCGCCCGGTCGATCCCATGCTCCCCCGCCGTGCCGGGAAAGGCCGCTTCGATCGCCGCGACGAGCCGGCCGTTGCGCCCCTGCAGGCGGTGCACCTCCGCATCGGCATCGAACAGCGGCACGCCCGCCCTAACGAACATCTTCGCCACGGTCGACTTGCCCATGCCGATCGATCCGGTCAGCCCGATGCGGATCATGCCGCCACCAGCCTGGCGCGCAGCTCGCCGTCGGCGTCGCGCGGCGCCGGCGTGCTGAAGAACAGGGTGAAGGCCGCCGCAGCCTGCCCGATCAGCATGTGGAGCCCGTCGATCGTCCTCAGTCCCCGCGCCTTCGCCTCGGCAAGCAGCGGGGTTTCGAGCGGCGCGTAGACGATATCATAGACGACCGCATTGGGCGGGACATGGCTGAAGTCGAGTTCGAGCGGCGGCTGTCCGGTCATGCCGAGCGATGTGGTGTTGACGATGAGATCGAGGATTCCCTCCCGGTCGTCGAACGGGAAGTCGGTCGGCGCGGCGAACGTCGCGAGCGACGCAATCAAACGGTCGTCGGGTTCGAAACTCTCCCGCAGTGCCCGCGCCTTGTCGAGATCGCGGGCGATGATGACATTGGTGAAACCCTGGTCGTGAAGCGCGAGCGCGACCGCTTTCGCAGCACCGCCGGCACCGATGATCCGGGCCATGCGAAACAGGTGACTTTGTCTGAGCAAAGGCAGCAAAGGCTCGAGAAAGCCGATATAATCGGTGTTGTAACCAACCAGCTTACCATGTTCGGGACGCACGGTGTTGACTGCGCCGATCCGCTCGGCCGCGGGGTCAAGCCGATCGAGCAGCGGGATCACCGCCTGCTTGTGGGGAATGGTAACGTTGCAGCCGCGCCAGAGCCGATCGCGCCTGCGTTCTTCGAAGAACATCCAAAGATCTTCGGACTTCACATGAGAAGCGCGATATTCAGCCGTGATTTGAGCGCGTTGCAGCCAATGGTTGTGAATCATCGGTGACTTGGAATGACTGATCGGATCGCCGATGACCTCGGCATAAGGCTGGCTGTTCACCATGGCAGGATCCCCCGTTCCCTCAGATAGTCGAGGAGCGGCAGAAGCGGGAGTCCCTGGATGGTGAAGTGATTCCCTTCGATCCGGGCGAACAGCTGGGTGCCGTGGCCCTCGACCCGATAGCCGCCGACACAGCCCCCGATCGCCGGCCATTCACGGTCAAGATAGGAGTCGATGAAGGCATCGGAGAGGGCGCGGACATGCATTTTGGCGACGTCGACATGGCGCCACACCGGGTTGCCGGCCTCGCAGATCACCGCCGCACTGTAGAGGAGGTGCCGCTTGCCGCTGATCATGTGGAGCAGATCACGCTGTTCGGCGCGACTCGCCGCCTTGTCGAGCATCGTGCCGTCATCGAGCACCACCGTCGAATCACAACCGAGCACCAGATCATCCGGGTGACGCCGCGACAATTTGGTTGCTTTCAGTTCGGCCAGCGCATCGGCGAGATCCCGCGCATTCACACCCTCGGCGCGCAGCGATTCTTTCATGGATTCCTCGTCGACACCCGCTGACATCGCTTGATGCGGCACGCCGGCGGCGGCCAGCATCGCCCGGCGCGATGCCGATTGGGAGGCGAGGATCAGCATGCGTCCATCGTCGCGACCATGTTCACCTTTGCTCTCCCTTCACGGACCGCTCGTTGACGAGATTGATGATCGCCGCCGCACTTTCCTCGATCGAGCGGCGGGTGACGTCGATGACCGGCCAGCCCCGGTCCGAGAATATCCGCCGCGCAAATGCGAGTTCGGCTACCACAGCCTCATGATCGACATAGGCCGTTTCGGGCGACTGATTGAGCGAAAGCAGACGGTTGCGCCGGATCTGGATCAGCCGCTCGGGGCTGGTGGTCAGCCCGACGATCAACGGGTGGACCAGATGGTAGAGCGATACCGGCGGTGGCGCTTCGACAACCAGCGGGACATTGGCAACCTTGTAACCACGGTTGGCAAGATAGATTGAGGTCGGCGTCTTGGACGAGCGTGACACACCGGTGAGGATGATGTCCGCTTCCTCCCAATCCTCCGCGCCGATGCCGTCGTCATGGGCGATCGTGTACTGAATAGCTTCGACCCGCGCATAATAAGCCCCATCGAGCATGTGCTGACGGCCAGGCCGGGCAAGTGCCTGTTGTCCGAGAAGCTGGGAAAGCGCCTCGATCACCGGATCGAGTGCCGAGACAGTCGGGAGCCCGAGCGCATGGCAGCGCGTCTCGAGCCGCTGACGGATATCATTGTTCACCAGCGTGAAAATGACGAGGCCGGGTCGCTGCGCGATTTCGAGCATTATCCGATCGAGATGGCCCTGGCTGCGCACCATTGGCCAGAAATGCTTGATCGTCTCGACACCTTCGAACTGGGCGAGTCCGGCCTTGGCGATATTCTCAAGCGTCTCGCCGGTCGAATCCGAAAGAAGATGAAGATGCAGTCGGATCATCGTGCCGAGATTGCCGGATTCGTTGCATGAACGTTTCTGTGGAAAACCATGGGGATCGGGCTAGCGGAGAGACGGGGGCGCTTTCAAGCATCGCTTTCATCCCCGCTGACAGCCGTTGCTTCCACAGATGATCCACAGTGGACTGTCATAAAGGGCAGGCTGTGGATAATGGGAATGGTCGGAAAGACTCGGCGCAGCGCGGTGCTTCCGGATGAGTCAAGCTGTTGGCAATCGGACCAACTGTGAATAAACCCCGGCTCCCGACGTCCAACAACCTCTTCAATTCCTCTTTATATATTTCTAATAAGGATCCAGATGGTCGCTCCGCCCACCGAACCGCGCCCCTTGCTCGCCGTGCTCCGCGGTGAGCGCCGGGACCCGCCGCCGGTCTGGCTGATGCGCCAGGCCGGACGCTACCTTCCCGAATATCGCGAACTGCGTGCGCAGAAGGGCGGATTCCTCGAACTCGCCTATGACAGTGACGCCGCAGCCGAAATTACCCTGCAGCCGATCCGGCGGTTTGGTTTCGACGGTGCGATCCTGTTCTCGGACATCCTCGTCATCCCCCACGCGCTGGGTCAGGATCTGCGCTTCGAGGCGGGCGAAGGTCCACGTCTTTCGCCAACCCTGGTCGACCGCACTCTGGCCAGCCTGGCGCCTGTCCCTGAACGGCTGCTGCCGATCTACGAGACAGTTCGCAAAGTCCGCCATGCCTTGCCCGCCAGGACCACCTTTCTCGGCTTTGCCGGCAGTCCCTGGACAGTCGCGACCTATATGGTCGCGGGACAGGGCAGCAAGGAACAGGCCGAGACGCGGCGCATGGCCTATCGCGATCCTGCAGCTTTCAGCGCCATCATCGATGCGCTGGTCGATGCAACCGCCGATTATCTTTCGAAGCAGATCGAGGCCGGCGTCGATGCAGTTCAGCTGTTCGA
>CANJRZ010000022.1 GCA_947476735.1 Sphingomonadaceae bacterium
CGAGCATGCCCGGACATGGCCCGAACAGATGACCCGCATCCGCGCCGAATGCCCGCGCGCATGGACCGACAGCTATGGCGGCTACTGGATCGCCAGCAAGTTCGAAGACATCATCGGGATTGGCCAGCGACCGGAGAGCTTCACCGCCCACAAGGCGATCGATCCGGTCACCGGGGAAGTCTCGGGCGGCGTATCGATCCCGCCGGTGCCATCGCTGCGTGCGATTCCCAACGAGACCGCCGGCGACGAATGGAGAGGGGCGCGCAGCTTCCTCGACCGTCGCTTCGCGCCGCGCGCTGTCAAGACGCGGCAGGACAAGGCGAAGCAGGTCGCCGCGGCGCTGATCGACGAGGTGATCGAGACAGGAAAGTTCGACATCGTTGAAGATCTGGCAAACCCACTGCCGGCAATCGTCACCATGGAGATATTCGGCTTTCCGCTGAGCGAGTGGCGCGATTTCGCCGACCCTTTCCACAAGATGACCTACACGCGTCGCGACGACCCCGGCTTCCTCGATACGGTCCGCGGGCTGGATCATTTCCTCGAGCGGGTCGACGAGGAGATCGAACTGCGCCGCAAGGAGCCCCGCGACGACCTTCTCGGAATGATGGCGAGCGGCACGATCGACGGCCAGCCGCTCGACCGGACCTACTGCCGCAACATGGCGACCAACATCCTGGCGGGGGGTGTAGACACCACCACCGCGCTGACCTCGAACACGCTGATCTATCTGTCACAGAATCCCGAAGACCGCGCCCGCCTGATCGCTGATCCGTCCTTGCTGCCGATCGCCTGCGAGGAGTTCGTCCGATTCTTCTCGCCGGTTCATTCGATCGGCCGCAACGCCGCCGAAGACGTAGACATGAACGGCTGGCAGTTCCGCAAGGGCGATCGGGTGCTGCTCGCTTTCGCCTCAGCCAATCGCGACGCCGACGTGTTCGACGACCCCGGTCGCGTGATCCTCGACCGCTTCCCCAACAAGCACGTCGCCTTCGGATCAGGGCAACATCGCTGCCTCGGTTCGTTCCTCGCGCGGATGATGTGGGAAGTGATGGTGACCGAGGTCCTGACCCGCATGCCCGACTATAAGGTGATCGAGGACCGCATGGTCTCCTACCCTTCCATCGCGAGCGTGAACGGATGGATCACGATCCCGACCACCTTCACCCCGGGAAAGAAAGTTGGCGCACGGATTGAGTGAGCGGAGCCAGCCCGGCTCGACGCTATAATGGCCAGCCTTCATTGCCGAAAACACCAGGTTCTGCGGTTACGCGGATGCGGCAGCGCTTCTCGTCGAACCGCTTACGGGAATTGGCGACCTGGAAAGATTCGGCCTTCGTCCTAGAGATCGTATACTGCCAGCTTGTTGCCGATCACCGCACTCGCCCAAACCTCGCGCTCGCCGACCTGAAGCACCGTGGTGACAAACAGGTCTGGGACGGTATCCGCGACCAGGATTTTGGTCTCCAGCGTGACCGGATCGAGCCGCACTGCCTGGAAAGGACCCTCGATCTTGCCGCCAGCCTCCACCGTCGCAAAAAGCTCGGCCGGATCGCCGACCTGGACGCAGCAGAGCATCCCCCCGTCCGGAGTCCAGGTGATGTTGTCGATCATCCCGTCCATCGGAATCTCCACCCGCGAAACCCCTGAACCGGGACGTGGCACGCGCACCACCTTCTTCTTGCCCCAGGATGCTACGAAATAGGCGTCGCCGGCGGGCGCGAGCGCGATCCCGTTGGGGAAGTTCAGGTCGGTGCCGGGGACGATCGACCAGCCTTCGTCACAGCTCCGCCATTCGAGGACATTGCCGCAAATCCCGCCAGCCCGGCCCATCTTCGAGGCTTCCGGCCCCGGGTAGCAAAAATTGGTGATGGCGAACCCGCCTTCGGGCAGCGCACAGAGGTCGTTGCCACCCAGCCATGACGGCCCGAGCGCGGCGCCCCGCCAGCGCAGCGACGGCCCGTCGCGCAACAGGTCGACCTCGAATATCTCGACCGACTCGCGTCCCTTGCCGGCGTCGGGGCCATGTTCGGGCGAGTGGTTGACGGCATAGACCTCGATCGCCGACGCGCGCTGGACCACATCCAGCCCATGGAAGCTATAGGCCCTGGGGGGCTCAACATCGCCGAAGCGCTCGCGGTCGAGGTCCACCACGAAATTGTCGGGCCAGGCGGGCCTGAGGTCATGGGTCCGGATGTTGACGAAGAACATGCGCGGGCGATGGATATCGCCGATCGACATTGCTCCGGTGATCACCCAGTCGGAGCCCGGAATGTGGACGATGTCCTCGGCATTCTCGACTCCGAGAATCTCGCGTCTGCGCATACTGGCCTCCTCTCAATTTTTCTGGCCTATGGTTAGGGTTCAAACCTCTTCATCACAATGACCGGAGCGGACATGCTGAAAGTGGCAATCCTCGATGATTATGCCGGCGTCGCGCTGGAAGTGGCCGATTGGTCCGGGCTGGACGATATCGCGGAAATTACCGTGTTCCGGGACCATCTGACCGAGGAGCAGGCGGTCGCCGCCCTGCAGGATTTCGACGTCCTCTGCACGATCCGCGAGCGCATGGCGATGCCGCGCAGCCTGTTCGAGCGGCTGCCCCGGCTGAAGCTCGTCAACATCGTAGGCTACAGCCTGCCTAATCTCGACATGCAGGCGGCGACCGAGCATGGCGTGCTCGTCATCCATCCCGATCCCGACAGCTGGACGCGCGCAGGTGCTGCCGATCCGACCGCCGAGCTGGCCTGGGGGCTGATGATCGCGACGGTTCGCGACATCACCCATGAGGACCGGCGGATGCGCGAGGGCCTTTGGCAGACCAGCATGGGCACCGGCCTTGCGGGACTCACGCTCGGTCTGCTCGGGCTCGGTCGGATCGGCAAGCGCATGGCCGAATATGCTCGCGTATTCGGCATGAAGGTCATTGCCTGGAGCCAGAACCTGACGCCCGAGGCCGCGACTGAGGCAGGCGTCGAATATGTCGGGAAGGACGAGCTCTTCAGCCGGTCCGATGTCCTCTCGATCCATGTCGTGCTGAGCGACCGCACCCGCGGCCTCGTGACGGCGCACGAGCTCGGCCTGATGAAACCGACCGCCTGGCTGATAAACACATCGCGCGGCCCGATCGTCGACGAATCCGCGCTGATCGCCGTGCTCAGCGAGCGGCGGATCGCCGGCGCCGGCCTCGACGTGTTCGACAGCGAGCCGCCGGCTCCCGACCACCCATTGCGCCAGCTCGACAATGTCACGCTGACCCCGCACCTCGGCTATGTCACCCGCGAGATGCTTTCGATCTTCTACGGCGAGATGCCGCCCGCGATCGCTGCCTTTGCCCGCGGTTCACCGATCAGGGTGATCAACACAGATGTGCTGAAGCACAAATAGTCCTCCACGACCGGGGAGCATTTAAGACTTCACACACGCTCGATGATGATCGCCGGGGCCATGCCGCCGGCGGCGCACATCGTCGCTAGGCCATAGCGCTTGCCGGTCCGTTCGAGCTCGTCGACCAGCGTTCCGATCAGGATTGCACCTGTCGCACCGATCGGATGACCTAGCGCGATCGAACCGCCGTTGACGTTGACCTTCTCGCGATCGAGGCCGAGATCGCGGATGAACTTCTCGGTGACCACCGCAAAGGCCTCATTGATCTCCCACAGGTCGATATCCTCGACCTTGAGCCCCGCCTTGGCGAGGACCTTGCGGGCAGCCGGCACAGGCGCGTTCAGCATCAGCGTCGGATCGTCGCCCATATTGGCCGTGGCCACCACGCGGGCCCGAGCCTTGAGGCCATGCTTCTTCGCATATTCAGGGCTCGCAAGCAGCACCGCCGCAGCGCCGTCGACCACACCCGAAGAATTGCCGGCATGATGAAAATGCTGGATCTCGACATCCGGATAGCGCCGATTGATCAACTGGCGGAAAGTCTCTCCGCTTTCGAGCACGGCATAATCGGCGACTCCCGTGAAGCTTGGTTTCAGCGCTGCCAGGCCCTCGGCGGTCGTATCCGACCGAACAAACTCGTCATGATCGAGCACCACCTTGCCATCGTCGTCGACCACGGGGACGAGGCTCTTCGCGAAACGCCCTTCGGCGATCGCCCGCGCCGCCCGCTTCTGGCTCGTCAACGCAATCGCGTCGAGCTCTACGCGGCTGATGCCCTCGATGGTTGCCACCGCGTCGCCGCACACGCCCTGGTGTGACTGCGGGTGCAGCGCGCTCAGTCGTTCGTTGTGCGATCCCATCACGGTCGCCGGGAAGCCCGCCGCCGCCTCATCGGCCATAACGGAATTGCAATAGGACATCATCTCGGTGCCGCCGGCGATGATCAGATCCTCCATGCCCGACATGATCTGCGCCGCCGCGAGGTTCACGCTGGTGATGCCCCCGCCGCAGAATCGATCAAGAGTAACGCCGCTCGCGGTGATGTCGAAACCGGCATCGAGTGCCGCCATCCGGCCGAGATCTCCGCTCTGCTTGCCCTTCTGCATCGATGTCGACCAGATGATGTCATCGACATCGGCCGTGTCGAGATGGTTACGCTCGGCGATTGCCTTGAGCACCGTCGCGGCAAGATGCTGCGGATGCAGATGGGCGAGTGAACCCTTCCCGACCTTGCCGATACCCCGTGGTGTGCGGACCGCGTCGATGATCAGGGCTTCAGGCATGGTCTTATCTCCGAATGCTGTTTGGCGGCCGGGTTCGGGCGCCCTTGTCGTAGTTGACAATTAGGGGGACGCTGTACCATCGCAAAGTACCAAATGCGCATAAGTTGGTGCGCAAATCATATCCGGGAGGGATGCAAAAGTGGCGCTTCAGGAGGAAAACGAACTTCTGACGCTCTACCGAGATGCTGTAGCCCGTTTCCTCGATCGCCATGCGACCCCCGCCGATCTCGATCGCTGGCGCGAGGCCGGCATGGTCGACCGGAACTTCTGGAATCTGGCTGGAGAGGCCGGGCTTCTTTCTCCCTCCGTGCCCGAACAATATGGCGGCCCGGGCGGTGATTTCCGTTTCGAGCTGGTCGTGATCGAGGAGCTTGGCCGACGCGGCCTCGAAGGGTTCGGTGCGCCGGTCCACAGTGGCATCGTCACCGGTTACATCAACGATTATGCGACCGAGGACCAGAAGCGCGCCTGGCTGCCGAAGATCGTCTCGGGCGAGATTGTCCTCGGGATCGCAATGACCGAGCCGGGCGCCGGCTCGGATCTGCGTGGGATGCGCACTCGCGCAGTGCGCGACGGCAAAGATTATGTGATCGACGGGCAGAAGACCTTCATCTCCAACGGCCAGACCGCCGACATGATCATCGTCGCGGCCAAGACCGAGGGAGACCGCATCTCGCTGTTCGTGGTCGAGACCGCTTGTGTCGAGGGCTTCACCCGCGGCCGCAATCTCCACAAGATGGGCCGAGAGGCGCAGGACACGTCCGAACTGTTCTTCGAGGGGGTTCGCGTCCCCGCCGGCCATCTGCTTGGCGGCGAACCGGGCAAGGGCTTTGGTCAGCTCATGGCGCAACTCCCCCAGGAGCGGGTCGTAATCGCAGCGATGGGCCAGGCAATGATGGAACGCGCCCTCGCGCTCACCATCGACTATACCAAGGAACGTAAAGCATTCGGCCAGGCGATCTTCGATTTCCAGAACACCCAATTCAAACTGGCAGAGGCGCGCGCGCAGGTGGCCGCGGGCCGCGCCTTCCTCGACAGCTGCGTCGCCCGCCATCTCGACGACAAACTCGACGCGGTCGATGGTGCGATGCTCAAGCTGTGGGTCACCGAAACGGCATGGAAGGTGATCGACGACTGTTTCCAACTGTTTGGGGGCTATGGCTATATGGACGAATATCCGATCTCCCGAATCTTCCGTGACGCCCGGATCGATCGCATTCACGGCGGCACATCCGAAATCATGAAGACAATCATCGCGCGTTCGCTTTGAAAATGAAGGCTTAACTCGATCTGCCCCTCCGGATCACCGGCGCGGGCCTTCGACTAACCGCTGAGGACAAAGATGGCTGACCACAAAAAGCATGGCCCCCTGGCCGGTACCCGCATTGTCGAGTTCGCAGGCATCGGTCCCGGCCCGTTTGCGTCGATGATCCTGTCCGATCTCGGCGCAGAGGTGGTTCGGGTCGACCGGCCGTCCGACGGGCCGCCGGAACGGGGCGCTGTCATGACTCGCGGCCGCAACCGCGTGACCGCCGACCTCAAAAATCCCGAGCAGCGCGAGGCTGTCCTCCGGTTGCTCGACCACGCCGATGCGCTGATCGATGTCTACCGCCCGGGGGTGCTTGAACGGCTTGGCCTCGGGCCCGACGTCGTCCACGCCCGCAATCCGAAGCTGATCTATGGCCGCATGACCGGCTGGGGCCAGACGGGACCTCTCGCGCTCACTGCCGGCCATGACATCAATTACATCGCGATCACCGGTGCACTTCAGGCGATCGGCCCCAAGGATCGGCCGGTGCCGCCGCTAAACCTGGTCGGCGACTATGGCGGCGCACTCTACCTGATCGTCGGCCTGCTTAGCGGGATTATTGCGGCTCGGCAGGGCATCACCCACCAGGTCGTCGATGCCGCGATGTGTGACAGCGCCGCATCAATGATGGCGGTGTTCAGCGATCTGATGGCGATCGGTCAGTGGCAGTGCCAGCGCGAGTCCAACTTCCTCGATGGCGCCGCTCCTTATTATCGCCCCTATGAGTGCGCCGACGGCGAACATTTCTCGATCGGCTCGATGGAGCCCCAGTTCTACAAGCTGCTGTGCGAAAAGACCGGTTTCAACGCGACCGAGGAAGAGCGCACCAACCCGGCCAACTGGCCGCTTCTGTCGACGAAGCTGGAGGCGATTTTTCGGACAAAGACCCGCGCCGAATGGAGCGCACTGCTCGAAGGCACCGATGTCTGCGCCGCTCCCGTGTTGTCACTCGCCGAGGCGCCGGACCATCCTCACCTCGCTGCACGGCAAAGCTTCATCACCCGTCACGGCATCCCCCAGCCAGCTCCCGCCCCGCGGTTCAGCGCTACCCCCGCCCCGGTGCCGCGCGACAGCGTCGAGACGACGCTTGCCGACCAGATCGCCGCGTGGAGTTGAGCATCCCAAGATTATCTTGATCTTTCGAAGGTGACAGATACGGGATTATTGTAACATGGAGAGGGAGCCTTTTCGCGATGCCGCTTAATGCCGAAACGCTCCGCTCCTGGTCGCTGCCTGAAGTCCGGCAAAGCTATTCGGTACGGGACTCGATCCTTTATGCAATCGGCATAGGCGTCTCGATCGATGCAACTGACGACGGCAATATGAACTATCTCTACGAGGGGCGCGGTCCGAAGACCCTGCCGACCATGGCCGCGGTGATCGGCCAGCGGGCAATGTGGATGGATACCCCGGAATTGGACATCGACTGGCGCAGAATCGTCCATGGCGAACAGAAACTGACGATCCATGTGCCCCTCCCTGCGGCCGCCGAGATCGTCAGCGACGAGCGCGTCTCGGACATCTTCGACAAGGGCGACAAGGGAGCGATCGTCTGGGTCGAACGGACGATCCACAGTGTCGACCGCGCCGTCCATTATTCGACACTTCACACCGCCTATTTCTGCCGCGCAGATGGCGGCTTCGGCGGCGATTCCGGGCCGGCGCCAGCATCGCTGATCCCCGACCGGGGCCATGACGGCATGATCGACCTGCCGACACGCCATGACCAGGCACTCATCTACCGCCTGTTAGGCGACGTGAATCCGCTCCATGTTGACAGGGATTTTGCGAGAAAGGCGGGCTTTCCGGCGCCTATCCTGCACGGCCTGTGCAGTTACGGCATCGCTGCCCGAGCGATGGTAGCCACCCTCTGCAATGACGATTGCTCCCGGCTCGAGCATATCGCGGTCCGCTTCTCGGCACCCTGCTATCCGGGTGAAACGATCCGCACCGAATATTGGAAGCTCGACGACGGCCATGCCGCCTTTCGCTGCCACGCGGTCGAGCGCGACGTCATCATCCTGAACAATGGCGAGGCAAGGTTTCGCCCTTCCATCGGCTAAGGAACATCATGGCAGACACAATTGATCTTACCGGCCGCGTGGCAATCGTCACCGGCGCCGGCGGCGGTCTTGGCCGCGAACATGCGCTCGAATTGGCCCGGCGTGGCGCAAAGGTGGTGGTCAACGATCTCGGCACCTCGGTAAAGGGTGAAGGACGCTCGACAGAAGCCGCCGAGAAAGTTGTCGCCGAGATCAAGGCGGCGGGCGGTGAGGCTATCGCCAATGGCGGTTCGGTGACCGAGATGGCTGATGTCGAAGCCATGGTGCAGCAGGCACTCGACGCCTGGGGCAAGGTCGACATCCTCGTCGCCAATGCCGGCATTTTGCGCGATCAGAGCTTCAAGAAGATGCCGATCGAGGATTTCGAGCTGGTCATCAACGTCCACCTGCTCGGCACCGCGCGCTGCGTGAAGGCCGTCTGGGGGCCGATGAACGACGCCGGCTACGGCCGCATCATCTTCACTACGTCAGCCGCCGGCCTGTTCGGCAATTTCGGCCAGTCCAATTATGGCGCGGCCAAGACCGGCCTTGTCGGCCTGATGAACAGCCTGAAGATCGAGGGCGCCAAGAACAATGTCCGCGTCAACACCATCTCCCCGCTTGCCGCAACACGGATGAGTGAAGCAGTGATGCCAGCCGACATCGCTGCAATGATGCGTCCCCAATATGTCGCTCCAGGCGTCGCCTTCCTTGCCTCCGAAGCCGCGCCAACCGGGGTCATCCTCAATATCGGCGCCGGTCTGTTCGGGGTCACCGTGATCACCGAGAATCCGGGATTTGTCGTGCCGGTCGAGCAGATCAGCGCCGAAACCATCGCCGCCAACTGGACGGCCATCGCCGACCGCTCCACGCTGACCGGCTATAACGACGCCCTCGAGCAATCGATGGCCGTCATCGGCCACGTCAAGGGACAGAAGTGAAAGCGAGAGGACAACCAGTGTCGGACAGAACCCCCGTCATCGTCGGCATAGGGCTGAGCGACTATCCGGTCGCACCGCACCTGACTGCTTATGGCCACCAGGTCCAGGCCATCCGCCGCGCCCTCGACGACAGCGGCGTCAGCAAGGCCGACATCGACGGCTTCATGACCGTCGGCAACAACGGCTTCATGGTCGACGATGTCGCCACAATGGCCGAATATCTCCAGATCCGGCACAAATGGTGTGAAGGCACCCAATATGGCGGCAGCGCAAGCGAGGCCTTCGTCGATCATGCCGCAGAAGCGATCCGCGCTGGCAAATGTGACACGGTACTGATCACCTATGGCTCCGATCTGCGCTCGAACAAGTCCCGTTCGCTGTCGATGGGCATGGTCCCTGCGTTCGACGGCCCGCGCGGCTGGGAACAGCCTTTTGGTCCTTCGATCATGAGCAACTATGCGATGATGGCACAGCGCCATATGCATGAATTTGGCACCACCATCGAGCAGCTCGCCGAGATAGCGGTCTCGACCCGGATGCACGCCGCCAACAATCCTCAGGCGCTCAACCGCGACCCCCTGACGATCGAGCAGGTCGTCTCTGCTCCGCGCCTGGCCGATCCATTTGGTCGCTACGATTGCTGCCTCGTCACCGACGGTGGCGGCGCTATCCTCATGACGACCGCCGAGCGCGCGAAGGACCTGAAGCAAAAACCGATCTGGGTACTCGGCTCGGCGATGAGTTCGACCCACTGGAATCCGAGCCAGATGCACGACATGACGACCACCGGCGCGGCCGTCGTCGGCCCGGAGGCCTTCGCTCGCGCCGGACTCAAACCGTCGGATATAGATTTCGCCCAGATCTACGACAGCTTCACCATCACCGTGATGCTGCAGCTCGAAGGCCTCGGCTTCTGCAAGAAGGGCGAAGGCGGCGCTTTCGTCGAAAGTGGCATATTACGGCCCGGCGGCAAGCTGCCGGTCAACACCGACGGCGGCGGGCTTTCGAGCTCGCATCCGGGCCAGCGCGGCATCTTCCTGCTGATAGAATCCGTGCTGCAGCTGCGCGGCCAGGCGGCCGGACGGCAGGTGCCAAATGCAAAGCTCGGCATCGCCTGCGGATCAGGCGGCATGGCCTCTTATATCGGCGCGGTCATTCTGGGGAGCGAACAGCCATGACGACTCTCACCAAAGTCGACGGCGTAATTGCCGGCCGTGGCCTGCCCGTCGTCGACGCCGATAACGCGCCGTTCTTCGAAGCCGCCGCACGTGGCGAACTGGTCATTCAGCGCTGCAAGGAAACCAGCCAATATCAACATTATCCGCGCGCCGGTTCGGTCTACACCATGGGCGACGTCGAATGGGTCAAAGTACCCGGCCGCGGCAAGATCTACAGCTTCACCATCGTCCGCAAGAACCCCGCAGATCCGGTATTCGCACCGCTCTGCCCCTATGCGATCGTCATGGTCGAGCTGCCCGAAGGGGTTAAGATTTTCGGCAATCTCACCGGCTGCGAGGCCGAGGATGTAAAGATCGGCATGGCGGTCGAAGTCTATTTCGCAGCGGCTGACACAGAAGGCAAAATCCACCTGCCCTTCTGGAGACCCGCTGCGTGACAGCGCTCTATGCGGTACCCCTGAGCGAGGAGGAGCTTGCCTTCCGCGACGACGTCCGCCTGTTCATCGCCGAGAAGCTGAGACCTGAATGGCGTGGTGTCAGCGAACTCTGGTTGCGCTTCGAGATGGAACCGCTCCAGGCCTGGACTCGCGAAGTCGTCGCCAAAGGTTGGGCGACCTGGGACTGGCCGCAGGAATATGGCGGCCGGCCGATGACGCTCATGCAGCGCTATATCTTCAATACCGAAACCGCGTTGGCCCGCGCACCGCTTATCCCGCACATCAACCTCCACATGGTCGGCACATTGATCTGCGAGTTCGGCAATGCGTGGATGAAGCGTACCCTTTTGCCGCGCATCCTCGACTGTTCGGATTTTTACTCTCAGGGCTTCTCCGAACCCGAAGCCGGATCGGATCTCGCCGCTGCCCGCACCGCCGCCGTCCGCGACGGGGAAGACTATCTCGTCAACGGCCAGAAAATCTGGTCGACCAACGCCCATCGCGCAAACGAGCTGTTCACCATCGTTCGCACCAACCCCGATCCCGCCAGCCGCCACCGCGGGCTCAGCATTCTCCTGATTCCGCTCGACAGCCCCGGGCTCACGGTTCGCCCGATCCGCAGCATCGATGGCCTCCATCATCTGAACGAAGTCTTTTTCGACAATGTCCGCGTGCCGGCGAAGCGGCTGCTCGGCGAGGAGAATGAAGGCTGGAAATACTCGATGCTGATGCTCGCGCGCGAACGCGAGGCGATCGCCGATCTCCGCCCGACCATCGTGATGATGAATGACGTGATGGAAGTCGCGCGCGAGGCCGGCCTGCTTGAAGACGCTAAGATCGCCGAACGCGCGCAGCAGCTGCTGTGGGAACTCGACGCGCTCGAGATGATGGAGCTGCGCGTGCTCAACGCAGTCGAGGAGAAGTGCGAGGACGGCTATGAAGCCAGCTTTCTCAAGATCTCCGGCTCGACCCTCAGGCAGGAAGTGCTCCAGTTCGCCCGCGAAATTTTGGGCCCGCTCGGTGCAGTCATGCCCTCGGCCACCGCGCCACGCAGCCCCAGCGGCTATGGCGAGCATTTCGTGACAGACGCTCTGATAAACCGGGCCGCAACCATCTATGGCGGCTCGAACGAGATCCAGCGCAACATCGTCGGCAAAGTCGCCTTCTCGCGCCAGGGACCCCTGCTTTGAGGCCCTCCTGGCTCACCGATGAACAGCTCCAGCTGCGCGACATGCTGCATCGGATGATGGCCGATCGCCCCGGCACAATCGAACAGCTCGCCGAACTCGGCATCATGGGCGCTACCATTCCAGACGCTGATGGCGGCCTCGGCTTTGGCCTCGCCGAAGCAATGATCGTCGCTGAAGCGCTCGGCCGCGGCCGCAGCACAATCCCCTTCATCGAAACCTCGGTCCTTGGTGCCAGCCTGATCGTATCGCTCGGCAGCAGCGCGCAGCGCGCGGCCTGGTTGCCCCGCATTGCCGAGGGCCGGCTGACGATCGCGCCGGCCTTCGCTGAAGCCATGGTGCTCGATCCGACCGCTCCTCGCACAACCTCCTTCGCCGAGGCGGATGGTTATGTGCTCAATGGTATCAAGACTCCGGTACGTTTTCCCGACTCCGGCCTCATCCTGCTGAACGCGCGCTATGGTGACGGCATCTCGCTCCACCTCGTCGCGCCCGCCGCCCTCCCTCTGGGCGCCCGCTTCTCGATGATCGATGACGTCCCCGGCGCAACAATAGAGCTGAAGGCCTGTCGTCTCGGTCCCGAAACCTTGCTTGGCCAGCCGGGCAAGGCGGGACCAGCCTTGCGAGAGGCACTAGAGGCAGCGATGGTGGCCCAGTCTGCCGAGCAGACCGGTATTATGGCGCACCTGATCAACGCCACGATCGATCACCTGAAGCAACGCAGGCAGTTCGGCGCTGCTCTCTCCAGCTTTCAGGTTCTCCAGCACCGCGTCGCCGACATGATGCTGGCTTATGAGAAAGCGGAATCGATGGCCACCAAGGCACGTCTGCAAAGCACCGGTGCCGGAGGAATCGATCGCCGGACCTCGCTCGGTGCCGCCGCGCTCGCTGCCCAGGGCGCCCAGTTCGTGGGCCACCAGGCGATCCAGCTCCACGGCGGCATGGGCGTAACTGAAGAACTGAGCGTCGGTCCCGCGGTCAAGCGCCTCTACGCCCTCGAAACTCGCTTCGGCAGCGTCGACAGGATGACCGCGAAATTCGCCACGGCGACCCACGGAATGGTCGCATGAGCGAGGCGATCCCCCCCCCCTACGCCACCCTCGGCGACGCTCTCACCGATCAGGCTCGCCGGAACCCCGACGGCGATGCGCTGATCTTCAGCGAACGGCGCGCCACCTATGCAGAGCTCGACCAGCGCGCCGACGCGATCGCCAGAGCGCTCATTGCCCAGGGCATCGGCCCGCAGGAGCGGATCGCCGCACTGGCGCGCAATTCCGATCGTTATGCCGAACTTATGTTCGGCGCCGCGCGAGCCGATATCGTCCTGCTCACCTTCAACTGGCGGCTCGCCCGGCCGGAGATCGAGTATATCGCCGCCGACGCGCATCTTCGCGCGATTTTCTATGATCCCGATTTCGCCGAGGAAGCGCGCAACCTGCAGCGGCTCCACCCCGGACTGCTTCTGATCTCCTTCGATGAAGGCTTTGAGCATTTCCGCACGTCCGCACCGTCCGATATCCAACTCCCGGCGATCGATGCCCACAATCCCACATTGCTGCTCTACACCAGCGGCACGACCGGCCGACCAAAGGGCGTGCTGATCGGTCATTACACGATCCTCGTGAACCTGGCTCAACTCCATGCCGGCCAGGGCCCGGGGCAGACACAGACCGACGACATCGTGCTGCTCTCGCCGCCGCTCTTCCATGTCGGCGGCCTCTGCATCCTCGTCGGCGCAATCATCTTCGGTCTGCCGACCATCATCCTCGCCGAAGCGAAAGTGCCGGACATGGTCGCCGCGATCGAGCAACATTGCATTACCCGCGCCGTGATCATTCCCTCGCTGATGCCGCAGATCGTCGCCGCCGCGTTGTCCGGTGCACGACTGCAAAGCCTGCGCACCATCCTGTACGGCATGTCGCCAATCCCCGAGCCTGTGCTGCTTGAGATGATCAAGATCTGGGGCTGCAACTTCGCCCAGAGCTACGGCATGACCGAGGCCTGCGGTTCGGTGACCATTCTCGCGCCGGGCGACCATTATGCCGGCAGCCCGCATCTCACCGCCGCCGGTCGCGCCCTCCCCGACGTTGCAATGGAGATCCGTCGACCGGACGGGAGTGCCGCCGACATCGGCGAAGCTGGCGAGGTCGTGCTCAAAACCCCGGCGCTCGCGGTTGGTCTGATCCAGGACGGCAAAGTCACGCCGATCCCGCTCAGCGACGGCTGGTACGAGACCGGAGACGTCGGTTTCCTCGACGATCAGGGCTATCTCTTCCTGCGCGACCGCAAGAAAGACATGATCATCTCGGGCGGAGAAAATATCTATTCAGTCGAAGTCGAAAGCGTGCTGACCGATCACCCCGATGTCGAGCGCGTCGCCGTGATCGGCATCCCGTCCGACATATGGGGCGAGGAAGTGAAGGCGGTCGTGATCGCCAGGCCCGGAACGTCACCCGATGCTGCAGCGATCATCGCCTTCGCCCGCGAACGAATGGCCGCCTATAAGGCACCCAAATCGGTCGATTTTGTCAGCGAGCTGCCCGTCACTTCGGTCGGCAAGCTGGCGAAGAATGTGCTGCGAGAGCGCTATTGGGCAGGTAAAGACCGACGGATCAACTGAACCGTCGTCGACTGCCTCAGGCCGCCCGCGACAGGTCCCAGTGCGATTGCTTTTGACGCCCGCCGCCCGAAGGCAGGGTGAACGCCGCGACCAGATCCGACAGATGGTCCGACAGTTCGAGCAGGCTGCGTGTCGCCGCCGCCGCTTCCTCGACCATTGCCGCATTCTGCTGGGTCGTCATATCGATGTCGCTGACCGCATCGCTGACCTGGCGCAGATTGCTCGCCTGCCGCTCGGTCGCAGCCGAAGCCTCCTGGACCACGACCGAAACTTCGCCGATCTTGCCGACGATCCGTTCCAGCGCCTCACCCGTGTCGCTGACGAGCCGGACACCGGCCTTCACCTGATCGGAGCTCTTGCTGATCAGTGCCTTCACCTCATGAGCCGAATCGCCGGCACGTTGGGCGAGGGCGCGCACTTCGCTGGCCACAACCGCAAAGCCCCTCCCGGCCTCGCCGGCTCGCGCGGCCTCGACGCCCGCATTGAGCGCCAGCAGGTTCGTCTGGAACGCGATGCCATCGATGACGGCTATGATCTGTTCAATCGACTGCGACGAACGTTCGATTTCACCCATCGCCGCAACTGCCTCGCGGACGACATCGCCACCGCGCAACGCGTCCGCATGTGCATCCTCGATCATTTGCGACGCACCGTGTGCGCCCGCTGCCGTTTCCTGGACAGACTGGGAGACGCTTCGGCAGGTGGCCGAAGTCTTCTCCAACGTGCCCGCCTGGCGCTCGGTGCGATGGGCAAGGTCGTCGGAGGCCTTGCTGATTTCGGTCGCTCCGGCGCGGATTGATTCTGCGGTATCCGAAACCGACCGCAGCGCCGACGACAGCGCGTCGAGCGCGCCGTTGAAATCCTGACGCAGACGATCATATTCTTCCGGGAAAGCCGTCTCGATCCGCCTGCTGACATCGCTTTTTGCGAGCATCGTCATCGCTTCGCCAAGCTTTCCGACCACAGCGGCCTGCTCTTCCCGGCCTGCGGAGGCACGCGCCTCCAGTTCGGCCTTCGCCTTGCTGGCGTCACGGAAGCCTTCGATCGCGCGGGCGAGGCGACCGATCTCATCCAGCCGGTGCGTCGCAGGAACCGCTATATCGAACTGGCCGTCTGCGACATTTTCCGTCGCGCTGGCAAGCGATGCCAATGGCCTTGCCAGCTTGCGCCGGGCGATAAGCGTGGCCAGGAACAGGATCCCCATCGAAGCCGCCAGGACCACTGCCAGCAACAGCTGATTGAACGCAATATCAGCTTCGCTTGCGGCTCGGATGCTCGCCGAATTCGCCTCGATCGCATCGCTGGCTGCGCCCATCGCCGTCTCCAGCACCTTGAATTTTTTGTTGAAGGCCGGGAGATGTGCTCCGGCGTTCGCCATATCCCTGGCGATGACAGCCTGCATATCTTCGGCGGCCGCAATATAGGCGGCGAGCGGCGCGTCTACCTGGTCCAGTGCGGCCTTGGTCGCCGGGGAATCCGCCAGCGCCCTCGCTTCCCGGATCTGGACACGGAACGCGTCGATATGCTCTTTGAGTTCGTCGCGGGCCTCCTTGCCCGAAATGCCGGTGCTCGGGTCGCGCGCAGCCAGCGCCGAGGCGATGTCGGCGCGGATCGCGTCGTGCATCATGTCCGCTTCCATGTGCCGCTGCACGAGCGCCGCCGAACGTTCGAGACCGTGAATCGCCCCGGTCGACGTGTGCGCCAGCCAGAGACCTGTGGTGCCCACCAGCGTAACAAGCAGAAACATGACAAACGCCGTAACCTGAACCCCGGCGTTGATGGAGCGACTGAACATCGAACTTCCCCAATTGATCGAATGGCTGCCTTTAGCGCCACCTCGTTAAGGAAAAGTAAGCCACATTCAGGAACGTGGTGTTTTTGCCGGGGGTTTCCTGGTTATGGATAAAGCGGCGTCAATCGCCGCCCTGTCCTCCTGCCGCAGCGCTCTGGTCCGGCACAGGTCGGAGCGTCGCCATCAGCACCGATGCGATCAGAACCAGCGGGATCGTCAGCCAGAGGAAATTGACGTAGCTGTTGGTCCGGTCGAAGATGTATCCGGCTGTGAGTGGCCCCAGCGCCATGCCGATCGCGAGAAAGCTCAGCATTGCGGACATCAGCACGCCATAGGCCTTGAGACCGAAATAGCGCGTTGCCAGGTAGAAGGCGATCGACAGCTCCGACCCGAGCGAGAAGCCGACGATCAGCGCGGCGAGCGTCAGGGAGAGCGTACCCCCACCCGATAGCAACAATCCCGCCGCTACAGCCGGCAGCGCGAAGGCGGTGGCAGCAATCGGCCGGGCATCGAACTTGTCGAGCAGATAGCCCATGCCGAACCGTCCGGCGAGCGAGGCGAGCCCGATTGTACCGGTGATCCCCGCTGCCGCGGTCAAGTCGAGCCCACTGCTGCGCAGGATCGGAACGAAATGAACGATCAGCCCGATCGCAACAAAGGAGAAGGCGCCCCCGGCAAGGCCGATCTGGTAGAATGGCGCGGACCGGAGCCCCTCTTTCAGGGATAGCCCCGGCATCGCCGCGTTGATCGATTTGGCCTCGGCCTTGGTGGGCCTGACCCGCCCGTCATAGGCGCCGCGAAAGAACAGGATCAGGACCGGAATCACGACCACCGCAAAGGTCGCGCCCAGCCCGATAAAGCCACCGCGCCAGCCATGATGGAGGAGCAACCAGGCCGTGAGCGGCGGGATGACTGTCGCGGCGAGGCCAGAGCCGGCGACAACGACGCCGATCGCCAGGCCCCGTCCAGCGTCGAAACGGCTGGCGACCGCGCTCGTCCAGATGAAGGGCCCTACACCGGCCGAACCGATCGCGATGAAGGCCCAGAGCAGGTACCAGTTGGTCAGTGAGCCGGTGGCTGTGCCGAGCAACGCCACCGATGCGCACAGCAGAGCGACGCCGAGGATGCCGATCCGGCGCGGACCGAAACGATCGACCAGCATTCCGCAGAGGAGGCCGAGCCCAAGCGCGGTAAAATTGGTCACTGTGATGCCGAACGATATCTCCGCCCGGTTCCAGCCGAACTCCTTGGTGAGCGGCTCCATGAACAGACCGAGCGAATAGACGAGCAGAACGGTCAGCGAATTGCCGAGCGCGCCGGCGATCGGCAGTGTCCAATAATTGCGCCACTCCTGGCGTGCTCCGGCCTGCATTTTTGCTCCCCTCTCCGCCGCGACCCTTCAGGGATCAGCTCATACGATATCACCGATCATGGATGGCAATGGCGATCAGCGCAATGGCGGACTCGGCCCCTGCCGTCGGCACGATCCCGTCAGCCGCCGACATCCCAATCCAGTTCGAGCTTCGAAACGCCATTGTTGATGCCGGTATAAAGCTGCGGTTTCGAGCCGGGCCTGACCCAAAAATCGGGAATGCGGGACAGCCATTCCTCGATAAAGACGCGCAGTTCGAGCCTCGCCAGTGGCGCGCCGGGGCAGGCATGCGGGCCGGCCCCGAACACCCCGGAGACAGAGCTGGCCCGCTCGAAATCGACGTCGAGCGGATCGGCATTGAGTGTTTCGTCCAGGCCGACGAAGCTGGTTGCCGGCAACACCCGGTCGCCAGCACGAAGATCGACGCCGTCGAGGAGGATATCCTGCGCGACGACCCGCCCGACATTCGCAATGCCGTGTCGGCGCATCATCTCCTCGATCGCGCCGCGCACGAAGGCGCCATCATCGAGCCGCTCGACCAGCGCTTTGCGGTGGTCCGGATGGTCGGCCAGGAACCGCGTTACGAACCCCATCATTGCCGCGACCGTATCGAGCCCGCCGAACAGCACGAGGGTCGCGTAACTCACTGCCTCGGCGTCGGAGATTTGCGTTCCCGCGACGCGGATATCGATGATCCGGCTCAGCAGATCGTCGCCAGGCCGCGCCCGACGCTCATCGAGCCAGCCGCTGACATAGTCGCGCATGCGACGCTGCGCCTCGGCCTTGATCTCGCCGGTCGCCCCGCGCACCGCGTCTGCCTCCAGCGCGAGCAGGAAGTCCTTGTCGGCAAGCGGAAGATCGACCAGCCGCAGAAAGACGTGAATGGGCAGGACCTTGGCGAAATCAGTCACGAAATCGCAACCGCCGAGCGGCTTTAGCCGCTCAATCGCTTCGATCGCGACCGCGCGAATGTCGCCCTCCAGCCGCTTGATCGCCGACGGCTGCAGGGCCAGGGCGAGCGGCCTGCGCAGATCGGCATGCTGCGGCGGATCGGCCTCGAGCGGCAACTGGAGCGGAACATCGGACGGCAGCGGCGGCAACACCGTCGACCGGCTCGAAAAATCGCGATTGTTGCGCATGATCGACCGGATCAGTTCCCCGCCGGTGACGACCCAATGGCCACCGTTGCGCGGTGTCCAGAAGATAGTCGGCAATGTACGCTTCACGGCAAGGAAGGCGGCATGAACATCATCCGCCGACCCTTCGATATCGTAGAAATCGAAATCCCGGACGAGCGCTTCGGGAACATGCGCCGGCCGATTTTCGAGCATCCTGCTCGCCATCTTCAAAATCAGCTCTCCCCTACGTCTTGTCGGGCCCAGCATGGCACGGCAGCGCCCTCGGGATCAATCGAAGCAATGGCTTGCCACGACTCGTGCTTTGGCGGATGATACAGTCTGTAAAGCCCGGAGTAACCGGACGAGCGCAGCCATAGGAGAGAGCAATGGCGCTGGACGATCCCAATTTTCTGGCCGCTTTCTCGGCTGATTCCCACGTCACCGAGCCACCCCATACCTACAGCGCCCGGATCGATCCGAAATATCGCGACACGGCCCCCCGCGTGATCCGCGAGGAGGATGGCGGCGACAGCTTCGTGTTCGACGGCATGCCCGGCAAGGTACCGCTCGGTATTGTCGCCGCCGCTGGCATTCCGCCCGAAAAGATGCGTCTGTGCGGCGTCCCCTTCGAAGAACTGCATAAGGGCGGCTGGGACGGCAAGGCCCGTATCGCCGATCAGGACAAGGACGGCGTGATCGGCGAGATCATCTACCCGTCGGTTGGCATGATGCTCTGCAATCACCCCGATCCTGACTATAAGCAGGCCTGCTTCGAGTCCTATAATGGCTGGCTCGCGGAGGAGTTCTGCGCCGCCGCTCCCGATCGGCTGTTCGGCCTCGGCCAGACCGCGGTCCGCTCGGTCGCGGAAGCGGTCCGCGATCTTGAGAAGATGAAGGCGCTCGGTTTCAAGGGTGTGATGCTGCCCGGCAGTCCGGCGACCGAGTTTGGCTGGCACGATCCGCGCTTCGATCCCTTGTGGCGCGCCTGTGTCGAGCTCGGCATGCCTCCCAGCTTCCACATCCTGACTTCGCGCTCGGACGGCGACAATCCGCTCGAGGATCTCGCCAAGGAAGCCGGCCCCAACAGCAACACGGTCAAGACGGTCTCCTATGGCAACCGGCTGATCATGGCGCTGCAGAACATCGTCGTTCAGTTCGTCTTCGGTCGCGTGTTCGAGCGCAATCCCGATCTCAAAATCGTCCTCGTCGAAGCCGATGCCGGCTGGGCGCCGCATTATCTCAATCGGCTCAACCATGCCTATAACCGCCATCGCTTCACGATCGGCGCGCAGGACATGCAGAAGCTGCCCGGCGACTATTTCCGCGAGAATATCTACCTGACCTTCCAGGACGATCCGATCGCCTGGCAGACCGCGCATCTTATGAACCCGGACCGGCTGATGTGGGCGAATGATTTCCCCCACAGTGATGCGACCTGGCCATGGAGCCAGTCCGTCCTGCGGCGGCATGCCGAGGGGATGCCCGAGGCAACCGTCCGCAAGATCGCTCGCGAGAATGCGATGGGCCTCTATGGGATCAAGATGCCGGCCAAAGTGTCAGCCTGACCCTTACCCCAACGCCAAATTCGGCTATGTACCGCCCGGCCCGCAAAGCCGGGCGGTCTTATATGACGTCAATATCGACAGGGAGAATGGTGTGAACGGCAAGGCAGGCGGCTTCAATCAGGCGACCCTCGCGAAAATTCCGCAGACTTTGCAGGAAATCGTCGACAAGGGGGCCGTCTCGGGCTTCGTGACGCTCGTCTGGCGCAAGGGCGAAGTTGTCCAGCTCAACGCGGTCGGCCACCGTGACGTAGACGCGAAAAAGCCAATGCAGCGCGACACCATCTTCCGCATCGCCTCGATGTCGAAGCCCGTCACCTCAGCCGCTGCACTGATGCTGGTCGAGGAAGGCCGGATCGCGCTCGACGACCCGATCAGCAAGCATCTGCCCGAATTCGCCGGGATAAAGGTGATGAAGGATCCGGACGGACCGCTCGCCGACACGGAGCCCGCCATTCGCGAGCCGACCGTCGAAGATCTGCTGATCCATCGTTCGGGTCTCGCCTACAGCTTCTCGGCCACCGGCGAACTTGCGCGCGGCTATGACGATCTGCTCGGTCCGGCCTTTGTTCGCAAGATTGGTGGCGACGACTGGGTGCAGGCGATCGCCTCCTTCCCGCTCGCTTATCAGCCGGGCGAGCGCATGCATTACAGCCAGTCGACCGATGTGCTCGGATTCCTCGTCGCGCGGGTCGAAGGCAAGCCGCTTGGTGAGGTGCTCAAGGCGCGCATCTTCGATCCGCTCGGCATGAACGATACCGCCTTCCATGTGCCCGCGTCCAAGGTCGACCGGCTCGCGAAGCTCTACACCAAGCCGGCCGACGGCAGCCCGCTGCGCGAAGTCCCGCTGCCGCTCGCCCATGAACCGCCTATGTTCGAAGGCGGCGGCGAAGGCCTCTTCTCGACCGCCGACGATTATCTCAGGTTCGCGCGCATGCTGCTCAACGGCGGCGAACTCGACGGCGTTCGCCTGTTGCGGCCTGAGACGGTCGCAAAAATGGCTTCCAACCACCTCACTCCTGCACAACGCGACATGGACTTCCTGGGCCTCCCCTTCTGGGTCAGCATGGGCTTTGGCCTTGGTCTCTCGGTGATCATGGATACCGAAGCACATCAGGCGATGGGCGCTGGCGGTGAGGGCAGCTTCGGCTGGCCGGGCGCCTTCGGCACCTGGTGGCAGGCCGATCCGGTGAATGACGTCATCCTGATGTACCTGATCCAGGACTTCGTCGAACTGACCGCAGAGACCGTGGTCGGCGCCGAGCAGCAGGATGTACCGAGCCGTACCGCGCTGTTCCTCATGCAGAAGCTGGCCTATGAGGCACTGAACTGAGAATGGGTCAGATCGGGAGGGGAAATGGGCAATCAGACAGAAACGCCCGGGCTTGACCTCGGAGCCCGTCCCCTCACCGGCTCGACCGCAGTCGACATCACGTCAGGAATCGATCTCGCCGAGATCAGCGACGGGGACCTAGAACGGCTGAAGCGGCTAGCCAGTCAATGGTGCGTCGTAGTGTTGCGCAACCAGAAGCAGCCCCCGAGTCAATTGTCCGGACTCGGTGCGCGGATCGGCACGGTCAGCTACACGCCGGGACTTATCCAGAACACCGACTGGCCGAATGTTTACAAGCTGGTGAACTACGGCAAAAAGCGAGCCATCACCGAGAAGTGGCATACCGACGGCGCCTTTTCCGAGCGCCCGGCCGCCTATTCGGTGCTGATGGCGGATACCTTGCCATTGGCAGGCGGCGACACGATCTTCGTCAACCAATATGCCGCCTATGACGCACTGAGCCCGGCTTTCCGCAAGCTGCTCCAGGGCCTTCACGCCGAACATGTCTGGAAGGGCGTCGCCCATCTGCGCGACGGCGAGCCCGATCCGATGGCGATCCATCCGCTGGTGCGGACCCACCCGCTCACAGGTCGGCGCGCACTCTATATCAATGTACTGAGCGCGATGGGCAACATAGTCGGGATGGACGAGGCCGAAAGCCGCGCCCTCCTTACCTTCCTGCACGACCATTCGATCGCGATCGACCGCACCTACCGACACCGCTGGCTACCCGGTGACGTGCTGCTCTGGGACAATCGCTGCTCGCTCCACGCCGCCGCCCACGACTTTGGCGACGAGGAACGGATCATGTACCGGATCGTGACCGAAGGCGAACGGCCCTATGATGAGCCTTATGGGGATGCGTAAAGCACTACCTAAAAGCCCTCTCCTCAGGGAGAGGGTTGGGTAAGGGTGTCTGCCGTTGCCGAATAACAGAATGACGCCCATTGCACGCACCTTGAGGCGCAATGCGACCGACGTCGAAACGAAGCTGTGGCAGTGCCTGAAAAGTCGGCAGATCGAAGGCGCAAGTTCAGTCGGCAAGCCCCCGTCGCCGGGTTCGTCACCGATTCGCCTGCCTGGAGGCCATGCTCGTGGTCGAACTGGATGGCGGCCAACATGCGCAACGGTCCGAGCAGGATCGCAACCGGACCAAGCACATCGAAGCCCATGGTTACACTGTGCTCCGGTTTGGAATAGCGACCTGACCGAAAATCTGGATGGTGTTCTTGAGGAAATCAGGCGCGCTGTGCTTGTCGCACGCAACTCCCGGGTCTCGCCAAATATTCGACTTGGGAAACCCTCACCCCACCCTCTCCCTGAGGGAGAGGGCTTTTAGCCGACGCACTTCCCTACAACTTCGCGTCCAGCTTCATCGCCAGCATCTCATGCGAGACATGGTAACCGAGGTCGCGAACCAACAGCTGCTTCCATGGCCACTTCGAGAATGCCGTTCTCGCGCTTCATTGTGAAATGCTCGGAATATTTCCGCGAAATTCCTCGAAGCCCGGACAGGCGACGAAGCGCTGACGCACCTCGCGGGCACGGGCATGGGCGCGTTCGTCTGTCTGAATGTTCATCGGGGTGGCTCCCCTCTCAAGAATCTGTATCAACACCACCATGCCTACGCTCGACTGGATCGGCAAAGCCGCAGTGATCGATTGTCACCGCGGCGTGCCGTGCCGGGTGCTTGTCGAGGACAAGGCGCTATCGGCAGGCGATCCCCAAACGGGCAATCTGCTGGTCGAGGGCGACAATCTGGAGGCGCTCACGGCGCTGCTTCCGGCCTATGCGGGCAAGGTGAAGTGCATCACCATCGATCCGCCCTACAACACCGGATTCGCGGGCTGGGCTTATAGCGACAAGGCGAGTTCAGCCGAATGGCTGTGCATGATCTACCCGCGGCTGCGGCTGCTGCGGGAATTTCTGCGTGAGGACGGCTTTATCGCGGTCTCGATCGACGATCATGAACTGAGCCATCTTGATCTCGTGATGCAGGAGATCTTCGGCGCGGAAAACCGCATCGCCTGCGCGCCCTGGAAGGCGGAGCCGAGCGGCGGCAAGCAGAAGGGCTTCGTCCGGGTCGGCCACGAATATCTGCTGCTCTACGCGAAGGGACCCGCCCTCACGCTCGCGCGGGAAGAGAAGCCGGTCGTCGGCGTATCCTTTGCCGATCGCTGGGGCGCCTATGTGAAAGGCCGCGAATATCTCAAATGGGGGGCGCATAGCGAGCGCAACGATCGACCGGACATGTGGTTCGCCCTCACCGCTCCCGATGGCAGTGAGGTCTGGCCGATCCGCAACGACGGCAGGCAGGGCCGCTGGCGGATCGGCGCGCAGCACATGAGCGCGTTAAAGACACTGATCGATCCGGACTGGATGCACTGGGAGATGCGGCCATTTGCCAAGGGCGTGACTGTCGACGGGATGGACAAGCGCTGGGTGCCCTATGAAAAGGTCCGCGGCGCGAGCAGGACATTTGGCTGGGGGAGCTGGCTCGACGGAGTCGGTACCAATGCCGATGGTACTGCCGAGCTCAAGGCAATCTTCGGGAGCAAGGTCTTCGACACCCCCAAGCCAAGTTCTCTCATCCGCTGGATCATCGGCCTGTGCCCGGAGAAGGACGCAATCGTCATGGACAGTTTCGCCGGATCGGGCACCACGGGACATGCCGTCCTTGATGCCAATGATGCCGATGGCGGCAGGCGTGCGTTCATCCTTGTCGAGACCAAGGCCGAGATCGCCTCGAACGTTGCCGCCATACGGCTGAGGCGGGTGATCAATGGCTATACTCGGCAGTCAGGCAAGTCCGGCTATGTCGCAGGCACCGGCGGCGGCTTCCGTTATTGCCGGCTTAGCCCCCCTTAACCCTCTACCACCTGCGGGAGAGGAGCGAGCCTTAGCGAGCTTAGTCGCAGCGGTGAGGGTGTTCTGCAGGGAACTGCAAGAAGTAAGAAGACCCTCATCCAACCTTCTCCCGCGAGCGGGATAAGGCTAAGAATACAGCGGGAGAGGAAGTTTGAATGCGATCGTCATAGTTCCCGATAACTCTATCAGTTATCAGCTTTTTGTGATGCTAACGCGGGAAGCCGAGGATTCCGGATTCTCCCATGTC
>CANJRZ010000023.1 GCA_947476735.1 Sphingomonadaceae bacterium
AAATGCCAGCGTCGGATTACACTCAATAATGCCATGTCGATCACTCCTGTATCCCCTGACAAATCAGCCAAGGAAGAGGTCAAAACATGGGTCACTTCTCAGTGGAAACTTATGCCCCTCCCGGGTCACATCTCAGTGCAAATCAACAGCCGATGCGGCTGCGTTGGTGCTTCCGCATGGGATCAGAACATTGGTCGGCGCTCCGGCCGCCGCACTGCAGACGATATCGTCACGGCGAAAGATACGGCGCGATTTGGCGTTCGAATAATAAGTGCCCAGCACATAGCTCACCGTCTGGTCGGTCGGCGACGCGATGCGGAATTCCTGGGTGAAGGTATGGCTGGTCTGCGGACCTGAGTCATGGAGCTGATTGAAGCCGACATAGGCGCGATCGAGCCAGTCACCGTCGCGGATCTCGGTGTTGTCCCAGCTGCGATAGGCGGTGATGCTGGTCAGCGAATGAGTGCCCAGTTCGACATCGGCCTGGAGAGAAACGCCCCAGCCTTCCTCCTTCGTGCTCGTGACGAGGTTCTGGGTGACCTGGCGGGTCTTGGCGCCGCGCGGCGTCGGCAACGCATTGAAGGCCAGGCTGGTCGTCGCAACGCCGGCGCCCGTCAGCGCTCCGGTTCCGATCACCTCGGCGCAGCAATCGTCGTCATTCTTGTAGTAATCGGCTGCGAAATAAAGCCGAAGCGCGGATGAGGGTTCGTAGAGCAGCTGACCGCGCACGCCGCGGTGCTTGTACCCGTTGACCCGGTTGCCAGTCGTCAGATTGCGGATGTTGCCGTCATATTCGCCGTAAAAGGCGGTCAGGCGGCCGGCAAGATTTTCACCAAGAGGCATGTTGATCGCACCCATGACGCGATATTCCTTGCGGTCGAAATAGCTGGCGTCGACGCTGCCGGACAGTTCGTTCTTGGGCATCTGGGTCGTGATGTTGATGACACCGGCAGAGGCGTTCTTACCGAACAATGTCCCCTGCGGTCCGCGCAGCACCTCCATTTGGGCGACGTCGACGAGATCGCTGAAGGCTTCGCCTGAGCGGGCATAGACGACGCCGTCGACGACCGTGGATACCGATGGTTCGCCGGCGATCGAGAAGGTCGCCGTGCCGACGCCCCGCAGAAAGATCGTCTGGTTGAGCGTGGTTCCCGACTTCAGGAAGTTGAGCGACGGGACCATTTGGGCGGCGCTTTCGATGCTGGGCCGTGCGGCCACGGCCAGAGCCTGGCCCGACAGAACGGACACCGCGACCGGCACCTTCTGAAGCTTCTCGGAGCGCTTCTGGGCCGTCACTACGATTTCGGCGACGGAATCTTCGCTTTCGTCGGGAGACTGGGCGAAGGCTGGGGCCGCATTGGCCAGGACAAAGGCCGCCAGCGACATGGCAGACGAAGCACGGAGCAACGAAATCATGGGTTTTCCTCCCCCTATGATGGCGCGGAATTTCGGGCTCCGCTGCATGTTGAAATCGGGCAAGGCCCCCTTGGAGCCTGCTGCTTGCGCCTTGTGTTGCGAGGAAATCGACTTTATGTCAAGCGGTGTCATACACCTACCGGTGGCGAACCGTCCGCCGTGGGAATGCATGTCCGGGAAGAGGATGAAGCCGCTTGAATCTCGCATTCGTTGCTCATTCTGATGGCTTCGACCTTCAATTCGAGGGACATTTGCTGCTGCGGCATCGTTTCGACTGTCCATCGCTGGTCATGGCCCGTGGCCAGCCCCGGATCGAGATGGTCCTCGGCAATTTCCGGATCGAGGATAACCCGACCGATTCGATCGTCCCCCTCCAGTTCGTCGTCGCGGGCAGCGAAGTCACCCTCCGCCACGCCGACCGCGATGTCGCACGCTTTAGCCTTTGCGGAAGCGGTCTGACGGTGGAAGCGCTTGAGCCGGGTTTCGACCGGCTTGTCCTGTCCTTCCATGCCGAAGCGGGGGAATGCGTCTGGGGTGGCGGCGAGCAGATGAGCTACCTCGCCCTTAATGGCCGGCGCTTCCCGATGTGGACAAGCGAACCGGGAGTAGGGCGTGACAAGAGCACCAGGCTGACCCGGTTGATGGACGAGCAGGCTATGGCGGGCGGTGACTATTGGAACACCAACTACCCTCAGCCAACCTTCCTGACTTCGCGCTGGCTGGCGGTACATCTCGACGAGAGCTGCTACAGCGTTCTCGATTTCAGCGATACTGCGGCCCATCGGGTTGAAGTGTGGAGCAGCCGTGCGCGCTTCGAATTTTTTGCAGCCGTCGAACCTGCCGCCCTGGTCGGAAAACTCTCTGAACGCTTCGGTCGCCAGCCTGCCCTGCCGGACTGGGCGATCAGCGGAGCCATTGTCGGCCTGAAGTCCGGCGAAAGCAGTTTTGATCGGCTTGAGCGTTTCATTGAAGCCGGGACCTCGATTTCCGGCCTGTGGTGCGAAGACTGGGCAGGGGTTCGCGAGACGAGCTTCGGACGGCGCCTGTTCTGGGATTGGCAGATCGGCTCGCGTAGCGAGCAGCGCTATCCGGCCCTCGGCACACGGATCGCGGCGCTGAAGGCGCGGGGCATCCGCTTTCTCGCCTATGCCAATCCCTATCTGGCCGTCGATGGCGAGCTTTTCGCCGAGGCCGCAGCCGGCGGTCACTTCGCGTTGCGGCAGGACAGCGACGAACCCTATCTCGTCGAATTCGGCGAGTTTGAATGCGGCGTGGTCGATTTTACCCGGGTCGAGACCCGCGCCTGGTTTGCCGAGCGAGTCCTCAGCCGCGAAATGCTCGACAAGGGAATCGACGGCTGGATGGCCGATTTCGGCGAGTATCTTCCGGTCGATCTTCGCCTTGCAGACGGGTCGGATCCGATGGAGGCGCATAATCGCTGGCCGGTGCTGTGGGCTGAGGTCAATGCTCTCGCCCTCAGCATGCGTGGCCGGACCGGCGATGCCCTGTTCTTCATGCGGGCCGGATTCTCGGGGGTTCAGCGCCATTGCCCGCTGCTCTGGGCAGGCGATCAGTCAGTCGATTTCACCCGGCACGACGGCATCGGTACGGTGATCACCGGTGCGCTCTCATCCGGGCTCGTCGGCAATGCCTACAGCCACTCCGATTGCGGAGGCTATACCTCGCTCCACGGCAATGTCCGGACGCGTGAGTTGCTCAAGCGGTGGTGCGAGCTTGCCGCATTCGCGCCGGTGATGCGCAGCCATGAGGGCAACCGGCCCGACGACAATGTCCAATATGACAGCGACAGCGAATTGCTGGCCTGCTTTGCGCGCTGGAGCCAGGTGCACGCTCATCTCGCACCTTATGTCCGTCATCTTTGCGACGAAGCGAGGTTGACCGGTCTTCCCGCGCAACGCCCGCTCTTTCTTCATCATCCCGACAACCGGGAAGCGTGGACCGTGCAGGACCAGTTCCTTTACGGTAGTGACCTGCTGGTGGCGCCGGTGATCGAGGAAGGGATTACGTCGCGCGAGGTCGTGCTCCCGGGAGAACAATCCTGGCGTTCGGTCTGGAGCGGCGAGGACTTCGACCCGGGTTGTCATGTGGTGGCCGCACCGGTCGGTCGGCCGCCGGTCTTCTATCGGCCTGACAGCGCATTTTCGGGGCTGTTCGCGGCCTTGCCAGGGGTGCTTGGGCGATGAGCGAACGGTCTAACATCAGGGATGTCGCGGCACGCGCCGGGGTGGCCGTGAAGACGGTCAGCCGGGTGCTCAATGCACATCCATATGTCAGCACGGAAACCCGCGCGCGGGTCGAAGAGGCGATGCGCGAACTCGATTTTCGACCGAGCATCGCCGCGCGCATCCTGTCGGGTGCCAAGTCGAACCAGATTGCGCTGATCTACGACAATCACAGCCCCTATTATATGTTCCAGATTCAGAATGGCTGCTGGTCCCGCTGCCAGGCCGACGGCATCCGTCTGCTCGCCCAGCCGGTCGATGTTGCCGATCCGAGCGTGGGCGATCAGGTTCGGGGACTTGTCACCGAAACCCATGTCGACGGGATCATCCTGTCGTCGCCGGTCACGGATTGCGACGGGGTGCTGCGCGCACTCGAGGCGCTCGACATTCCGTTCGTGCGCATCTCGCCAGGCACCAACCATGCTCTGACCAGTTCGGTCTATATGGACGATGCCCAGGCGGCCGATGACATGACGACCCACCTGATCAACATGGGGCATCGCCGGATAGGTTTCATCAAGGGCCATCCCAACCACATGGCGTCCGACGATCGCCTGTTCGGGTATCGCCGGGCGCTCGACCGCGCCGGAATCTCCTACGAACCCCAGCTCGTCGCCAATGGTGCATTCGACTTCGACAGCGGCGTGGCGGCGGGGTCCTGCTTTCTCGACATGCCTGAGCCGCCGACCGCGATATTCGCGTCGAACGACGACATGGCGGCCGGAGTTCTGGCGGTGGCGCATGACCGCGGTCTCGACCTGCCCGGAGACCTCTCTGTCGCCGGCTTCGACGACACTACGCTCGCCCGTACTGTCTGGCCGCCGCTCACGACGATTCATCAGCCGATGTTCAATCTAGCCCATACGGCAACTGACATCCTCATTGCCGGCGGTGACATCGCGCACCGCCGCCTTCCCCACCAACTGATCGAGCGCGGTTCCGTCGCGCCGCCACGCAGGAAACGTACATGAGTCTTATTTCCCAGCCTCCCGTCCATCGCCTGCTGGGCGCGAGCGGCATCGCTATTTCGCCGATCGCCTGGGGCATGTGGCGTCTTGCCGAGGACGGACGGACGGTGGCGGAGGCTGCGCGGCTGGTCCATGCCGCGCTTGATGCCGGGATAACCCTGCTCGACACCGCTGACATCTATGGTTTCGATGGCAGCAATGGCTTCGGCGATGCCGAGTCGATGTTGGGGTCTGTGCTGAAGGCCGAACCTGCCCTGCGCAACCGGATGGTGCTTGCGACGAAGGGGGGCATTCGCCCTCCGCTCCCATATGATCAGGGCGATGCGTACCTTGTCGAAGCAATCGATGCGTCGTTGCGACGACTGAACGTCGACACTGTCGATCTGTGGCAGATTCACCGCCCCGATATTCTCGCCCATCCCCAGGAAGTGGCCCGTACGCTCGACGATGCCGTTGCCGCCGGAAAGATCCGGACGCTCGGCGTATCCAACTTCACCGTCCACCAGGTTGCGGCTCTTCAGCAATTTCTCGGCCACAAGCTCGTCGCAACCCAGCCCGAGATCAGTCCGCTGCGGATAAGCTGCTTCGAGAATGGCGAACTTGATCAGGCGATGATGCTCGGCCTCATTCCGCTGGCCTGGTCGCCGCTCGGCGGCGGCCAGCTCGCCAGCCCCGCGACGCAGCGCGAAAAGGATGTCGCCGCCGCGCTCGATGCCTTTGCCGCAGATCAGGGCGTTTCGCTCGCTGTCGCCGCCTATAGCTGGCTGATGGCCCATCCTGCCGGAATCGTGCCGATCATCGGATCGCAGCAGGCGGCGCGCATCGCCGAGGGGGCGAGGGCGCGCGAAGTCCGTTGGACGCGCGAGCAATGGTATGCGGTGTTCGTCGCGGCACGCGGGGAAAGGCTGCCCTGAACGGTGGCGGTGGATAGAGGCTAGGAGGCTGTTATGGCGCAGCAATGCGAAGTGGCGTGGTTTTCCGCGCTTTGCGACGACGACTATGAATTCCTCGGGGTTCCCGATCCGCGGCTCCAGTCGAGCTGGGAGCATTGCCGCAACATCGTCCTGCAGGCCGAGAAGGGTGGCTTCGATAATATCCTTCTGCCGTCGGGCTATCAACTTGGCCTGGACACGACCGCTTTCGCAGCGGCTGTCGCGACCCAGGTTCGGCGGATCAAACTGCTCTGGGCAACTCGGATCGGCGAGGATTGGCCTCCGCAATTGGCGCGACGTATTGCGACGCTCGACCGTATTCTTGGGCCCAATGGAGCGAACACCGGCGGCCGGCTGAACGTCAACATCATCTCGTCGGACATGCCGGGGGAGACTCTGTCGGGAAAAGCGCGCTACGCGCGGGCGACAGAGGTGGTGAAGATCGTCCGTATCCTGCTCGACGGCGGTTCGCTCGATCACCAGGGCGAGTTCTATCAGCTCAAGCTCGATCCGCCGCGCATCACGACCATCTCCGGCAAATGCCCCGCCTTCTACTTCGGCGGGCTGTCCGAGGATGCCCGCGAATGCGCTGCCGAGGGATGCGATGTCTATCTGATGTGGCCCGACACAATGGACAAGGTCCGCGAGACGATCGACGACATGCAGCAGCGGGCGGCGCGCTTCGGGCGTAAACTGAGGTTCGGCTATCGGGTGCATGTCGTCGTCCGCGAGACCGAGGAAGAGGCGCGGTCCGCTGCCGACAGGTTGCTGTCGAAACTCGATGACGAAATCGGCAGGGCGATCCGCGAGAAGTCGCTCGACGCTAAAAATGTCGGTGTGCAGCGTCAGGCCGAACTGAGAAGCGCTGCCGGCGGGGACGGTTTCATTGAGGACAATCTGTGGACCGGCATAGGCCGCGCGCGATCGGGTTGCGGTGCTGCGATCGTTGGCGATCCCGATCAGGTCCTCGCCAAATTGCGCGCCTATCAGGCCCAGGGGATCGAAGCCTTCATCCTGTCCGGCTATCCGCATGCCGCCGAAGCCGATCTCTTCTCCCGTCATGTGCTGCCTCATCTCCAGCATGGGCCGCTCGACATCTGATGGGATGAGCCATGAAGGCGCACGCACCTGCTGAGACGATCTTCGACGTCGCCGTGATCGGTGGTGGCGTCAACGGTTGCGGCATCGCACGGGAAGCAGCGGGGCGCGGCGCGTCGGTGGTGTTGCTCGAACGCGGTGATCTTGCGCAGGGCACCTCATCGGCTTCGACCAAGCTGATCCACGGCGGACTGCGTTATCTCGAACATTATGAGTTTGGACTGGTGCGAGAGTCGCTCAGCGAGCGCGAACGGCTATGGGCGATCGCACCTCACATCGTCTGGCCGATGCGCTTCGTGCTGCCCTATATTCATGGCCTGCGACCACGGTGGCTGCTCCGCCTGGGCCTGTTCCTCTATGACCATATCGGCGGCCGCAAGCGCCTGCCTGCGACTGAGTCGATTGACCTGGCCAGCCACCCCGCCGGCACGCCGCTGAAGCCGGATTTCGCCCGGGGGTTTGTCTATTCGGACTGCTGGGTCGACGATGCCCGGCTGGTCGTCCTGAATGCCCGCGACGCGGCCGATCGCGGCGCCGAAGTGCGCACTCGTACCGAGGTCGTGTCGCTGGTCCGAAAGCAGGATCATTGGGCGATCGAAACGTCGGCCGGGGGCTTCCGGGCGCGTACAGTGGTCAATGCTGCCGGCCCTTCGGTGATGGCGCTGCTGAACCGGGCGAGCGAGCCGACCGACCGGCGGATGCGGCTCGTTCGGGGGTCGCATATCGTTGTCCCTGCCCTGTTCGATCACGGATTTTCCTATTTTTTCCAGCTGCCTGACGGACGGATCTTCTTCGCTATCCCCTATGAACAGGATTTCACCCTGATCGGTACGACCGACCGCGACCATCAGGAGAGTCTTGCAGAGGTACGCGCCACCGACGAGGAGATCGCCTATCTGTGCGACGGCGCCAGCCTCTATTTCCGTCGCGAGGTCCGGCCGGCCGACGTGGTATGGACCTATTCGGGAGTACGCCCTCTGATCGACGACGGCTCGGGCAAGCCGGAAGCCGCCACCCGCGGTTACAGCCTCGAGCTGACGCCGGAAGATGAAGGGGCAGCGTTGCTGTCGGTCTTCGGCGGCAAGATCACCACCTATCGACACCTTGCGCACGAAGCGATGGACAGGCTGGCGCACCGCTTGCCGATATTGACCAACGGCTTTGCGAGTGATCGCCATCCGCTGCCGGGCGGGGATTTCCCGGTCGAAGGGGTGGAGGCCCTGCGGGCGAACCTGGCCGCTCGCTATCCCTTCTTCCAAGCTGCTTGGATCCTGCGGCTGGTGCGCAGCTACGGCACGCTCACGACCGAGATGTTCGGGGCTGCCCGATCGCTCGAACAATGCGGACGTCATTTCGGCCATGGGCTGACCGAATGCGAAGTCCGCTATCTGGTCGACCGCGAATGGGCGCACACCATCGAGGATATTTTGTGGCGGCGAACCAAGCTGGGCCTCCGGATGGATGCACGACAGGTGGAAGCGCTGGCAGCTTATCTCGCGGCAACGGCCAAATGATTCGGGGACGGGCAATGGCGCAGGAACGATTTCTACTGGTTCTCGACGAAGGCACGACGTCGACGCGCGCCATGCTGTTCAATCTTGATGGCACCGTCGCCACCACCGCGCAGGCCGAGCTGACGCAATATTATCCGGCGGACGGCTATGTTGAGCATGATGCCGCGGAGATCTGGGACAGGACGCTCGGCTGCGCGCGAAAGATGGTGAAAAAAGCCGGCGGGGCCGATCGTATCGCGGCGATCGGCATCACCAACCAGCGCGAGACAGTCGTCGCCTGGGACAAGCGCAGCGGCCAACCGGTTTGCCGCGCCATCGTGTGGCAGGATCGCCGCACCGCTGAGGCCTGCGATCGTCTGCGCGCCGAGGGATTCGAGATGCTGATCCGGCAGCGCACCGGCCTGGAGCTTGATCCCTATTTCTCCGGCACCAAGATGCGGTGGATTCTCGAAAATGTCCCCGAAGCCGCCGGGCTTGGCAGCGGTCTGGCCTTCGGCACGGTCGAAAGCTGGCTTGTCTGGAAATTGACCGGCGGGCTTCATATCAGCGATGCAACCAACGCCAGCCGGACCATGCTGATGCCGTTGGACGGGCCGAGCTGGGACCCGGAACTGCTCGATCTGCTTGGTGTCCCGGTCGGGGCCCTGCCGGAGATTGTCGACAGTGCGGGCAATTTCGGCGCCACTCTGCCCGAGCTTTTCGGAGCACCCATTCCGATCTGCGGCCTCGCCGGCGACCAGCAGGCGGCGACGATCGGTCAGAATTGCCTCCTTCCCGGCCAGGTGAAGGCGACGCTCGGCACCGGTGCGTTCGTGTTGGCGAGCACCGGTCATGAACTTCCGCGCTCTGAGAACCGCCTTCTCGGGACCGTGCTGGCGCAATGCAATGGCAAGCGGATCTATGCGCTCGAGGGCTCGGTGTTCGTCGCAGGCAGTCTCGTAAAATGGCTGCGCGACCAGATCGGACTTATTTCGACCGCGACCGAGAGCGAAGACCTCGCCCGTTCTGTCCCGGATAATGCCGGCGTCTGCATCATACCGGCACTTGCCGGGCTGGGTGCGCCACACTGGCGGCCCGACGCGCGCGGTTTGATCAGTGGGCTGACCCAGGGAACGACCCGCGCGCACATCGTGCGCGCCGCGCTCGAATCCATGGCGCACCAGATGAATGATCTGAAGCGCGCCTATGCGGCGGACAGTTCGCCATGGGCTATGCTCAGACTCGATGGCGGCATGAGCGCCAACGACTGGATCTCCCAGGATCTGGCCGACATCCTCGATATTCCCGTCGAACGTCCCGCCAATGTGGAAACGACAGCACTGGGTGCCGCTATGCTGGCCAGCGTCGGCTACGGCCTTGACGAATCGCTCGAAGCTGCCGGTCGAATGAGGGGCCATTCGGCCTCTTTCCATTCGACGATGGATGGGACGACGCGGCAGAAACGGCTGAATTTGTGGCGAACCTGCCTCAGTCTTGAGCTTGACCGGGGCTAGCGAACGACCCGGCATGACACATTGGACCGGGCATCAGCTTCTGATATGAGTGACACCGCGTAACGGGCGGGCGCTGATCCGCTCGGGGAGGAGAGGACTCATGCTGGACACAAGACCGATTTCGGCCGACTCGCACATTGTTGAGCCGCCGAACTGTTATATCGATTTTATCGATCCCGCCTTCCGCGACCGCGCGCCGGTCGTCGTCGAGGTGCCTGATGGCGGCGGCGACCGCTTCAAGGTCGAAGGTATGCCCAATCTGATACCGCTCAACACGATCGCAGCCGCCGGTAAGCGGCCCGAAGATATCCGCGTCGAGGGCGACAAGTTCGAGGCGCTGCACCGTGGTGGCTGGGATCCAAAGGTCCGTCTCGCCGATCAGGACCGCGACGGTATCGCCGCCGAGTTCATCTACCCGACCATCGGCATGCTGCTCTGCACGCTCGATGATGCCGAATATAAGCAGGCCTGCATGTGGGCCTATAACCGGTGGCTCCAGGAGTTTGTTTCCGCGGCGCCGGACCGACTCTTCGGCCTTGGCCAGACCGCGGTCCGTTCGGTGTCGGAGACGATCGAGGATCTCCGCCGGATGAAGGAAATGGGTTTCAAGGGTGTAATGATGCCCGGCCGGCCCGCGACCGAGGAAGATTATGACAGCCCGGTGTTCGATCCGCTTTGGAAGGCGGCAGTCGAGCTCGACATGCCGATCAGCTTCCACATCCTGACCGCAGGGAAGGATTTTGGCTGGGGTACCCGTGGCCCAAGCCTCAACGGCTTCGCGGCGATCATCCGCGGCTGCCAGGACATCATCGGCATGTTCATCCTCAGCGGCGTGTTCGATCGGCACCCGAACCTCAAGCTGGTTTGCGTCGAGGCCGATGCCGGCTGGGCACCCCATTATTGTTACCGGATGGACCATGCCTATAAGCGGCACCGGTTCTGGAACAAGTCGATCGAGCTGCAGCGGATGCCGAGCGACTATTTCCGCGAAAATGTGTGGCTGACCTTCCAGGACGACTGGGTTGCCTTCCAAAACGTCAACCAGGTCAACCCCCAGCGCCTGCTCTGGGCCAACGACTTCCCGCATTCGGATTCGACCTGGCCGTGGAGCCAGGAGATACTGGCCGAGCAGACCAAACATCTGACGCAGCAGCAGACGGACTGGATCCTGCGCGACAATATCCGCGAGCTTTACAAGCTCAGCTGAAGTCAGCAGCCAATGTGTTGAGCTTGCGCACCGGGCCCGCGTTTCGGGCAATGATGATCGCCGGTGCCCTGTTTGGGCTCGGTGCGTGCAGCCGCGATGAGGAAACCCCTCCAGCCGACGATCGCGAAGCTGCGGCGGAAGAGCAGAGCGGCGAGAACAGCGACGAACTGGAGTTGGCGATCGGCTGCGCGGTGAAGCTGGATACCGCGGCAAAGCTGCCGGCTGGAGAGGAGGAAGAGGACCTCCCCGAGGCGAGCAACGCGGCGGATCAGCTGTCGTTGGCAGCCAGCTATCGCTCGCAGGCGGCGGACATTGCGACTTCGCTCGGTGTCGGCGAGGCCGAACTCAACAAGCGGTTCGCCGCCGAGCAGCAACGCATCGAGAGCGAGCGCCGGAATCGCGCGCCCGACGATTTCGGAGTGTGGGCAACCGGCGAGGCTGACGGCTGCCCGGCGATTTAGGCTTGCTCAAACAGCGGCGACGGACCGCGCCGCGAATGCGCGCACGATCCGGTCGAGCGCTTCGGCGGTGGCGCCGGGGATCGACAGGAATGGCGAGTGATCGCTCGTCAGGGTGATCACCGGGTCACATGGCAGTTCGGCTTGCATTGATCGCTGCAAGGACAGAGGCAGGGCGTTGTCTTCAGTGCATTCGATGAACGCGCGGGGCAGCTTGCCCCAGCGCTCGGCCGTCGCGGTGCAGGGTGTCAGGTTCGCCGCCACCGGGTCGGGGCTCAGCCGTGAGGCCGCCCAACGCGCGTCCGCTTCGCTGGCGGTGTTGTAGAATACCCGACTGGCGGCATCCGGATCGATGATCACGGCGCTCTGATCATCGGTCAGCCTGGCCCCTTCCATCACCGGACTGGTGCTGGCGTCGAACAGGTCCATCGCTATCTTGCCGTGGGGCAGGAGGATCGCCGAGAGATAGACGAGCCCCAGCACCGCGTCCGGATCGAGCTCTCCGACCTCGCTGATAACAGGGCCGCCGCGGCTATGTCCGACCAGGAGCACAGGCTCGCCTTGGTCGCGCGCGAGATCGGCAACGAAGCTGGCCCAGCCTGCTATGGTGACCAGCTCGATCGGCGTCGTGTCATCCCCCATGCCCGGAAGGTCGGGGGCGAGTGCGCGATGCCCCAGTTTCTCCAGTTCCGGCACCAGCCGATCCCAGCACCAGCCGCCATGCGCGCCGCCGTGGATCAGGATGAAGCAAGTCATGCAACAACGCCCAGCGACTTGACGTCGTCATTGGTCTCGACCCGGCGCATCTCACGGCGCTCGCTATGATCGAAACGGCGTCCGCGATGGAGAACGCTCCGATTGTCCGCCATGACGAGGTCGCCGGGTGTCCATTTATGGCTGTAAACCCGCTCGCGCTGGCCGATATGCTCGATCAGTTCGAAGGCGAGCGCGCGGCCTTCGGGAAGCGGCAGACCTTCAATCTCGCACAGCTTGCTGTCGACCCACAGCAACTTTCGACCTGAACCCGGATGGGTGCGTACGAGCGGCCAGCGCGATTTGGGGAAGGCAGCGCGGTCCTTCTCGCTGTCGGGAATGCGTAGCTGGTCGCGGGTGTTGTGCGACCAGAAGCGGCCGACCTTGTCGCTGACCATCGCCCGGGTGACGTCGTCGAGCGCATCATAAGCGGCCCGCAGATCGGCATATTGGGTCTCGCCGCCCCAACTCACGGCGGTCACCGCGTTCAGGATCGAATAGCGGATCGGCAATTCCTTGTATGAGCCGTCCGAGTGCCAGAAGCGATTGCCGACCGTGGTGATCGTGGCCCAGTGGGTGGCACCCGCGACATTGCCGTCGGCGTCGAGGTTCGAGATGTCGGTGATCTCATCGGTGCCGAGCCGATTCTGGATATGATTCATCAATTTTTGCTGCAGGGTTTTGTCGACCTCGCCGAACATATGGCCGAAGGCGATCAACTCTTCCTTGCTGAGTAGCTGGCCGGGGAAAACGAGGACGCCATAGCGATCGCAAGCTTTGACGATCGCTTCCTTGTCTTCGGCACTGACCGGCTTGCGCAGGTCGATGTTCGTCGCGCGGGCGACGAACTCCGGGTTCACCGGTTCGAATTGAACGCCCATCTTCCTTTTCCTCTCCGTCAGATCTTTCGCGTGCGGCCCAGCTGCCAGGCCGCTCCCGCATAGGCGACTATACCAAAAATATTGAGTGATATCATAATGATGATTGCAGTGCGTAGCGCCACGCCGGTGGCGCCGAGATGGTCGGAGAGCAGACCTGTCACCCAAGGCCCCAGCCCGATTGCGATCAGGTTCGTCGAGATCAATATGAATGACATCAGGGTGCCGCGCGCGCCGGGCGGCGACAGGGTGAGCAGGGTGGCATAATTGATCCCCGATATGCCGAGCATCAGAACCTGCCAGAGGATCAGCGCGCCCACCAGCAGCCAGACCAGTCCAGTCGTCGCCATCAGCATGCCAGCGACGAGGGTCACCGCGCCGATGCCCGCGCAGACCCAGGCAGCACGCTGGATGCCCCCCCGGGTCGCCCGATCGTTGATCAGGCCGAACAGCACCGGGCTGATCCCTCCGATCGCCGAAGCGATGCCGAAATAGGAGGCGGCCTGGATCAGCGGCATGCCATGAGCCCGCTGCAGGAAGGGCACGACGAATGCCTGAGCGCCGACATTGGCGAAGCTGTAGATGACAAGCCCGAAAATCATCAGGCCGATGCCGGGAGCGCGCCACGTGAGCTTCAGCACCTTGAGAAATGGGATCGGCTCGGGCTTTGCCCCGCCTCCGGCTTCCATCGCGCCGCGTTTCGGTTCGGGCAGCCAGCGCAGCAGCGCGATGGTCAGCAGCATGCCGGGAATGCCGGCGGCAAGGAAGGCCGCGCGCCAGCCATAGGTGCTGGCGATATAGCCGCAGCCGACGCTCGCGGCGAAATAGCCGAGCGGCGTGCCCATCTTGTACAGGCCGATCGCCAGGCCGCGCCGGGCCGGCGGGAATATGTCGGCAATGATCGACAAGGAACTTGGCGAGGCGCTCGCCTCCGTCGCACCCACCGCGAAGCGCGCGGCGAGTAGTTGAAAATAGGAACCCACCGCGGCGGTGATCGCGGTCAATCCGCTCCACAGGAACAGCATGCCGGCGAGCAGCCGGGCGCGGTTGCGACGGTCGACGACCGGGCCCATCAACAGCCCTGCAACCGCATAGGAAAGGCTGTAGGCCAGCCCCTGGAACAGGCCGAGCTGGGCGTCGGAAAGCTGGAACTCGTGCTTCACCAGCTCGGCGACGATCATCGGCACCTGCCGATCCATTGTGAAGCCGACGCTGACCAGCGTCAGCAACAGCAACATCGTCCAGTTTTGCAGCGGGACGCGCTGGCTCGCGGAAGGGTCCTCGCGCGACATTCAGTCGGGCCGCGTCAGGGAAAGCAACGCACCGAGATCGTCGCACTCTTCGAGCTCGAGCAGACCGTCGCGCAGCCGGGCGGCTTTGGCCGGGCCCAGTACGGGGATCGCCAGGCTGTCGAACTTGGCGGTGATCAGTGAACGCTGGCGCGGCGTATCGCCAAGCGGCGTACCGCTGTCGTAACTGGCAACGGTCTGGCTGCCGTCGCTGAGTTCGGCGATCAGCTCACAGGCATTGTTGGTGAACTCGGGCACGAACTCGACATGCACCCGGTCGCGCATCGCGACATAGCGGGGGTCGGCAGCGGTCGCCGCGCTGTAGAGCGCGGGGTCGGCGGTGTCCGCACCGAGCATGCCGAGGGCTACGGCGAGTCGGAAGCTGAACTTCGCCTCGTCGCCCGTTTCGGGCTCGGGGATGTTGCAGATGTCACGCGCGATCACCGGTGCGCGGACCAGCAGGCTGTTTACGGCCTCCGGCTTGATTCCCCGGGCGAGCAGATCATGTGCAGCTTCGATCGAGGCATGGACGCCGTAGCATGCGGCGTGGTGCTTGAAGAGATTGTCGCGGATATGAAAGCCGTTGCGCGGCTCGGCCACGTCGATCGCCGCAGCTATGCCGTCGCCATAGACGCCTGCAAAGCCCTTATAGGCTTCAAGCATTCGGCTGTTGGCCGTGAATCCGCGCCGGGCAAGCCGGGCTGCCATGAGGCCGTTCTGCGCGGCTCTTCCTGCGTGGAGCGGTTTGCACATCGTCCCGAAATTGCTCGTGATCCCTGAGGCGAAGGATATGGCAATGCTCAGCGCTGTCTCGCGGCCGGCATCGTCGAGGCCGAGCAGGGCAGCGGCGGCGAGCGATGACGCGAGCGTGCCGACCGTGGCCGTAATGTGGAAGCCTCGGGCATAGTGGCTCGGCTGGACGAGACTGCCGATCCGGCCACCCGCCTCATAGCCGGTGACGAAAGCGGCGAGCAGCGCCTTGCCGTCCAGCCGGTTCTGCTCGGCCAGCGCTAACAAGGCGGGCGCGACGGGAACCGTCGGATGGCCGTTCATCGCCATGTTGACGTCGTCATAGTCCAGCGCATGGCCGGCAGTGCCGTTGATCAGCGCGGCGTCCAGAGGGCCGGTGCGGTCGCGGCGGCCCATGATCGTGCAAGCCGCTGCGTCTCCCCGGGTCTCGGCTTCCTCGACGAGGATCTCGACCGAACGGTGACTGGCACCCGCCAGTGCCACGCCGACCAGATCGAGCAGGCAGATCTTGGCCAGCGAAACGACATCGGCCGGCAGCTCGTCATAGCGGAAGCGGGTTGCCTCGATCGTGCGCCGCGTCGCGCTCTCGGTGCTGATCTGGTCCAGCGCGCCCATCAATCTGCTCCTCTTTCGTCGGCGAGCCACGGCCGTCGATGATGATAGTCTGCCGCAAAAGCATGGATGCGGTCCATGATCGCAAAGGTCGCGCCGATATCATCGACTCCGGCGAGCAGCCGCTGCCGGTCGCGCGGTGAGATGTCGAAGATGGCGACGCAGCCGTCGGATCGGGTCACAGTCCGGGCATCGAGATCGACGTCGAGTGTCGCATTCGCCGGATCGGAGACAAAAGCGCTAAGTGCATCTGTCGCATCTTCGCTGAGGCGGACCGGCAGCATGCCGTTCTTCAGGCAGTTGCCGTAGAAGATGTCACTGAAACTCGGCGCGATGATGCAGCGCAGTCCGATCGCGTTCATGCACCACGCCGCCTGCTCACGCGCCGATCCGCAGCCGAAATTGGCCCCGGCAATGAGGATCTGCGCCCGGTCATAGGGTGGCTGGTTGAGGATGAAATCAGGCCTGGGACTGCCATCCGCATTCCAGCGCCAGTTGCCGAAGGCGCATGGGCCCATTGCTTCGGGGTCGGTGATCGCGGCACCGCCGAGGTTCGGATAGATATCGTCGGTGTTGACGTTGCGCCGCGGAAGCGGAGCGGCGATGCCGCTCAGTCGCGTAAAGGCCCTCATGCCAAAAGCTCCCGGACATCGGTAAGCCGGCCGGTGACGGCAGCAGCGGCAACCATCGCCGGGCTCATCAGATGGGTCCGCGCGTTGACCCCCTGACGATGCTCAAAATTGCGATTGCTGGTCGACGCGCAGCGTTCCCCCGGGCTGACGCTGTCGAGGTCGTTGGCGAAGCACATCGAGCAGCCGGGCAGCCGCCATTCGAATCCGGCTTCGATGAATATCCGGTCGATACCCTCGGCTTCGGCCGCGGTACGGATCAGCCCCGAACCGGGCACCACGATGGCATGGACGCCATCCGCAACCCTGCGTCCCTTCACCACCGCCGAGGCGGCGCGCAGATCGTCAAGGCGGGCATTGGTGCAGGAGCCGATGAAGGCCTTGTCGATGCGCACACCGCTGAGCGCTGTGCCGGGCTTAAGATCCATATAGGCCTGCGCTGCCAGCCATGCCGCCTGCCGTGCCTGGTCGGGAGCATCGCCGGGATCGGGGACAGTGTTGCCGATTCCGGTGACTTGTTCGGGCGATGTGCCCCATGTGACGCGGGGCGATATACCTGTCATGTCGATTTCGACATCCTTGTCGAACACCGCGTCCGGATCGCTGGGCAGCGTCTGCCAATAGGCGACCGCCATGTCCCAGGCTGCACCTGATGGCGCCATCGCCCGGCCTTTCAGGTAAGCGAAGCTGGTTTCATCGGGGGCGATCAGGCCTGAGCGCGCGCCGGCCTCGATCGCCATGTTGCACATCGTCATCCGGCCTTCCATCGACAGGCTCGTGACGACCGACCCGGCGAATTCGATGGCGTGGCCGACTCCTCCGTCATGGCCGATCCGGCCGATAATCGCGAGGATGATGTCCTTGGCGAATATGGCCGGCCCCATCTCGCCGGTTACACGCACTCGCATCGACCTGAGCTTCGGCTGGACCAGCGTTTGTGTCGCCAGCACATGCTCGAACTCCGACGATCCGATCCCGAAGGCGAGTGCTCCGAAGGCGCCGTTGGTGCAGGTGTGGCTGTCGCAGCAGACCATCACCAGCCCTGGCAAGGTGAAGCCCTGTTCGGGGCCGATGACATGGACGATACCCTGGCGCTCGTCATGGAGCGGGATCACCGGGATACCCTGACGGCCGCAGCGCTCGAACATCGCGTCGAGCAGCCGCCGGGTTGATTCGCTGAATGCGGATGGGTTGCGATGGTGCGTGGGGATGACATGGTCGGGCACGGCGAGCGATGCAGTCGGCCGGAGTGCGGGCAGGCCGCGTTTCTCCAATCCCTGCAGCGCCTGGAAACTCGTCGCCTCATACAGCAGCTGCCGGTCCACCCAGATCAGGCCCTGACCGTCCGGATAGGTCTCGATGCAATGGTCGTCCCACAGCTTCTGGTAGAGCGTGCGGGGCGGCGTCATGCCATCGGCGCTGCCTGCGGGCCGCGGACCAGCTTGCCCGGCAATGCCTCGGTCGGCTGGCCGTCGCGATAGGTGATCTCGCCTGCGACAATTGTCGCGTCGAAACCATGGGCATGCTGAATGATCCGCTTGCCGCCGCCGGGCAGCGTGTAGGCTGCATGCGGCTGGCCAAGGCGGAGGGCGCCATAGTCGATCACGTTGAGATCGGCTTTGTAACCTGCCGCAATCCGCCCGCGATCGCGGAAGCCCACCGCTTCGGCGGTCTCTGACGTAAGCGCCCTGACCGCTGCAGCGAGCGGCATTTTCGGCCCGCGCTTGCGATCGCGGGTCCAGTGGGTGAGCATCCACGTCGAATAGCTCGCATCGCAGACGATCCCGCAATGCGCGCCGGCATCGCCGAGGCCAAGGATGGTGTTGGGGTCCTCGATCAGCTGCCGGCAAACTTCGAGGTCGCCATATTCATAGTCCTGCGCGGCAAGGAACAGGAGAGAGCGGCCGTCGCCTTGCACCAGCAGATCATAGGCGAGTTCGGCGGGTGTAATCCCCATCCGCGCGGCGCGGGCAGCGAGGCTGGTCGAGGGATCGGGCTCGTAATCGGGCGGATCGCCGAGTGCGAACAGATGGTCCCAGGTGCGGGTCAACGAGACGGTGTCGAACATCCCCGGTTTGCCGTCCCGAACCGGCTCTTCGGCGATCAGCGTGGCGCGAAGATCAGGGTCGCGCAGAGCAGCGATGCGCCGATCGAACGGCAATTCGGCGATCGGGGCAAAGGAAGGGCAGGTGATGAACGGATTCCACGACAGCTCGAAGCCGAGTAGCACACCGCTCGGCCGCCCGATCACCTGTCCGCGGATCGGCAGTCCGTCGGCATTGGCGCTGGCGAGCAGGCCCAGCACCTGGCGCCAGGCTTCGGGCTGGCTGCGGCGCTGGTGGAGGGTGAAGGATAGCGGACAGCCCGAGCGCTCGACGATCCGACGCATCAGCCCGATCTCCTCCTCGATGCCGAACCGGAAGTCCGACAGGAGCTGGAAGACGCCCCCCCCTGAACGCGCGATCGCCGCGCCGATGCCGTGCAATTCGGCCTCGTCGGCCTGAACCGAGGGAATGGAATGGCCGTCGGTCGAACGCTGATGAATGCCCCGCGAGGTGGCGAAGCCGATGGCCCCGGCGCGCATCGCTTCCTCGGTGAGTTGCGCCATCAGCGCGACGTCAGCCAGGCTTGCCGGCTCGTCGTCCAGAGCGCGTTGGCCCATTGCGTAGAGGCGCAGCGCCGAATGGGGAATATGGGCGGCGATGTCCATATCGTGCTGCCGCGCGTCGATCGCGTTGAGATAGTCGGCAAAACTTTCCCAGTTCCATGGCAGGCCCTGCGCCATCACCAGCTCGGGAATGTCCTCCACCCCGGCCATCATCCGGATCAGGTCGTCGTGGTCCTGCGGCCGGCAGGGCGCAAAGCCGACCCCGCAATTGCCGGTCACCACGGTGGTGATGCCATGGTAGCAGCTCGGCTGGAGCCGGTTCTCCCACGTGACATGGCCGTCATAATGGGTGTGGATGTCGACGAATCCGGGTGTGACGATGCGGCCCCTGGCGTCGATCTCCTGCCTGCCCGCGCCAAGCCTCGCGCCGACCGCCGCGATCTTGCCGCCCGCGATGGCGACATCGGCTTCGAACGGGTCGGTTCCACTTCCGTCGACGACGGTGCCGCCGCGGATCACCATGTCGTAAGCTGTCATCTCACTGGTCCAGTTTGATATATTGGGGGATCATGTCGGCGCCGCTGACATCGGCCACGGTGACCCGCTGAAGATGACGACGCGACAGTCGCTCGAGCCCCGGTCGGCCGTGCTGGAGGGCAAGATTGTCCCAGATCACGAGATCGCCGGGTTGCCATTCATGCGTGAGCCGTTCGCCTGGCGCGTAGATTATCGCAAACAGCTCTTGCACCAGTGCGTCGCTGTCGTCCCGGCTCAGCTCATTAAAGCGACAATGCTGAATCTCATTGAGGTAAAGGATCGGTTGCGCCGTGCGGTGATGATAGATCACCGCGGGCCGGATTGCGCGGGGTCCGTCCGCAGGCAGATCATAGCCTATAGTGCGGTGCGTACGCGTACCCCACACCGCGGTCGTCGTTAGTGCCGCAAGCCGTTTCTTCTGGTGCGCGCTCAGCTTCTCATAGGCGCGCGCGCCGCTAACGAACCAGGTGGCGCTTTCGCTGGGGACAACATCGATCGCATGAAGAGAGGCATATTTATAGGGTGTGTGGGCATAAGCGAGATCAGAGTGGAACCCCATATTGTCGCGATTGAGGATCTTGTCGTCGAGCGAGACATATTTGAAGTCCAGCTCTGCTATCCGCCCCAGCGGCTCGAGCAGACCGCGGTGCTGATCCATCGTCAGGTGCTGGTCCCGCGCGACCACGATACCATGCTCGTCGACCAGGCCGACGAGCCGCGCCTGATCCTCGGCTGAGAGCGGCTGAGACAAATCGCCTGTCAGTTCGACGCCGAAGGGATCGAGCCGCTTCACCCGGAAACCCGACCGCATTTTCGTGTCGGCGAGGGTCGACATCTTTCTCTCCGGATGCGTTTTCTTGAAGGCACGCTATACCAAGTATTTCAGACAGTCATCCCGCATATTGTCGTACAATGACGCGGCGAACCGACCACAAGAGCAAAGGTGCAATATGCTGAGCAAGGAGCAGAATGATCTCCTCACCCGTGTCGAGGGCGATGCCCCGATGGGGCGGATGATGCGGGAAAATTACTGGGTTCCCTTCGCGCTGTCGTCGCAGCTCGTGCCGGGCGAGGCACCGCATATGGCGACCCTGCTCGGACGCCATTATGTCGCGCTGCGTGCACCCGACGGGCGGATCGGCTTTTTCGATGAAGGCTGCCCGCATCGCGGCGCCTCGCTCGCCCTGGCCCGGGTCGAGGAGGGGCATCTGCGCTGCATCTTCCATGCCTGGAAGTTCGATATCACGGGCCAGGCGGTCGAATGTCCGACGGAGACCGGTGCCCGCGCTGCCGCGTTCTGCTCGCGGGTGAAGCTCACATCCTATCCGGTCCACGAAGCGGGCGGGCTCGTCTGGGTCTGGCTCGGCAGCGCCGTTGAGGCGCCGCCCTTCCCCGATCTGCCGTTTGTCGGTGAGCTCGAGGCGAACAGCTTCCTCACTGTCTCCCTGGGGCAGTGCAACTGGTTGCAGGGGGTTGAGGCAACGCTCGACTCCGCCCATGTCGGCACGCTTCACACCACCTGGATCAGCGGAATCAAGACGCAAAGGGGCGGCAATATCGGCCTGTCGCTCGACGGACCTCCACGCTACGAGGCTGAAGTTACAGATTACGGGTTGCGCGCTGCCGCGCTGCGGCCGCTGGCTGGCGGGCGGACCTATGTTCGGATAACCGAATATCTCACCCCATTCATCAGCCTGGCGGCTTCTAACGGGACGAAGACGCGCGAGGGCGTGATTTTCATAACGACGCCGGTCGATGACGAACGCCACCTGATGTTCTTCGGCCTCTATTCGGACCGTGAGAAGCAGGACCCCGTTGCTGCCGCGATCCAGCCCCCGGACGGAAAACCCGATCTCTACAATTATGCTCCGCTGCCAGGCGGTCGCGAGGCCCGCTGGGGACAGGATCGCGCGCTGATGGCGGCGGGGCATTTCACCGGTTTCGGCAACAATGTCCTCGAGGAGGATATGGTCGTGCAGGCGAGCATGGGCCCGATCGTCGACCGAAGCCGTGAGATGCTCTCGATGTCCGACGTCGCGATCGTAAAGGCGCGGCGGATGATGCTCGCTGCGCTCGCCGATTATGAAGCGGGCAAATTGCCGCCCGGAAGTGCGCTGGGGAAGGGTCAGGTTGTGCTACCGAACCCGATCGACACTGTGATCGAGCCCGATCAGAACTGGAACGAGGCGGCGGCACTGATCCCGGCCTGACTTCTTCTCCCCTCCCTGGAAGGGAGGGGGAATAGTCAGGCCGTAACCGTCTGCACCACTTCGAAACCTTCGAATCGCGGGCGGTCGATATAGAGCGGCTTGTTGTCGCCGGCATTCCGATGCGCGTTCCGGAAGGCTTCGGATTTGGTCCACGCTTCGAAATCGGCATGCGAGCGCCACACGGTGTGCGATGAGTACAGCGTGTGATCTTCGAGCGTCGGCCCGCGCAGCAGGTGGAATTCCATGAAACCCGGCACTCCGGCGAGAAATGTTTCGCGCGAGGTCCAGACTTTCTCGAATGCCTCCTCGTTGCCGAGCGCGATCTGAAAGCGGTTCATGGCGATGTACATGGCTGTCGTCCTTATTCTTCCAGTGCGAGCGGCGATCCGGCGATGACGCCGCCATCGATGATCATCGAGGAACCCATCATATAGCTCGATCGATCGGAGAGCATCCATGCGATACCCTCGGCAATCTCCTCCGGCCGTGCCGGCCGACCGGCCGGCGCGAAATTGAGAATCTCGGTCTGGCCCGGGTAGATGCGTTCACGGGTCATCGGCGTATCGACCATGCCGGGCAGCATCGCATTGACGCGTATGCCGGTGCGGGCGACTTCGAGCGCGGCGGTCTTGGTCAGGCCGATCACGGCGTGCTTGGTGCCGGCATAGAGCCCCATCATCGGCACGCCGATCTGTCCCGCGCCCGAGGCCATGTTGACGATCGAGCCATGGCCCTGCTTCAGCATCTGCCTGAGTTCGGCGCGCAGGCAGTTGAACACGCCACGGACGTTGACGTCGAAGATCTTCGTGAAATCCTCGTCGGTCTGGTCGACCAGCCGGGCCATCTTCCCCTCGATCCCGGCATTGTTGCACGCCGTGTCGAGCCGGCCCCAGAGCTTCACCGCTTCCGCGACCAGGGCGTCGGCGGCACCCGGATCGCTGATGTCGGCCTGAACGAAATGCGCCTCATTGCCGATCAGGCGCACAGTCTCGCGACCCGCCTGTTCGTCGATGTCGGCGACCAGCACCGCTGCGCCCTCGCGCGCGAGCACCATCGCGGTCGCCCGGCCTATGCCGTTGCCCGCACCTGTCACCAGCGCGGTCTTGCCTTCGAGCAGTCGTGTCATCTCATCTCTCCCAGCCGGCTCACGCCATGTAGCGCCCCGAATTGACGTGCAGTGATATGCCCGTCACCGGCGCTGACAAGTCCGAGAGAAGATAGAGGATGCTGCCGACATATTCCTCGGGTGTCGCGATCGATCCGAGCGGGCTGAGCGCCGCGATCTTGGTATATTCTTCTTCCTTGGTCGTGCCGTTGACGGTCGCCAGATATTGGAGATTGTCCCACAGCCCGTCGTTGAGGATCGCCCCGCAATGGAGGCTGTTCACCCGGATCTTGCGGGGGCCATATTCGAGCGCCATCTGGCGGGCCGCGGCGGCGAGCGCGGCCTTCGAAGAGGCATAGGGAAGCAGTCCCGGCCAGGGCAGGTTCGCGGTCATCGAATTGATGATGACGATGCTGCCGCCGCTTTCCTGGGTGACCATCTGATCGATCACCGCCTTGATCATCTGCAGGGTGCCGTAGATGTTGGTGTCGATGATCGGCCGCCAGTTCGACAGGTCGTCCTCGCTCTCGGTGATCGTCTTGTTGTCCTCGGCGGCATGGGCCACGGTCACCAGTCCGTCGATGTGCCCGAAGCGCGCGACCGTTTCGGCGACCAGAGCCTTGCAGTCCCCGGCATCGTTCATGTCGGTGATCCGCGTGATTGCACTGCCGCCGCGCGCGGTCACTTCTCGGGAAACTTCGTCGAGCACGGGTTGCGAGCGGGCCGCGAGCGCGAGATTGGCGCCCTCATCGGCGCACATCAGCGCGGTCGCACGACCGAGTGACGGCCCCACCCCCAGCACCAGGATTGTCCGCCCGTCGAGCATCTTTCGCATGGATAATTCCTCTCCGATTTGGCCGAACATTGCATTAAGCCATTTGACTGACAAGGAGTGGGGCAAGGCATGAAGATCGGCGCCGTCTATCCGCAGACCGAGATGAAGGGCGATCCGCTGGCGCTGGACGCGATCGGCCGCGCGCTCGATGCGATCGGCTACGACCATCTCACCATGTACGACCATGTCGCCGGCGCGGTGCGCGCCGATCGCGATCCGCCCTTGTGGGAATATGGTCCCTATGACGAGACCCACAGCTTCCACGATCCGTTCGTGGCGTTCGGCTATCTCGCCGGTGTCACCAGCCGGCTGGAGTTCGCCACCGGCGTGCTGATCCTGCCGCAGCGTCAGACCCTCCTTGTCGCGCGGCAGGCCGCCGATGTCGATCTGCTGTCGGGCGGGCGGCTTCGGCTCGGGGTCGGGCTCGGCTGGAATTATGTCGAATATGACGCGCTCGGCGAGGATTTCAGCGTGCGCGGCCCGCGGATGAGCGAGCAAATTCCTTATCTGCGCCGCCTATGGAGCGAGCCGGTGGTCAGCTTTGACGGCCATTACGATCGTATCGACCGCGCCGCGCTGAACCCTCGCCCGAAGCGGATGATCCCGATCTGGGCGGGCGGCGTCGCCGAGGCCGGATATCGGCGAGGCGCGAAATATGCCGATGGCTTCATCATCGGCGGGCCGGTCGACCGGACCCTGGCGGCGCTCGACCGGATACG
>CANJRZ010000024.1 GCA_947476735.1 Sphingomonadaceae bacterium
TGGCGGCGATCGGCGACATGTTCAGGGAGACTGATACGCGTTGGGCTCCCTGGAAGATCATCGACGCCAATGACAAGAAGTCGGCGCGTATCGCCGCTCTCAGCTATGTCGCGGACGTGCTCGAACGCTGCGTGTCCCCTGATCCACCCGAACTGGATGCTGATTTCGTCCGCTATGCCCGCGCGCAGCTCGGCCTGCCGAAAAAGCCGTAGAACAAGGGCGGTTAACCGTTCTATCCCCTTGCGAATGTGACGCCTTTGTTGCAGCATTTGCACCGCAGCCGCCGTGCCGGCCGCGTGGGCCGGCCACAGAGTCGTGCCGCCAACAGATAAGAACACTTGGTAGGGGATGAAGGCATGAATAAACAGGAGCTTATCGGCGCTGTCGCCGAGACGACCGGCATGACAAAGAATGACGCGTCGAAGGCGGTCGAAGCAGTGTTCGATTCGATCTCGGCTCAGCTCAAAAAGGGCGATGAGGTTCGTCTCGTCGGCTTCGGGACCTTTTCCGTGAGCAAGCGCAAGGCCTCGACCGGCCGCAATCCGCGTACCGGCGAACCGATGAAGATCAACGCGTCGAGCCAGCCCAAGTTCAAGCCGGGCAAGGGGCTCAAGGACGCCGTCAACTGACAAGCTAGGGGGGGCTGCCTTCGGGCAGGCCTGGGGAGAAGGCCGCAGCGTCACACGACGCGCGGCCTTCTCTTTGTTCGGTCGTCCTTTTTGGGCTGGACAGCGCCCATCAGCAGTCCTATCCGCTCGGCCCGATCACGGGGCTGCCCGCGCATCGGTCCAGAGTGGGCGCATAGCTCAGTGGTAGAGCACTGTGTTCACACCGCAGGGGTCGCAGGTTCAAACCCTGCTGCGCCCACCACTCGGATCCTCAAACCCGCATCATCTCCTTTTGTGCAGGCACGGCTGGATTTCGCCTGCGGTGCCGCTCGCGGCAGCACCGACTGAGCGGCCTCCATTCTGAGCTCAAACTGTGCGGACGGGTTTCCGCCGGGCAGCTGCACCGGTTGCAAAGGAGTCCGATCCGTAGGAAGGAGCGGACATGCGAAGCAAGGATCGGTGGGGATGACTGGACCTGGCGGCCTCGTTCTGTCCATGCTCATGATGGGCGGCCTCCTGCTCGGCGCAGGCGGAGTCTGGCTGCTGGTAAAGGGACGCGACCGCAAGCGCGCGCTGCTCATGCTGGCAGCGGCGCTGATCATGTTCGGTAATGTGGCCGTCTGGCTGGTGCCGCTCGGCTAGCGGGTCGCGACTCCCCGTGTCGCGGTCTTAGCCCGACAGACGCATGTCGAGATAATCGTCGACCGATTTCATCAGGTCCGTCATCTCGTCCGCGAAGAAGTGATTGGCGCCCGGGATCAGGTCGTGATGAATGGTGATGTGGCGCTGGGTTCGCAGCTTGTCCACGAGCTTCTGCACCGCACCCGGAGTTACGACTTCGTCCGCATCGCCCTGGATGATGATGCCCGATGAGGGACATGGGGCAAGGAAGGTGAAGTCGTACATATTCGCTGGTGGCGCGATCGAGATGAAACCTTTGATCTCCGGCCGCCGCATCAGCAGCTGCATACCGATCCAGGCACCGAAGCTGAAGCCGGCGATCCAGGTGGTTTGCGCTTCGGGATGGATCGACTGGACCCAGTCGAGCGCTGCTGCAGCGTCGCTGAGTTCGCCGATTCCGTTGTCGAATACGCCCTGGCTCTTGCCGACCCCCCGGAAATTGAAACGCAGCGTCGCAAAGCCGCGACGCACGAAGGTCTGGTACATGGCCTGGACGATCCGGTTGTTCATCGTGCCGCCGCCCTGTGGGTGCGGATGCAGGATCATCGCCACGGGCGCGCGCGGCCGCGGACCGGGGTTGAAACGCCCTTCGAGGCGGCCTTCGGGGCCGGGGAAAATGACTTCGGGCATCGAAATCCTTCTGGATGCAGATTGGCCGGCGCACCGGATGGCGCGACGGTGAACGAAGGCCTATATAAGGACGGGCGCTTCGGGCGCAATCAGTAGGAGCATATCGACCCTTGGGCGAACGCCGGCTCTATCTCGATCACGCCGCAACGACGCCGGTGCTTCCGGCGGCGCGCCTGGGTGTGGCGGATGGCCTCGAGGGCTGGGCTAATCCCTCCTCACCGCATCGAGATGGACGCGCCGCGCGGGCCGCGCTGGAAGATGCGCGGGCACGGATAGCAAGGGCGCTCGACTTCGACGGGGCCGTTGTCCTGACCAGCGGAGCCACCGAGGCGATCGAGATTGTCTTGCGCCGAGCCAGGACCTCAGCGGCCATGATCTCGGCGGTGGAGCATGACGCTGTGCGCCGTGCAGTCGCCGATCCCCTGGTCCTGCCGGTGTCGGCCGAGGGCATCGTGGACTTGCGCGAGGTTGGCGACGGAACTCTGGTGGCGATCCAGGCGGTCAATAACGAAACAGGCGTGATCCAGTCGCTGGGTGAGCACGCTGCCGTCATCCGGGCCGCAGGTGGGCTGCTGCTGGCTGATTGCGCACAGTCAGCCGGTAAGCTGCCGCTTCCCGACGCTGACTTCATCGCGGTTTCGGCGCACAAACTGGGCGGACCGCCGGGAATTGGCGCCTTGCTGATTCGCGACCTTTCCACGCTGACGCCCTGCGGCGGGCAGGAACAGGGCTATCGCGGAGGCACCGAAAACCTGCCGGCCACACTTGGCTTCGCGGCCGCGCTGGAAGCCGGTACCCGCTGGATGGACCGAGCCCGCATCCTGCGCGCGCGTCTTGACACCGCGATCCGCGATAGCGGTGGGATAGTGGTTGCGGACCGAAGTGAGCGCCTGCCGACGATTGCCAGTTACCGCATGCCCGGCGTCGCAGCGACGACCCAACTCATCCGCTTCGACATGGCAGGGATCTCGGTATCGGCGGGGAGCGCCTGTTCGTCCGGTAGCCTCAAACCCAGCCACGTCCTGTCGGCGATGGGTTGGGACGAGACTGCGGCACGTGAGGTTATCAGGATCAGCTTTGGTCCGGATACATCGGAAACCGACATCGACCGCGTAATCACGCAATGGCGAACTATTGCGACTTCTCTGCGAGCGGAGGCAGCATGATCTATCTGGACTATCAGGCGACCACTCCACTCGCACCCGAGGCGCGCGAGGCGATGCTGCCCTATCTCGGCGAGCGCTTCGGCAATCCCCATTCTCCGCATCGCATGGGGAGGACCGCGGGCGCTGCGGTCGAGGTCGCGCGCGAACAGGTCTCGGCCTTGTGCCCACCTGGCGGGCGCCTCGCTTTCACCAGCGGCGCTACCGAAGCGCTCAATTGGGCGATCAAGGGGAGCAGCGGTCCGATCGTGACCCTGGCGTCCGAGCATGCCGCAGTCCTCGACAGCGTCCGTGCGGAGGGTCGTACGAGTCGCGAAGTCCGGATATTGCCCGTCGGCAGCGATGGCCTGGTCGATATCGAGGCTGCCGGTGCGGCGATCAGGCCAGGAACGGGGCTGGTCACCATGATGCTCGTCAACAACGAGATCGGCGTGATCCAGCCGATCGAGCGACTGGCCAACCTGGCGCATGAAGCCGGGGCGCTGTTCCTCTGCGATGCTGTCCAGGGCTTTGGCCGGGTAGCTATTCCCGGCAATTGCGACATGGTCGCCATGTCCTCGCACAAAATCCACGGGCCGATGGGAATAGGGGCGCTGTGGGTCCGCGACGGGATTGCGCTCGAAACATTGCTCCATGGTGGTGGTCAGGAGCCACTTGGGCGTTCCGGGACCCAGGCTCCGATGTTGTGCGTCGGCTTCGGTGTCGCGGCCTCGCTGATGGAGGAGCGGCACGATGCCGATGCAGCGCATCTCGACAAGCTGTGGCGGATCGCCACCACGAGGCTTGGCCCAGGATGGACGATCAATGGATCCTTCGCCCAGCGCTATCATGGCAACCTCAATCTGCGCTGTGATGGCGTGGACGCGGCGCGGCTGATTTCCGAGCTGCGGGAACTGGCATTCTCGTCGAGCTCGGCCTGTGCGAGCGGATCGGGCCGGCCCAGCCATGTCCTCAAGGCGATCGGCCTGTCCGATGCCGAGGCGCGATCGAGTATTCGCCTCGGTTTCGGTCGCTACACCAGCGTGAAGGACATTGAGCGCGCTACCGATCTGATCCTCGAAGCTGCCGAACGGCAGCTCCAGTGGGCGATATGACGCATGTGACGTTCATTTCCGCCGACGGCGCCGATCGTAGCGAAGTCGAGGCGGCGGCGGGCAAGCGGTTGCTCGAAGTGGCGCAGTCCGACGGGCAGCCTCTCGAAGGCACCTGCGAAGGGCAGATGGCCTGTTCGACCTGCCATGTCATCGTCGACCCCGCCGACTTTCCCAAGCTGCCGCGCGCCTCAGAAATGGAAGAGGATCTGCTCGACCTCGCCAGCCATGTCACCCGTACCTCGCGGCTCGCCTGCCAGATTCACCTGACTGAGGGCCTCGTCAGCCTGACGGTGCGCATGCCGGGGGTGGTCCGCAACATGCAGGGTCGGTAGCCGGGACGGCTTGCATCCCGCCGCACGTTCCCCCATATGCGCCGCGGGAGTCGGGCGGACGGTGCCGTCGCCAACCCGGTCAGGTCCGGAAGGAAGCAGCCGCAACGATTTCGTATCGGGTCGTTCGGCTCCCACCTCTAAAATCTCCGGGGACAATTCGGCCCGCTCTGGCTAAGCTCTGCTCATGTCCGAATCCGTGCAACCCTATCGCGTTCTAGCGCGCAAATATCGGCCCCAGAATTTCAACGAGCTTATTGGCCAGGACGCGATGGTCACCACGCTCGCCAACGCGATCAAGCGCGAGCGGCTGGCGCATGCCTTCCTCCTCACCGGCGTCCGCGGCGTCGGCAAGACTTCGACGGCTAGGCTGATCGCCAAGGCGTTGAATTGCATCGGTACTGATGGGCAGGGCGGACCCACGATCGATCCTTGCGGCGTTTGCGAGCCCTGTGTCGCGATTGCGGAAGGGCGCCATATCGACGTGGTCGAGATGGACGCGGCGAGCCATACCGGCATCGACGATGTCCGCGAGATCATCGAGGCGGTGCGCTATTCTTCGGTCTCGGCACGCTACAAAATCTATATCATCGACGAAGTCCACATGCTGTCAAAGCCGGCCTTCAACGGTCTGCTCAAGACGCTCGAGGAGCCGCCGGCGCATGTGAAGTTCCTGTTCGCGACGACCGAGGTCCATAAGGTGCCGATTACGGTCCTGTCGCGCTGCCAGCGATTTGATCTGCGGCGCATTCCCGCCGACAAGCTGGCGAGCCATTTCGCTGGGGTCGTGGCCAAAGAAGGCGTCGAGGCCGATCCTGAGGCATTGGCCCTGATCGCCCGGGCAGCCGAAGGCTCGGCACGGGATGGCCTGTCGATCCTCGATCAGGCGATCGCGCATGGATCAGGCAGGGTCGAGGCGGCGCAGGTCCGTGATATGCTGGGCCTGTCCGATCGCGGCGCGATCCGCCGCCTTTTTGGCGAGCTGCTGAAGGGCGATGCCGCTGCGGTTTTGGACGGGGTCCGCGGGCAATATGAGCTGGGCGTCGAGCCGGTGGCGATGATCCATGGCCTGCTCGAGACTTGCCATGGTGTAACTCGCGCCAAAGTCGCCGGCACGGATGATCCGGCGCTTTCCGTCGAGGAACGTGAAGATTATGCGGAATGGGCTGGCAAGCTCGGTTTCGCAACGCTCCACCGGCTATGGCAATTGCTCCTTAAAGGTCATGGCGAGGTGCAAAGCGCGGCGATGCCGATCGAGGCTGCCGAGATGGCGTTGCTCCGCGTGGTCCATGCCAGCCAGCTGCCCGATCCTGGTGAAGTGGCACGCAAACTCGCCTCGGGCGAGCTGGGAGTTACGGGTGCCCCGGTTCCGATTTCTGCGCCTGCCGAATCGCAGGCGCCATTGCTCGCGCTCCCCGGCAGCGGTCCTGAAATCCATGCCCTGCTCAGGGGCGATGCTAAGCTCCAGCTCTATTTCCATGACAATGCTCGTATCGTGAAGCTCCAGGGTACCGAGCTTACGCTCGCGCCATCCGAGCGGCTGCAGCCTGACTTCTTCGTGGCGCTGGCCGCCCGCTTGAAGGACGCGACTGGCCATCGCTGGACGGTTCAGGTGGCCGCAGGCCCGCACGAGCTTTCGATGCGCGACCGAGAACTGGCCGAGGAAGACGCCGCGCGCGCCGCCATTCTCGAATCCCCGCTGGTCAAGGCTACGCTTCAGGCCTTTCCCGACGCAGAGCTGATCGATTACAGCGCCCCCGAAACACGGAGTATCGCATCATGAAAAGCCTCGAGGAAATGATCGCCGCGGCGCAGAACGCTGCGCAAACGATCCAGGCCCAAATGGAACAGGCGCAGGCCAGTCTGGACACGATCGAGGTCGAGGGTGCCGCGGGAGGTGGACTCGTCAAGATCCGTGCTACTGCCAAGGGCAGAATTCTCGGCGTCACGATCGACGATTCGCTGATGGTTCCGTCGGATAAGCAGATGCTTGAGGATCTGATTGCCGCCGCGATCAACGACTGTCGAACCAAGGCGGATTTGGCCTCAAACGCTGAAATGCAGAAGCTGACCCAGGGTTTGCCGTTGCCGGCCGGTTTCAAGATGCCCTTTTCCTGATTATCGGTTAGCAATTCATCGATTCTGAGTGCGGTCCCGCGCTCGTTTGGCCGATAGCGAGCGCTGGAGTGCCCGCTTCGCCAATGCTCCCGCTTCGCCAGTGCTGATGTGTGCCGGGACCTCGAGGATGAACTATTCGCTTTTGCCTCCGCTCAACGCGACCTGGTCGAACGCGACAAAACCGAGAGCCAGTCGCCCCGATAAGCGGGGGGGCTACTTCAGGCAGCTATCGAAACCATAGCGGCTGACCTGTCCGATCCGTCGGGAAATCATGTTGCCATAGCGTCGGGTAAAACCCGTTGGTGAGATTGCCTCGCGCTTCTTTGGCAAAGGCAGGACTGCGGCAATCCGGGCGGCTTCGGCGCGGGTGAGCCGTGACGCGTCATGGCCGAAATAGCGTATCGCCCCGGCATTGGCGCCATAGGTGCCGATGCCGGTTTCTGCGATATTGAGATAGACTTCCATGATCCTCTTCTTTGTCCAAAGCGTCTCGATCAGGACGGTGAACCAAGCCTCAAGCGCTTTGCGGAAATAGCCGCCATTCTGCCAGAGGAACGCATTCTTGGCGGTCTGCTGGCTGATCGTCGAGCCGCCGCGAATCTTGCGGACACCTCTAAAATTACTCTCCATAGCTTTCTGTATTGCTTTGAAATCAAAGCCGTTATGCGTGCAGAAATTGCCATCTTCGGCAGCGATCGCGGCACGTGCCATATTGGGTGACATATCGTCGATTGACATCCAGTCCTTGTTTATTCCGCGGCCATCAAAGGCGTTCACGATCATCGTCGTTGTAATTGGCGGGGGCAGGAAGCGGTATAGGCCGACCCAGATGACCGAGCTGGCTACGAAGATGAGAACGGCTCTGGTCAGCCAGCGGGAAAGGCGTCGGGCAAGGGTCGGTCTGGGCATATCCGGTGAAGATCAGCGCTCGGCATGGAGGATAAGGCCGCTCTCGGTCCGAGCGATCGAAAGCTTCGACTTGTCGAGGCCCTTGAGGCCGACCGCCTTCAATATCGTGATCGGCTTAGGATGCGTCCGCGGTGGCACCTGCTCGATCCAGAGCAGGGTCGGGCATCGGCCTGGCGTTCCGACTTGCGGCGCTATCGGGCTGACCATGATGGGAGTGAAGCCGTGGGCGTCCCCCAGCCGCTTGTAGCCCAGTGCGAACACGCGCTCCTCGCGCTGTGCCGCGCGAGATTTGGTGCCGACCTCGAGCCGCCAGCCCGAGGCGACATAGACACGTGTCTGAGGACAAGTTTGCACTATCTTGGTGATTCGTTTTGCGTTCGATTGCCAGCCGCCATCGAGGCCTATTTCGGCCAATGAAAGGATGCTGGAGAGTATGGCCACACCGCCGAGCGCAGCGACCCAAATTCGTCGATCAGCAATCTTGATGCCGGTTGCCGCCATCAGGGCCGTGACCAGAACGGCAATATCAGCTGTATTGCTAGAAGTGATCAGGCGCCGCTGGGCATCGACCTGGCTGACCGCAACCAGCGAGGCGATCAGCGCCGCTCCCATCAGGGTAGCGAAGGCAGTGTCATGTTTCGTCCAGTTTTCCCTGCCAAGATAACCACCGGCAATTGCTACGGGATTGTGAAGGATAGTGCCGACGAGCAACGCAATAAGGATGCCTGTCGCACTGCTGTCCCCCATTTCGATCCAGTTCTGGTAGAGGTCGAACGTGGCTGACCATGCGGGCCCTTGCCAGCTGATGATGTACATCACGATCGAGATCGACAGGATCAGCGTCATCACCAGGAAACGCGACCAGCGGCGCAACCCGCGTGCGATCGCCGCCAACATCGTTGCCATCGCGACGATGCCGCCGAACAGCGCGCCGCCATAATCCAGCGTGATCGCCGCCAGCGTGCCAAGTATGCCGATAACCGCCAGCCCAGCATCCTGACTGATGCGATAGTCTTTCTCGACATACATGATGTGCCGGGCCAACATCAGCTGGATGGCGAAAGCGGCCATCTGCCAGAAATCGCCGCGATAGACGCCGAACGCCTGGATTGTGGCCGGTGCGGAAAGGGTCAACAACACGAAGATCGCGTAGAAACGGGACTGATCGGGGACCCGCTTGGCGAAGCGGCGGGCCGCGTAGACGAGGATCAAGAGCGCCGGCAGGTTTGTCGCCAATCGCCCGATCGGGATAGAGGTTAGCCCGATCCGTGCGAGCAATGTCGCCCAGGCGTCAAAGATCGGCGGATGGATATCCTGAATCCAACGTTTCTGGGCGAGCGATTCAATGCCGAGATGCGGATCGGAAAGATGGAGGGTCCAGTAGTCCTCAAGCGACGGTCCGGCGAGCAACGCCGAAGAGACGAGGACGATGATGACAATCATCAACGCGATCGCGGCAATATTGCCGATCGACCCTGCGCCACCGCGTCCGTTTCTGACCCCCGCCATACAGCGATGTTAACAGGGCTGCATCGCCCTGTCAGTGGGTCGAGTGACAAATCGTGCGATTGCCGAGGAGGCAGGCCCAGTCAGTGGCGTCGCAAGGGGCCTGAACAAGGGGAGCGCCCCGTGGGCGCCCCATTTTGCCATGGTCAGGTGGCGGGCAACAGCCGCTTTTCGCCGGCGATCCGCATCATTGCCTTCTGGAGCTTGTCGAACGCGCGGACCTCAATCTGGCGGACACGCTCGCGACTGACACCATAAACCTGGCTCAGTTCCTCAAGCGTCTTGGGTTCGTCGACGAGTCGTCGTTCCACCAGGATATGCTTCTCGCGGTCATTCAGCGCGGCCAGTGCCTCATTGAGCATGTTATGCCGCACGCGCTTCTCTTCGGCTTCGGCGATCCGATCGTCCTGGAGCGGGCCCTGGTCGATCAACGCATCCTGCCACTCTCCTTCGCCATCCTCGCGCATCGAGACGTTGAGTGAGGCATCGCCGCCCATCGACATGCGGCGATTCATGTTGACCACTTCCTCCTCGGAGACGCCGAGGTCGGTCGCGATTTTTCTGAGGTCTTCGGGGCGCAGGTCACCATCCTCGAACGCATCGAGTTTTGATTTCATCCGCCTTAGGTTGAAGAACAGCTTTTTCTGGGCAGCGGTGGTGCCCATTTTTACCAGGCTCCACGAGCGCAGGATATATTCCTGGATCGAGGCCTTGATCCACCACATCGCATAAGTGGCGAGGCGGAAGCCGCGGTCGGGCTCGAACTTCTTCACGCCCTGCATCAGCCCGATATTGCCCTCGGAGATGAGTTCGCTCGCCGGCAGGCCATAGCCGCGATACCCCATCGCGATCTTGGCAACGAGCCGCAGGTGCGAGGTAACGAGGCGGGTCGCGGCCTCCGGATCGCCATGCTCCCGGAAGCGCTTTGCGAGCATATATTCTTCTTCCGCCGTCAACAGCGGAAACTTCCGGATCTCGGCCAGATAGCGGTTCAGGCTCTGCTCCCCGCCCAGTGCGGGAATCGTGGCTGGCACGTTCTTTCCGCTTGCCATGGTCAATCTTACTCCCATCCCGATGCGGTTGGTGGTGCATCGAACCTTGTTCAAAATTGATAGGGGAGAATCACCCCGTACCGTTCTGTAACATCTATACCATCATATCTGTAAGTTCGCTGAACAATTCGTGCATATCCGCGGGAATTTCGCTATCGAAACATAAAGTGGCGCTTGTCACCGGGTGCACAAACCCCAATCGTGCGGCGTGAAGAGCCTGCCGCTTGAAGTCCAAACGGTTGAGCAGCTCCCTGTGTTCCGGCCGAACTCGGCCATAGACCGGATCACCGAGCAGCGGGTGCCCGATCGAGGCCATGTGAACGCGGACCTGATGGGTTCGACCAGTCTCGAGCCGGCATTCGACAAAGGCGGCGGTCTTCAGCGGCGCGATGGTACTGTAATGAGTAACTGCGCGCTTTCCCCGGCCATCCGCAACGATCGCGATTTTCTTGCGATTGACGGCAGAGCGGGCGAGGGGGGCATCGATTGTTCCTCCGGCTGGCCGCGGGACACCTGCCACAAGGGCTTTGTAACGCCGGTCGATGCTGTGTTTCGCGAACTGTGCAGCGAGGCCGACATGCGCCGGATCGGTCTTCGCCGCGATCATCAGGCCCGATGTGTCCTTGTCGATCCGGTGGACGATGCCTGGCCGTTCCACCCCGCCGATGCCCGAGAGGCTTCCCTTGCAATGGTGAAGCAGGGCGTTGACCAGTGTCCCGTCGAAATTGCCCGCTGCCGGATGGACTACAAGCCCGGCGGGCTTGTCGATCACGATCAGATGTTCGTCCTCATAGACGATCGTCAACGGAATATTCTGGGCCTCGTTATGGGCGGGGGTGGGAGCGGGCACTGTCACTGCGAAGCGCGCACCCGGGCCCACTTTCATCGCGGGATCTCGCGCTAGCGTGCCGGTTTCGTTGCTGACCTGACCGGACGAAATAAGCGCCTTCAGTCGTTCACGAGACAGCGTTGGCAAGGCGGCTGCGAGCGCCCGATCCAGCCGCCATCCTTCGGCGTCCTGGGGCACGATGGCCTGCAATGTCGATTTCCCCCCGGTCATCCTGTAGCGATGTGGCGATGGAGTTGACGATATCAAGGGCGCTGCTCGACGAAATTCGACAGGCCGCGCAGGCGAGCCCCGACAGGGAGATTTGCGGCTTGCTGCTGGGTCGTAACAGCGTAGTGGCGGCCATCCGGCCCTGTGCCAATGTCGCGGCCGATCCCTTGGACAGTTTTGAGATCGATCCGGTCGCGCTGATCGCCGCGCATCGCGCGGCGCGGGCGGGCGGGATGACGCCGATAGGCCATTATCACTCGCATCCGCGCGGACGGGCGGCTCCCTCTCGACGCGACGCCGCTGCGGCTCAGCCGGGCAGTTACTGGATCATCGTGGCTGGGGGCGAGGTGGGATGCTGGTTCGCCGCATCCGGCGGGCGTTTCGTCGCGGTGGCCCTCGCCGATATCGACAATCGCTGATTGCGCAAGTGCCGTGTGCTTGCCAAAAGGCGCGACCGGTTCTCCGCTTCTCGAGGAATTTGCTCATGGTCAATCGTTCGGCCGAGTTTGCGAGCCTGCTCTGTTCGCGGCTGTGCCACGATCTGTTGTCGCCGGTAGGCGCGTTCAACAACGGGCTCGAGCTGCTGGCTGATGAGACTGACCCCGAGATGCGCGAGCGTTGTATGGAATTGCTTGCGGATAGCGCGCGCGCCTCGTCCGCCAAGTTGAAATTCTTTCGGCTGGCGTTCGGTGCAGCAGGCGGCTTCGGCGAGTTGATCAAGACCCAGGACGCCTTCGCCGCGCTGGACGGGCTGCACGGTCCCGGCGGCAAGGTTAAGCTTGGCTGGATGGTTGCGGCGGAAGCCCTGCCCAAGGTTGCGATCAAGGTATTGCTCAATCTGGCGCTGATTGCGGGCGACGCGCTTGTGCGCGGCGGGCAGCTCGATATCGCGGCTGAAGGGAATGAGATCGTCATTCGAGCCGAAGGTCCGCGCCTGGTGCTGGACGCTGAACTGCGCAATGCCCTGCTGGGCCATACAGATCCGGATATGATCAGCCCACGGGCTGCTGGCGCCTGGCTGGTCCATTTGCTGGCGAGCGAACACGGCGGAGAAGTGCAGGTTTCGCAGCCGGAAGAAGGCGTCATGATGATGGGAGCAATTCTGCCGGATTGAGCCCTGTCGCGGGTTGAACGGCCGGCTCGTAAACGCGCTCTTAACCATATTCATGCATCCAACTCCCCGATATTCGGTTCGGGAAGAGTGAGATGGACGATCTGCTCGGCGATTTCGTCGCAGAAACACGCGAAACGCTGGAAGCCATGGCAGGAGAGATCGTCGCGTGGGAAGCTACGCCCGATGATCGCTCCCGCCTCGATACTATTTTCCGTTTCGTACACACGGTGAAGGGAAGCTGCGGCTTTCTGAACTTGCCCCGTCTGGAAGCGCTCAGCCACGCCGCCGAGGATGTGCTCGCTGATGTTCGCGCCGATCGCCGTCGTCCTGATGCAAGACTCGTCAGCGCGGTTCTCGCGATGATCGACCGTATCGCCGAAGTCACCGACGCGATCGAAACCGGCAAGGAAATCTCCGACGCCGATGATCATCTGTTGGTAGCTGCGCTCCAGCCCGGCGCTGCCGAGGTTGAGGCCGAACCCGAGGTGCTCGCTACGGCGGAGACCGGTGCCACCGGCGTCGCTACCGCGCCGCGCGCTGTTTCGCGTTCGATCCGGCTTTCAGCAGACCTGCTCGACAGAATGATGGCCGGAGTCTCGGACATGGTGCTGGCGCGCAACGAACTCGCTCGACGGTTGCGAGATGGCGGGGCGGATTCGACCACCGAAGTCGCCTTCGAGCGCTTGTCGTCGTGCATCGCAGAAATGCGCGATGCGATCACGCGTACTCGCATGGCACGAGTGGAGAATCTGTTTACCGCTCTTCCCCGAATGGTCCGCGATATTTCGGCCGAACTCGGCAAGCAGGTCCAGCTCGAAATCGATGGCGGCGACGTCGAACTCGATCGCGAAATGATCGAGATGATCCGAGATCCGCTGACACATATCGTTCGCAATGCGATCGACCATGGCATCGAGCTACCCGAACAGCGGGTGCTCGTCGGCAAGCTCGCCGCGGGGCGTCTCCATGTCAGCGCACGCCAGGTCGGCAATCATATCCTGATCGAGGTAATCGATGATGGCCGCGGCATCGATGCCGAGCGGCTAGTCCAGAAAGCCATCTCGGCAGGGATACTCAGCCATGAGCAGGCAGCAGGGCTTACCTGGGACCGCAAACTCGAACTCATCTTCGAACCCGGCCTTTCGACTGCTCAGCAGGTCACCTCCATTTCGGGTCGTGGTGTCGGCATGGATGTGGTCCGTGCCAATGTCGAGCGGATCGGCGGGCTCGTCGACATCGAAAGCCGTCCCGGCCAAGGCCTCCGGCTAACTCTGCGCGTTCCGTTGACGCTAACGATCATCCCGGCGCTCACGATCAGCAGCGGCGGGCAGCATTTCGCCATTCCCCGCTCGGCGATCGACGAGATCGTCCGGATAGGAGGCGATGCAGTGCGGATGACCAAGCTGGGGGGCGCGGAAATCGTCTTCATTCGTGGAACGCGGTTGCCGGTGGTTTCACTCTGTAATGTCCTCGGCCTTTCCGGCGACATTGAACCGGCCAACCTCGTGGTCCTCAAGCTCTCGGGCGGCGCGCGCTACGCGCTCGCGGTGGAAGCTGTCCACGATCATGAGGAGCTGGTCGTCAAACCCGCGGCACCGGTGGTGATGGCCTGCGGAATTTATGGTGGGACGACCTTACCCGACAACAGCCGTCCGATGCTGCTGCTTGATTGCGCCGGTGTAGCCGAGAAAGCGGGCATCAGTCGTGACGAGAAGAATGTCAGCGAACCCGTCGCCGAGGACGAATCCGAGGGGCTGCAGGAGGCAGGCGCTGTCCCGGTGCTCCTGTTCTGCGATCTCGATGGGATTGAGCGTGGCGTGCCGCTCGCGCTGGTCGAGCGTATCGAGGATTGCTTCGCTTCGTCGATCAGCACGACGGGTGGACGGATGCGACTCAATATCGATGGCCGCCTGGTGCCGCTGATTTCGTGCGGAGCGGCGATTGGCGACCTCAAGGTCCGTGTGTTGCGCATGCATGACGGTGTCGAGGAACTGGCCTATGCGATAGACAGCGTAATCGACATTGTCCCTGTGACCATCGAGCTGCAGCGCAGCGCGGTGCCCGGACTGGTAGCGGGCGTGATGCTGGTCGAAGACCGACCGATCGAGTTCATCGATGCCTTCTGGCTGTTTGAGCAGGGACTTGGCGCCGAACAAAACCGCGCCGAGCTCCCGATGTGCCGGTTGTCCGATAATGATCCCTGGACGCGGCAGGTCCTGGCTCCGCTGGTCGAAGGGGCGGGTTATCGCGTGGTCTTTTCCGAAGATCAGCCAGATGCCGCAGCTGATCTGGTGATCATCTCCGATGGGGCAGCTGTCCGGTCGGTCGAGGGCGCGGCTGTGGTGCGACTGCGGCCGACGGCCGAGGATCGCGGCGCCTCTCCGGAGAGCCTGTGGCGATACGATCGGGCCGGGCTGACTGCCGAATTACGCAGGCACTGGAATAAACGGAGCGCATGAACATGATGATGCAAGATCTCTATCTCATCGTCGAAATTGCCGGCCAGCGTGCGGTTCTTCCCGCCTCTTTCGTGGAATCGGTGGTGGAGATCGATGAGGTCGCCCCCGTTCCATGCGCACCAGCGCATGTTTTCGGCCTGTTCGCGCTGCGGAGCCGGGTGTTGACCGTTATCGACACGATTGCGGCGCTCGGCGGCGATCGTAGCACCGCTGGCGAGAAGCAGGCCGTGATCGTCACGTTCGATGGTCATCTCTACGGCATGCTCGTCGACAATGTCGACGATGTCGTCGCGATCGAGGGCCTGCCGACCAGGCCACGCGCGCGGCTGTCCCCCGGCTGGGTGCGCTATTCGGCCGGTGTGCTGGAGCATGAAGGCGAGCCACTTTTGGTGATCGACATTCCCGCGATGATCGCCGGCCCGCTCGACCTAGCGGCCTAACCATGCCGTTAACGCCGCGCTTACCCGTTTCGCGTTACATCGAAACTCCTCGAGACCAAGACGGAAGATCATGATGAAGACCTGCCTGGTGGTTGACGATTCGAAGGTGATCCGAAAGGTCGCTCGTCACATATTGGAGGCCTTGCACTTCAACGTGGAGGAAGCCGGAGACGGGCGCGAGGCGCTGGACCGCTGCGAGGCGGGCAATCTACCGGATGTCATCCTGCTCGACTGGAACATGCCGGTGATGAGCGGGATGGAATTTTTGCGTTCGCTAGGCGCTTCGGCCCTGCCCAATCGGCCCAAGGTTGTGTTCTGCACCACGGAAAACGACGTCGCCCACATTCGTGCGGCAATCGAAGCGGGCGCGGACGAATATATGATGAAGCCGTTCGACCGCGATACGCTCGAGAGCAAATTGCAGCTGGTCGGCGTTGCTTGAGGACAGGTCCTGACCATGGCGGGCCTGGCAGGCAGCGTCAGACGAGCGGATAGCGGCCGTGGCACGGTTCGCCCGATTCGCGTGTTGCTGGTTGACGACTCACTCGTCGCCCGCACCGTGCTTGCGCGCCTGCTCGACGGCCGTTCCGAGTTCGAAATCGCCGGCGCCGCGCCGACGGCCGATCAGGCGATCCAGTTCCTGAACTCGCACGAAATCGACATTGTTGTTCTCGACGTCGAAATGCCGGGCAAGGACGGGTTGACTGCCTTGCCGGAGATTCTCGCCGCCAGTCAGGGCGCGCGCGTCCTGATCGTTTCGTCCGCCGCCGAAGCTGGTGCTTTGGCGACCGTCCGTGCGCTGACACTTGGTGCTGCGGACACCCTGCTCAAGCCGACCGCAGGCAATTTTGCGGGCGAGTTCGCGCACAAGTTCATCGATGCGCTGCTCCGCATCGGTCATGCCAATCACGAAGCCTGGAAGGTCGCCACCCGGACCGACGATGCGGCTGCTCCCCGCGTCATCGCGCCGGTGCCCATGGTCGCGCTGCGCCCCACCAAAATGGGCAAGGTCTCCTGCCTCGCGATCGGCGCCTCGACCGGCGGTCTTCACGCATTATCGGCCTTTTTCCGTCGCCTGACGACATCGTTTACAGCGCCGATTCTGATCACACAGCATCTGCCGCCTCCGTTCATGACCTATTTTGCAGCACAACTCCGCGATATCGCAGGACGCCCAACAAAGGTTGCGACAGACGGCATGGTGCTGACGCCGGGGGAGATGTTCGTCGCGCCGGGTGAAGGGCATATCAGGCTCGCCCGAAATGGTGCGAAGGTCGTTGTTCGTCTCGATCCGAACCCGGCGCCCAGTCGCTGCATGCCATCGGTCGATCCAATGTTCGAGGCCGTGGCAGAAATCTATGGCGCGGAGGGCGTCGGTGTCGTCCTGACAGGTATGGGACGCGACGGCACGGTTGGTGCTGAAGCGATTGTGCTGGCAGGAGGCGAGATTCTCGCTCAGGATTCTGCCACATCGGTGGTTTGGGGGATGCCTGGCTCGGTCGCGCAGGCCGGACTGGCCTCGCTGGTCATGTCGCCCGAGGATCTCGCGCGTCATGTCTGTGCCCGCTCCGCAGGTGCCAAGTGGAAGTAAGCGATCGCGCCGCTCAGGTGATCGCCGGCCTTTTCGAGAAGGCGACCGGCCAACGGTTTACCGAAGAGCGGTTCTGGCGGATCGGGACAACGCTTACGCCCTTTTGCAAGGCGCGTGGAATTGGCAGTTTTGACCAGCTCGCCTCGATCCTCGCCCGTTCGGCCGATCCAGAGTTGTCACTCGACATCATCGACGCGCTGCTCAACAACGAGACCAGCTTCTTCCGCGATCCCAATGTCTTCACCCAGATCGACCGGCACATCCTGCCGCGGCTCGCGGCCAGCCGGCAGGATGTGAAGCGCCTGCGCCTCTGGTCGGCTGCTTGTTCGTCGGGGCAGGAGGCTTATTCGCTTGCTATTATGCTCGCCGAGCAGGCCGAACGCTGGGCAGGCTGGAAGATCGAGATAATTGGCAGCGACATCTCTCGCTCGGCGATCGCCAAGGCGCGCTCGGCGCTCTTCACCCAGCTCGAGGTACAGCGCGGGCTGCCTATCCGCCAGCTTGTCGGATGGTTCGATCCGGTGCTCGATCGGGGCTGGCGCGCCAAGCCGGCACTCACCTCGCTTGTCACGTTCGCCCGACACAATCTCCTCGGTCCGCCGCTGGCCGGCGGGCGTTTCGACCTCATCTTGTGTCGCAATGCGCTGCTCTATTTCTCGCCCGAGCGGAAACATCAGATGCTGGAGGGTCTGTCGCTCGCGCTGGCTAGCGATGGCGCGCTGTTGCTCGGGGCAGGGGAGACCGCACTCGGCAATTCGGCTCGCTTCGTGAGCGACCCTGCCCTGCCGATAGTCTACCGATCCGCCGCCCATGCTCGTTTTACGAACGCGGCCTGACGCGTTGCCTTGACCCGTCCCGGGGCGCTAAAGACTGGGCATGAGCGAGATCATCGATTGCCCGTCGCCCAACCATGACGAGCGTATGTTGCCGATCTCGATGCTCGTCCTCCATTACACCGGTATGCAGGATGCTGCTTCGGCAATTTCCAGGCTGGCCGACGCAGATGCCAAGGTCAGCTGTCATTATCTTATCGCCGAAGATGGGCAGGTGGTGCGGATGGTTCCCGAGGAGCGCCGCGCCTGGCATGCTGGAAAGTCGCACTGGCGTGGGATCACGGACGTCAATTCGGCGAGCATCGGCATCGAACTCGTAAACCCGGGCCATGAGTTCGGCTACCGACCCTTTCCCAAGGCGCAGATGGATGCGCTCATCCCTCTGATCAACGACGTCACGATGCGGCATGGCATCGAGCCGGCCAATGTAGTCGGCCATTCCGACATCGCCCCGGCACGCAAGCAGGATCCGGGCGAACTGTTCGATTGGGAGCTGCTCGGGAAACTCGGTCTCGCCATCCGGCGGCCCAGGCATGGTCTGCAGGATCCGCACTGGACCCCGGGAGGCTTCCTGCTCGCGCTCGAACGCTTTGGCTATGACGTGAGCGAGGGTCCTGCCGCGGTCACTGCCTTCCAGCGCCGTTTCCGTCCGGAGACGATCGATGGGATCGCCGACGGCGAGACCCGCGGTATCCTGTTGCGTCTGTTGCTACACCGCGAGGGCGACAGCCTTCTTGAGCCGAGGCACGATCCGGCTTAAGGCGCTCACACCAGAGGGCCGGGCGATCGCTGCGCAGCAATGCGGGGAGGAAAGTCCGGGCTCCAAGGAGTGAAGGTGCCGGGTAACGCCCGGCGGGGGCGACCCCAGGGACAGTGCCACAGAAAGCAGACCGCCCGACGGATCCTCGGATTTCGGGTAAGGTAGAAAGGGTGCGGCAAGAGCGCACCGCGGGCCCGGTAACGGGAACGGCATGGTAAACCCCACCTGGAGCAAGATCGAATAGGGACGGCATATGGGCCACTCCGCCCGGTCGTCCGGGTTGATTGCTGGAGGCCGTGCGCGAGCCCGGCCCTAGAGGAATGATCGCCCATCCGTCGTGAGGCGGTGGACAGAACCCGGCTTACAGGCCCTCTGGTATTTTTCTGCTGAGAAACAGCGCGATGGACATGGTCTTTTGCGTGCTAATGGTGATGTCGTCAAAGACAATTGGGAAGGCTCATGATCGATGGAATGTTCATCGTGGACAGCATCGTCCACGCTTTCGATTCACGATTAGCCAACGCGATCACGCGCTACGGCCAGGCGATCTTCGAGTCGGCCCAGCGTTTCCAGTGGAACTTCACTGCTCCCCAATACCGCATCGAGCCGGCGCGCTATTTCCAGCGGATCGACGCGGAGGTGCTGGAAGCCGCGCTGTTCGCCGAGAGCCAGGTCGATCTTGCAATATTTCACACGGTGCCGATCTGGGGTTTCATTAAGGATTTTTCGCCGGCCTCGGTCGGGTTGGAGCTGCGCCGCCGCCAGCCCGACCGCGTCCGCCTGTACGGCGGAATAAGCCCGCTGCAGGGGCAGCGCGCGCTCGACGACCTCGACCGACAGGTGGATGAGTGGGGCATCATCGGCCTCAAGCTCTATCCGATGGACGTGATCGATGGGGAGGTGAGAGCGCTGAGTCTCGCCGATCACGATATCATCTATCCGGTGCTCGATCGCTGTCGGCGGCACGGCATCAAAGTGGTTGCTATTCACAAGGCCTTTCCGCTGGGACCGGTCGAGATGGATCCATTCCGGGTGAATGACATCGATTACGCTGCGCGCGATTTCCCGGATCTTGCCTTCGAGGTGGTCCATTCGGGCATGGCGTTTCTTGAGGAATCGGCGCTGCAGGTAGGCCGCTTCGACAATGTCTATGTCAATCTGGAGACGACCGCGTCACTTGCCGAACTGCATCCACGCAAGTTCGCCAATGTCCTTGGCACTTTTCTGGCAGCGGGAGCAGGCAAGAAGCTGTTCTGGTCGAGCGGCGCGACCAATTCACATCCGCGAGCAGTTGCCGAGGCCTTTGCGGCACTCGAAATGCCGCCGGACATGATCGACCAGCTTGGTTACCCGGCGCTAACCCCGGATATCAAAGCCGACGTCTTCGGGCGCAACTATGCGCGGCTGCATGGCTTTGATCTCGACGCCATAGCCCGGGCGACCGCCGGAGATGCCGTTTCGCGCCAGCGGGCCGCTGGACTGGATTCGCCCTGGTCGAAGCTAGGCTGGCCGGATGAAATCGATCCGCTCGCGCTGAAGGCTGACGGCACATGAACGAACGGAATGTGAGGCGCGAAGCTGAACTAGAGGCACTGCTCGACACAATCCAGGACCCGTGCAGTCTCGCGCTTGGCCGGCCGCTAGGGCTGGGGGCGCTCGGGATCGTCGATCGGGTCGAAGTCTCCGGCGGTTGTGTGACAGTCGAGATCATGCCGACCATGCCGGGATGCCTGTTCATCGGAGTGATCGAGGAAAAGATCGAACGGCTTGTGGAGAAAATGGCCTGGTGCGACCGGTTGGAGGTGAAAATTGTCGACGGTCTGTGGGATCCGTCGCGTATTGTCGTCCAAGACCCTGGCGCTGACCTCACTCCTCGCGCAACGTGAACACCGGTTGGCGCGCACGGGCATAGGTGATCATCCGCGTAGCCAGTCCCTGATCGTTGACCGTGAAATGGTTAACAGCGACCAGCACATATCGGCGTTCGCCGTCCACATCCTCTTCGGCGGCCATTTCGACGAAACAGTCATTGCCGGAGCTGGTGTAGCCAACGGCGATCAACTTCGGGGCGATCTGGCCGATCTGCGGATAGAAAGTGTCCAACGCTGCGCGGCCCTGCACGACGTGCTGGCTCGGTGGCAGGGAGAGTCCGTCATCGGCGAACAGCGCCGATATGTCGCCATAGCGCGCCTGTTTGACCAGCTGAACGTAACGTTGCGCTACGCTGGCCGCCGGCGATCCGTCAGGGTGGGCTTCGCGCGGTGTGTCTTGATAGACATCGCGCGGCCGGCATGCGGGATCCAGGACCCCGCCGGGAATGCGCAACGGTTGTTGGGGAGGCAAGGTGCCCGGTACATTTGCCGTATCCGATCCGCCCATCCAATCCTCCGTCTTTGCGTTCGGCATAGCTTTTGCGAGTTCCGTGCGGAGCATTGCCGACTGTCCCGGCATCGCATGGGAAGCCCGCTATTGTCACCCTGCCGGTGCCATCGGTTGACCTGCCGGCCAGCTAGCATTCATCTGGGTAAAAGTCTTGACCGCGGGAGGATATGAAGAATGGCTGGTGAACCCGAGGGAATCGAGGAGACGTTCGTTTCTGTCGAACGCCCACCTCATGTCGATCGGCGCCTTGTCGTCGATTTCGACTATATGGCGCCAATCGCGCCGGGTGAGGACAATTATACCATTTTGCGAAAACTGCAGGAATTAGGGCCCGACATAATGTGGACCCCGCACAATGGCGGGCACTGGATCGTCCTGCGGGCCGAAGACATCCGATGGGTCCAGGAAAATTATCAGATATTCAGCCACGAAGTGTTCATCATTCCGCGCGGTTCGGTCAACATGATCTGGCCGCCGCTGACCGTGGATCCGCCCAATCATGCGCGATATCGGGCGATCATCAACCCGTTCCTGACTCCGGGCAAGGTGGCTGGTATGGTTGAAAAGGCTCGCGCGATCACCGTCGAACTTATCGAGGGAATCAAGGCGAAAGGGCGCTGCGAGTTTGTCTCCGAATTCGCGCGCATCCTGCCGGTAGTGATGTTTCTTGGGATTGTCGATTTCCCAGTCGAAATGCGCGAGCAATTCCTGGCCTGGGAGCAGGCCTTTCAGCGCGCGACAGATCAGCAATCCAAGGACCGTGCCGCCGGACCAATCAGGGAATATCTGCTGGGGGTCATCGACGAACGATATCGGAATCCTGGCAACGACCTGATGAGCGCAATTGCGCAATGGCGGGATAATCCGCGCTTTCGGAGCGAAGACGAAATCATTGGTATGGCGTTTCTTCTGTTCCTGGGTGGCCTGGATACGGTTGCGTCCATGCTGACATTCTGCGCCCGGCACCTCGCCTCGCATCCAGAGGACCGCAGACGACTCATCCAAGATCCCGACACGGTCCCGAGGGCCGTGGAAGAGTTCCTCCGACGTTATGGTTTGTCCAACACCGGGCGGCTGATCCTTGAAGACGTGGAGCGAAAAGGCGCCACGATGAAGAGGGGTGAGATGATCATGGTCCCCATCGGCTGCTCCGGGATCGACGAGCGTCTCTACCCGAATGCTCTCGACGTCGACTTCGATCGTCCGGGCATCATCGCTCCGAACGGGCATCCCACGCACAACACATTCGGAAATGGCCCTCACAAATGCGTCGGGGCACCCCTGGCACGAGCGGAGGTCCGCATATTTCTCGAAGAATGGCTGACACGTATCCCGGACTTTCACCTCGATCCGGATGCGCCCGTTACCGTGCACATGGGGCCTGTCCCGGGGATCGATCGGCTTGAGCTCGTGGTAGGGTAGGTAGCTGACGGACAAATGCGGAGAGCTGACCATTTCCCTGGGAGGTCATCGCGAGCGGAACCATCAACCTTGCCTTCGCGCCATCCGCCGCCTATTTGCCATGTCGCATCAAGAGGCGGGCCGACGCCCGGCGCCAACCTGCCCGCCCGGCAAGGTGGCTCTCTCCCTCGGGGGGAAGATGTGGCCGGTCCGGCAATCCATCGGGTCCCGCCGCGCAGCGTCGCCAGCCTCGTCCGAAGACGGGGAAGATATGACCGACGCGAAGACCAGTGCCGAAACCCGACTGCTGCACCTCGATCGGCTCAATGGCGCCGAGCATGGCGCGGTCCATGCGCCGGTGCATGTCAGCGTTCCCTATGGCCACCCGACCTGCGAGAGCCTTCTCGGCGTCTTTCAGGGCAAGAAGGTGGGTTTCACCTATGCCCGCCAGACCAACCCGACCAATGCCGCGCTCGAGAGGAAAATCTCGATGCTCGAAGGCGCGATCGACACGGTGGGTTTCGCCACCGGCATGGCGGCGATCACGGCAATGCTGTTCGCGTTGTTGCGCGCCGGGGATCATATCGTCGTCAGCCGGCATATCTTCGGCAACACAACCAGCCTGCTCGGCAGTTTCACGCGCTTCGGTGTCGAGGTTGATTATGTCGACATGACCGCAGCCGAGAATGTCGCAGCGGCGCTGCGTCCTGATACCAAACTGGTGTTCGTCGAGACAATCGCCAATCCGGGGACTGAGGTCGCCGATCTCGAAGCGATTGGAGCGCTTTGCCGTGAACGACGTGTTCTTTATGTCGTCGACAACAGCCTTACGACCCCTGCGATGATCCAGCCGGCGAAGCTTGGTGCCGGGCTGGTCGTCAGTTCATTGACCAAGGGCTTCGGTGGCCATGGCGAAGCGATGGGCGGGGCGCTCAGCGACACAGGTCTCTTTGACTGGTCTGCCTATCCCGGGATCGACCCGCTCTACCAGACCGGCGACCCGGCGAAATGGGGGCTGGCCCAGGTCCGTCGCAAGGGGTTACGTGATGGCGGCGGCACGTTGCGGCCCGACGATGCCCACAAGCTCGCTGTCGGCGCCGAGACGTTGTTCCTCCGCGTCGAACGTTCGTCAGCGACCGCGCTGGCACTGGCCAGCTGGCTTGAAGCGCGTCCCGAGATCAAGTCGGTCCGCTATCCCGGCCTTAGTTCCCACCCGCAGCACGAACGGGCAAAGCAGTTGTTTGGCGGGAACTTTGGCCAGCTGTTCAGCTTCAGCTTCCTTGACGAGATCGATTTCGCCTCGCGTCTCGATCGGCTGAAGCTGATCGTTCTCGCCACCCATCTTTGGGATTCCCGCACACTCGCCATTCCGGTGGCGCCGACCATTTATTACGAAATGGGGGCGGAGGGCCGAAAGGCGGCCGGAATCGATGAGGGGCTGGTCCGGATCTCGGTCGGCCTCGAACGGGCCGAGGATCTGATCGCTGATTTCGAGCAGGCTTTCGTTAGGGCGTAGGGGTAACGACACTCCCTGTCATCCAAGCCTCCGCCGGGTTGACGAAAAGGGGCCGGATCAGGCGGTTCGCGCAAGTCTCTACAGCGCGCTCACCGGCATAGTACGCGGGAAGCCGGGTTCCAGTGACTGATCAGGCCACATGATGTTGAGCCGCGCCCGGCCGATTTTCCAGACGCCGCTGACTTTGCGGAAGTCGTAGTCGTAGAGCGCGAGAAACTTCAGTCCGCGATATTCCGGTCCATCCATATTGATCAGATAGGAGCGCCCCATCGCGCTGTTTGGTCCAGTCAGTTCCACCCAGAAATTGGTCGTGCAGTGCATCAACTTCCGGATCTTCTCGATGTCGAGCAGTCGGCGCAACTCGGTCACTTCCTCGTCGGTGAAGGGGCTCGCCGCGGTCATTTTCCTCTCCCTGTTTCCCGTTTCGTGGGGCATGTCTGTGGCAGAGAGATCGCACGATTGGGGGGAGGGGAAAATGGGCTTGAACAGCGAAGACATGTTCGGCGTTATGATGGCGGTGAACA
>CANJRZ010000025.1 GCA_947476735.1 Sphingomonadaceae bacterium
CACCACGCTTATCTCCGCGCTGAAGGAGCAGGGCTTCCAGACCATCATCGGCAAGATCACCCTGCCCAACCCCGCAAGCGTTACCCTTCATGAGATGTTCGGTTTCGTTCCTTCGGGTGTGCTTGCCAAGGTGGGCTTCAAACATGGGGAATGGCACGATGTCGGGCTGTACCAGCTGGACCTCGGCAGCCGGCCAGCGAACCCGGAGGAGACGCGATCGTTCGGCGGTTGATCGGCCCCACTCCGGTCGGGTGTCCAGGATCGCGTTGAACCGCGCCGGGTTCAGTCGCGATATCCAGGAAGAGCAAGGCCTCGGGCAAGTGCCACGGCGCGTAGGCCGAAGCCGGCAACCGAGGCAAAAGCGGCGGCGACAAGCAACGGCAGGCCCAGGAGCGTCAGAACGACGAAAAGACCCGCCGCCAGTGCCGCAGCGGTCACGTAAAGCTCTGGCCGCAAGAGAATCGATGGTTCACCGGCCAGCACATCGCGGATGATCCCGCCCATGCAGGCGGTAATGATACCCATCGCTACGGCGCCGAGCGGCGGCACGCCATAGGCTAGCGCTTTCCAGGAGCCGAACACAGCATATGCCGCCAGCCCGGCGCCATCGAACCACTCGAGCGCTTTCACGGGCCAGACACGCCGTGGGGTTATCCACACGGCGAGCGCTGCAATCATGCAGACAGCCAGCGCTCGATTATCAGAGATCCAGAAAACAGGTGCTCCGATCAGCAGGTCGCGCAAAGTCCCGCCACCGGTGCCCGTCGCCACAGCAAAAAAGAAGAAGGTAACAATCGTCAGGCCTCGCCGCGCGGCGGCCAGTGCGCCGCTGACAGCGAATATCGCGATGCCGGCGATATCGAGAACCGGCAATGCCGATGAAACCATCAAGAGTTCTGGGAGCGGCATGCGCCCTCCCTGCCCTCGGTGCTGCGTCGATTCAAGGGATGGGAATTGATAGTCGCATTTGTTACGACTATGGAGGGCCATGCCTGAGACCCCCGCGCCGAGGATTCGCCCTGTTCGCGAAGACGACATAGGCGCGCTTCACCGCCTGGCCAAAATTGCTGGCCCGGGCTTTACCAACCTCCCACCTGACAGCCAGACTCTCATCGATCGCATCGCCCGCAGCATTGCACTGCTCCGGGGCGAAGGCCTCGGGGGTGCGATCATCCTCGTACTCGAGATCGACGGACTGGTGCGCGGCTGCGGCATGGTGTTTCCGCGCCTCGGGATCGACTGGCCTTTCTACAGCTACCGCATTAGCTATACGACGCAGCGATCGAGCATCGACGGCAGGATGGTCCGTTTTCCGGTGCTGACGCTGAACAACGATCTCGAGGATTGCGCCGAGGTTGGCGGGCTGATGATCGATCCGGCACTACGCAAGGGCGGTTTTGGCAGGATGATGGCGCGCAGCCGCTATCTGTTCATTGGCTGCCATCGCGCCCGGTTCGGGAGACGCGTCGTCGCTGACCTGCGGGGTTGGCTCGACAACGGCCGCTCGCCCTTCTGGGACGCCGTCGGCGGCCGCTTCTACGCGATGACTTTCAGCGAAGCCGACCATATTAACGGCACCACCGGCAACCAGTTCATTGCCGATCTCGGCCCGCGCGCACCGATCTACGTCAACATGCTTTCCGAGGAGGCCCAGGCGGTGATCGGCAAAGTTCATGATGACGGTCGCGCTGCGCGCAATCTTTTGATCGAGGAAGGATTCCGCGACGAAGGCTATATCGACATCTTCGACGCCGGTCCCACATTGGTGGCGACGATCGATGATTTGCGAGCGGTGCATAATCTTCGACACGCAATGTTTGCCCGCGCCGACGATGGAGACTGTCTGCGCGATCATCTGATCACCTGCGGAAACGGTACCGAGTTCCGCTGTACTGTTGGCTCGATCGAGGTGGCCGGCGGCCAGGCGATGACCGACCCGGCCAGCGCTGCAACTCTGAACCTGACCCAGGGCCAACCCTTGAGCTATTTGGCGCTATGACGACGATCGAGATCAACTTTGACGGGCTGATTGGCCCGATCCACAATTACGCCGGGCTTTCCCCGGGCAATATTGCCAGCGCCAGCAACGCAGGGGCGGTCTCATGCCCACGCGCCGCTGCGCTGCAGGGCCTCGCCAAAATGAAGCGTCTGATGGACCTGGGACTGACCCAGGGCTTCATCCCGCCGCCCCGCCGTCCCGCGATCGCCGTTTTGCGCTCGCTCGGCTATCAAGGTGATGACAAGACTGTACTGGCGAGTGCGGCAACGGAAGATCCGTTGCTGTTCAACAATAGCTGCTCGGCTTCTGCCATGTGGGCAGCCAATGCCGCGACAGTGATAGCAGCTGCCGATAGTTTCGACGGGCGCGTACACCTCGTCACCGCGAATCTCGCGACGATGCTGCACCGAAGCTTCGAGGCGCCTGATACCTATAACATGTTGCGCAACATCTTCCCCGACAAGCGCCGGTTTGCTGTGCATCAAGCATTGCCGTCGACGCGGCATTTCAGCGACGAAGGCGCAGCAAACCATATGCGGCTCGCAACACAGCATGGCGACCGGGGTCTGAACGTCTTCGTCCATGGTGCTTCCCGTGGCAGCCGGTTCCCGGAACGCCAGGCAAGACGCGCGGGCGAAGCCGTGGCCCGGATCGCCGGTTTTGAAGGCTTTCATACTCTGCAGTCGCAGGCTGCGATCGAGGCTGGCGCTTTCCACAACGATGTCGTCGCAGTCGCCAATGAGCAGGTGCTGCTTGCGCATGCTGCAGCCTTCGAACATCGCGACGCCCTGTTCGATGCGGTTGCGCGGGCTGTTCCCGATTTCGTTCCAGTTGAGGTTGACAGCATCAGCCTTGACGATGCGATCGGTTCCTATTTGTTCAACTCTCAGCTGGTGACCTTGCCTGATGGTGGCATGGCGCTGATCCTGCCCGGCGAGACCCGCGAAAATGCGCTGGTCTGGGGTGCTGTTGAAGCCATCATTGCCGGTAACAATCCCATCAGAGAGGCGATTATCGTCGATGTGCGAGAGAGCATGCGCAACGGTGGCGGGCCCGCTTGTCTGCGACTGCGGGTGCCGGTCAGCACGACAGCGATCGCCGGGATCGACCCGCGTTACCTGCTCGACGAACGACGCTGGGAAGCGCTGTGCGATCTCGTCCAGCAATATTGGCCCGAGCAAATCGACGCCACTGCCCTCGCTGATCCGGCGCTTTGGGAAGCAGCTCGCTGTGCGCATGATGCGCTCGATGCACTCCTCGGTCGATTTGAACTTGGCTGAGGAATGGCGCACAAGCCTGTGATGGCCTTTTCTCATTCGACCGTTTCTCAGGTGCACTGATGCTGGTCGTTCGCCCCGCCGGCCCTTCGGATCTCGCTTCGCTGATGGAACTCGCCATACTGTCGGGCCGTGGTTTCACCAGCCTGCCCGAGGATGAGACAACCTTGCTCAACCGGCTGACCCTGTCAGAAGCCAGTTTCACCGGCACGATAGCTCCGCGGGAAGCATGGTATACGCTGATGCTCGAAGACCTCGAGACCGGAAGGATCGAAGGCGTTTGTGGCGTCCGCGCTGCGGTTGGCGTGGCCAGGCCGCACTTTTCCTTTCGAGTGATGACCCTCGCCCAATTTTCCTCGGCGATCAACACGCGCTTCGATCACCAGGCACTGGTGCTGGTCAACGAGTGCGCTGGCTGGACCGAAGTCGGCTCACTCTATTTGCGTCCTGAACGGCGTTCGGGCGGCGCGGGGAGTCTTCTCGCCCGTTCTCGCTACATGCTGATCGGGGCTGACCGGAAGTGCTTCTCCGAGACGGTAATGGCCGAGCTGCGGGGCTATTTCGCACCCGATGGCACCTGCCCTTTCTGGGAGGGAGTCGCGAGCAAATTTTTCCGCCTGCCGTTCGATCAGGCCGATCATATGGTGATGTCGACCGACGGCCAGTTCATTCTTGATCTGGCGCCGCGCCATCCGATCTATGTCGAACTGATCCTCGAAGCCGCCCAGGACGCAATCGGCAAGGTCCACATCGAGGGAGAGGCGGCACGCGCGATGCTAGAGCATGAAGGTTTCCGCAGCTCGGGACTGGTGGACATTTTCGACGGTGGCCCCACCTATTCAGCACCCCGCGATGCGATCAAAACGATCGAGCGGACCGAGGCGATGGCGGCGATTACCGGCGATCCGGGCAAGGGTGCGGAAAGGCTGATCTGTTCCGCCTCGGTCGAGGAATTCCGCGCCACCCGCGCAAGGGTGCGGATCGACGAGGGCGGTGCGATCCTCGACGCTGTAACGATGGACGCGCTGCGCCTCCTTCCCGGCGATTTGGTGAGAGTGAGGATATGATGCGGTCGATAGATCCCGCCACCGGGCAGACGATCTGGGAGGGCGAGGAAACCGACCTTGCAGTGATTCCCGCGATCGTCGAGCGCGCCCGTGCCGCGCTGGCGGGTTGGGCCAACCGGTCGGTCGAGGAACGGGCCGACATCCTCAAGGCCTACGCCCAGACGCTCAAGGATCGGACCGACGATATCGCGCGAGACATTTCGCGCGAGACCGGCAAGCCGCTCTGGGAAACCCGGACCGAGATCGCCTCGATGGTCGGCAAGGTCGCCGTCTCGATCGCCGCCCAGGCTGAGCGCGCCGGCAGTCGCAGCGCCGAGACGGCGTTCGGCCGAGCGACCCTGCGCCACAAGCCGCATGGCGTCATGGCGGTGCTCGGGCCCTATAATTTCCCGGGACATCTGCCCAATGGCCACATCGTCCCTGCGCTGCTCGCCGGTAACACGGTGATCTTCAAGCCCAGCGAGGAGGTCCCGCTGTCCGGCCAGCATTTGGCCCGCGCGCTGCACGACAGCGGCGTGCCCGAGCATGTCTTCCAGCTCGTCCAGGGCGGGCGCGACCATGGCGCAGCGCTGATCAGCGGCGACATAGACGGATTGCTGTTCACCGGATCGGCCACCACCGGAGCGCATTTCCGTCGGGTGATGATCGACCGGCCGCATGTCATCCTCGCGCTCGAACTGGGCGGCAACAATCCGCTGATCGCCTGGGGCGACAGCGAAAAAATGGCCGCGGCGATCGTCCAGTCGGCCTTCATCACCACTGGCCAGCGCTGCTCCTGCGCGCGCCGGCTGATCGTGCCTGCGGGCATCGAGGGCAATGCCACGGTCGAAGCGGTGCTTACGCTCGCGTCGCGGCTGCGGATCGGCGCCTGGGACGACGAAGCCGAGCCCTATATGGGCCCGCTCATCTCGGCCCGCGCTGCGCAGAACGCGCTGGATCAGGTGGCAGCGCTGAAGGCCAGGGGCGCCCGTTCGCTTCTGCCCTTCGAACGGCTCGAGCGCAGCGACGCCTTCGTCACACCGGGCATCTACGACGTTACCGGGATCGATGCACCTGACGCCGAGATATTCGCCCCGGTCCTTCAGGTCATTCGTGTGCCCTACTTCGACGCCGCGATCGCCGCTGCCAACGCCACCAGCTTCGGCCTTGCCGCGGGTCTGCTCAGCGACGACGACGCATTGTGGCAGCGCTTCCTCGCCGGATCGCGCGCGGGCGTGGTCAACTGGAACCGGCCGACCACGGGAGCGGCCGCCAATCTGCCGTTTGGTGGACTCGGACAGTCGGGCAACCATCGACCAAGCGCCTATTATGCCGCCGACTATTGCGCCTACCCGGTGGCCAGTTTCGAGGCCGATGCGATCGCCGATCTGTCCGGCGACCTTGGCGGGCGACTGCTGTGATCGAACGCCATCGGGCCGCTCTCGAAGCCGCCGCCGCCGCGCCGATGCTTGAACAGGTTCGGTGGTGGAGCGCGATCAACAGTGGCTCGCGTAATCTCGATGGTTTGAACAAGATCGCGGGCCTGCTGGCCGACGCCTTTTCGGCACTGCCGGGCGAAGTGTCGCTGCTCGACGCTGCTCCTGGCGAGGCGATCGACCCCTCGGGACAGCCACAGCCGGTTGCCTATGGCCGCAACCTCCATGTCAGGGTGCGTCCGCAAGCCCCGGTCCAGTTTTTGCTGACCGGCCATATGGACACGGTCTTCGCTCCCGATCATCCCTTCCAGGCGCTGACCGATCTCGAGGGTGGCGCCGTCATCAACGGCCCCGGTACCGCCGACATGAAGGGCGGAATCGCACTGATGCTGGCCGCGCTCGGAGCGCTGGAGGCATCACCGCTCGGTGCAGGCATCGGCTATGAAGTGATCGTCAATTCGGACGAGGAAATCGGTTCGCCGGGCTCCGCGCCGCTGATCGCTGACCGCGCCAGAGGCAAGCTCGCCGCCCTCACCTATGAACCCTCGGCGTTGCCCGACGGCACGCTCGCCGGCGCGCGACCCGGCAGCGGTAATTTCTCAATCATCATCACTGGCCGTTCCGCACATGCCGGGCGTAACCCGCAAGATGGCCGAAACGCGATCGTCGCGGCGAGCGACCTCGCGCTGCGCCTCGCCCGCGCGAGGCGCGAAGGCCTGGCCATCAATCCGGCGCGGATCGATGGTGGCGGCCCGAACAACATGGTCCCCGACCGGGCGGTGCTGCGGGTCAATCTCCGCCCCGCTCTGCCCGCCGACCAGGCCGCGGCGGAAGCGCTGCTCGACGAACTGATCCGCGGCATAGCTGCCGAACATGACGTCGCGGTTCATCTCCATGGCGGCTTCGGCCGACCGCCCAAGCCGATCGACCACAGGGCCGCGAAGCTGTTCGCGCTTGTCGAGGAAAGCGCGGCGCTGCTCGGCCGGCCTATCACCCATAAGGCGACCGGCGGCGTGTGCGACGGCAACAATATCGCCGCCTGCGGGGTCCCCGTGGTGGACACGATGGGCGCGCGGGGCGGCGCGATCCATTCGGCAGACGAATATCTGATTGTCGAAAGCCTTGCGGAACGGGCGCAACTCTCGGCGCTGGTCATGCTGAGGCTGGCGGAGCGCGGTCTTTGAATATTTCCCGCAATCTCGACCATGCCTATGCCCAGGCCTCGGCGCTGATCGCCGAAGAGCCCGCCAGGGCGCTCGACATCGCGCAGTCAATCCTGAAGCGCTCCCCCGGAAACGCCAATGTCCTGAGGCTGATTGGTCGCGCACATCGCGCGCTTGGGCATGACAGCGCCGCCGAGCATGCCGAACTCGGCGCGATCGAAGCGTCAACCCGGGATCCCGAGCTACGCCGCGCGGCGCTGGCACTCGTGGAAAATGAGCTGCACGTCGCCGAACCGCTGCTCCGCGCCCGGCTCAAAGCCTCACCCTTTGATGTCGCGGCGATCCGGATGATGGCCGAGCTCGCCGCACGGATCGGCCGCTTCCGCGATGCCGAGGCGTTGCTGCGCCGCGCTGTCGAACTGGCGCCGGCGTTCGTCCCCGCACGCGCCAATCTCGCGACTGTCCTCCATCGTCAGAATCGCACTGTCGAGGCGCTGGCTGAACTCGAACAGCTCAATGGTGCCGATCCCGGCAACACGGCCCATGCCACGCTGCGCGCTGCCGTGCTCGGCAGGGTCGGCGATTATGACGAAGCGATTACACTCTATCGCGAGGTGCTCGAACGGCGGCCCGATCAGCCCAAGCTGTGGATGAGCTATGGCCATGCGCTGAAAACGGTGGGGCGACAGGAGGAAGCGATCGCCGCCTATCGCCGCGGGCTCGATGCCGATCCGTCGGTAGGCGAGATCTGGTGGAGCCTCGCCAATCTCAAGACGGTTCGCTTCAACGAGGCCGATATCGATCGAATGAAGCAGGTGCTACAAAATCCAAAACTGTCCGACGAGAACCGCTTTCACCTGGATTTCGCGCTCGGAAAGGCGTTCGACGACGCCGGTGACACCAACACCGCCTTTGCCCATTATGCGAGCGGCAATGCGATCCGCCGCGAACAGATCGCATATGATCCCGACGAGGTCAGCAGGCAGGTCGACACTACCATCGCGCTGTTCACCCCCGACTTTCTCGCGGCCCGTGTCGGACAGGGCTGCCCGGCCCCCGACCCGATATTCGTCCTCGGCATGCCGCGGGCAGGATCAACGCTGATCGAACAAATCCTGGCCTGCCATTCGCAAGTCGAAGGGACGATGGAGCTTCCTGACATCCCGAGGCTGGCGCATCAGGCCGTGGCGGAGGGCCGTTATCCCCGCGATCTCGACCGGGTCGAGGCGACGCAGCTGGCCGCGCTCGGCCAGGATTATATCGAAGCGACGCGGATCCAGCGCCGCGAGGGCAAGCCGCTGTTCATCGACAAGCTGCCCAACAACTGGCTCCACACCGGCTTCATCCACCTGATCCTGCCCAACGCCCGGATCATCGATGCACGGCGCCATCCGCTTGATTGCGGCTTCTCCAACTTCCGTCAGCATTTCGCGCGCGGCCAGGGCTTCAGCTACGGACTCGACGATATGGGCCGCTATTATGCCGATTATGTGCGGCTCATGGCGCATTTCGACCAAGTCCTGCCCGGTCGCGTCCACCGCGTCATTCACGAACAATTGCTGGATGATCCCGAAGCCGAGATCAGGCGCTTGCTCGAAGCGCTGGACCTGCCCTTCGAGCAAGCCTGCCTCGATTTTCACAGCAGCAGCCGGGCGGTCCGCACCGCCAGTAGTGAGCAGGTACGTCGACCGATCAACCGCGATGGCGTCGATCAGTGGCGCGCTTATGCCGACAAGCTGAGGCCGCTGCGCGACGCGCTTGGGCCGGTGCTGGACCTCTATCCGCAGGTTCCGGACTACCGCGCTTAGCTGTGTTCATTGGGCAACACACTGCAAAAACTAACAAGGCTGTATGCGGTCAGGCTCTTATGACCTTGCGCCGCAGCAAATTTCATGGGGAATTGTCACCATAACAAAGGGGTCCATCGTGAAAGCTAAACATCTCTACCCCGCCGGCCGCGCGATCGCGACCATCCTCCTCGCTTCCACGAGCCTCGCGACTTCGAGCATGGCTTTGGCGCAGGCTGCCCCTGAGGAGGCCGCCGGCGAAGCCGACATCATCGTCACTGCAACCAAGCGCAGCGAAAGCATCCAGCGGGTGCCGATCAGCATGCAGGCGCTCAGCGCGGAAACACTGGCGCAGCGCCAGGTGTCCGGTCTCGACGATTATACCAAGTTGTTGCCCAGCCTCAGCTTTCAGACCTACGGCCCCGGGCAGTCGGACATCTCGGTCCGTGGCGTGTCGACCGGCGGCATCAACCTGCCCGGCGGCTCCCTGCCGACGGTTGGCGTCTATGTCGACGAGGTCCCGGTCTCGACGATCGGCAGTCTGCTTGACGTTCATGTCTACGACATGAAGCTTGAAGTCCTGTCGGGTCCGCAGGGCACGCTCTATGGCGCGAGTTCGCTCGCCGGTACGGTCAGGTACATCACCAACAAGCCCGACAACAGCAAGTCATCGGCCGGCTACGATTTCGGCTTGAACAAGTTCGGCAAGGGCAATGCCGGCGGCAGCGCCGAAGGTTTCGTCAACCTGGCCCTCAGCGAGCGCTTCGCGGTCCGCGCGGTCGGATGGTACCGCAAGGACGGCGGCTATATCGACAATACGCTGGCGAGCCGCACCTACACATTGTCTGACAATGATCCGACCACGAACCTGAAGGTCAACAATTCACGCTTCGTGAAGAAGGATTTCAACGAGGTCGAGACTTATGGCGGCCGTGTCGCCCTGGGTATTGAACTCGATGACAAATGGACTGTCACACCCGCTATTCAGGCCCAGCATCAGCATGCCAAGGGCACTTTCGGTTTCGATCCGGTCCGCGCCGGCGATCTCAAGGTCCATGAGTTCGCACCCGATCGGAATATCGACAAATGGTATCTCGCGACCATGACGATCCAGGGCAAGGTCGCCGATTTCGACCTGACCTATGCGGGTGGTTATCTGAAGCGCTCGATCAACAATGATCAGGATTACAGCTACTATACCGTCTATTACGACAACATCACCGGCTACACGAACTTCCCGCTGCCCAATGGCGGCTTTCTCGACCCGACCCAGCGCTACCATAACGAGCAGAGTCTCAAGAAGCAGAGCCATGAGTTTCGGATCAGCTCGAGCCAGGACCATCCCTTCTACTTCACCGCAGGCCTGTTCTATCAGCGCCAGTCCAACGCAAATCTCGCCGACTATTTCGTTCCCGGGCTCGCCGCGACCGGCTTTGGCGGCCTCACCATGGGCGACGACGTGTTTACGACCGACACGCATATCGTCCAGCGCGACTATGCCGTCTTCGGCGAAGCCACCTACAAGCTGACCGACGAGCTGAAGCTGTCCGCGGGCATTCGCGGGTTCAAGGCCCACAACACGCTCAGGGGCTTCTCGGGCTTCCAGTCGAACGCCACGGGCGCGGGCTGCTCGATCCCGATCAGCGTCGGCAGCTGCGTCACCGTTAACAAGTCGTACAAGGAAAGCGGTGAGACCCATAAGGTCAGCCTCTCCTGGCAGATCGAGCCGACCAAGATGGTCTATGCGACCTATTCGACCGGATTCCGCCCCGGCGGCAACAATCGCCGGCCCGGCATCAATCCCTATGACGCAGACACGATCGACAATTTCGAGCTCGGCTGGAAGACCGCCTGGTTCGACCGCAGCCTCCGCTTCAACGGTGCGATCTACCTCATGAAGTGGAATAAGCTCCAATATACGCTCGCGCCGGTCGGCTCGGTGGGTGTCGTCAACATCTACAATTCGGGCGATGCCGAGATCAAAGGCGCCGAGTTCACGCTGCAATACAATATCGGCGGCCTAACCCTCTCCGGCACCGGCACCTATACCGACGCCAAGCTCAAGACCAACTTCTGTAAGATCAATGCGAAGGGCAATACCGATTGCTCGCTTGGCGCACCCGAAGCACCGAAGGGTACGAACCTCACGGTACAGCCGAAGTTCAAGGGGACAGCGTCCGCCCGTTACGAATTCGATCTTGCTGGGCATGAAAGCTTCGTCCAGGGCTCGGTGCTGCAACAGGGTGGCGCGCGACAATTCCTATCGGTTGCGGACGATGCCGCGGTCGGGCGCACCAAGGCATTCACGACCTTCGATTTCTCGGCTGGCATCAGTTTCGGCGAAATCAGGTTTGAGGCCTATGTCCAGAACGCCTTCGACAAGCGCGGTATCGCCAGCAAGAACACCTTCTGCGCGCCGACCTATTGCGGCCAGTTTGCCCGATCCTACCCGATCAAGCCCCAGCTGTTCGGCATGAAGGTCTCGCAGCGTTTCTGACGCTCCGGTGAAACCCCGCGGCGACGAAAATCGGGCTACCCGACCGCTCGGGCTGGTAATGGCGACGGCGCTTGTCGTCGGCAATATGATCGGCTCGGGTGTCTATATGCTCCCGGCAAGTCTCGCGCCCTATGGCTGGAATGTCATTCCGGCCTGGGGGATCACGATCGCCGGCAGTCTCTGCATCGCTGCGGTTTTTGCCGGCCTGTGTCGGTCGCGGCCACAAGCGGGCGGTCCCTATGTCTATGTCCACGCCGCTTTCGGCAATGATGTCGCCTTCTTCATCGCCTGGGCCTACTGGATCTCGCTGTTCGTAGGCAACGGCGCGATCGCGGTGGCGGCGGTCAGCTATCTCTCCGCCTTCATTCCCGCGCTCGCGACCAACGCGCTGCTTTCGACCGGCGTGACCATCGCACTGGTCTGGACCCTCACTGCAGTCAACATCAGCGGCACCCGCAACATGGGTTGGGTCCAGATTGTCACGACGCTGCTCAAGATCATGCCGCTGATCGCGGTGGTAATCATCGCGGCGATGGCGGCGCCCGCCGGCGATCTCACCCTGCCCGACCCGCACAAGCCTGAAATCGGGCTGGCCGCCATCACCACGGCGGGCACTCTAACCCTATGGGCGTTTCTTGGTCTGGAGTCGGCCACCGTTCCCGCCGGCAAGGTCGTCGATCCAGAGCGCACTATTCCCCGCGCCACGATGGGCGGCACCGCGGTGACCGGGCTGATCTATCTGTTCGCCTGCATGGCGGTGATCCTGCTGCTGGCGCCCGATGTGGCCGCGCATTCGGCCGCGCCCTTCGCCGAGGTGATGGGGCGTTATTGGGGTCCCAACGCGGCACATATCGTGGCTGCCTTCGCAATGATCAGCGCATTGGGCGCGCTCAATGGCTGGATATTGCTTCAGGGCGAAATGCCCGCCGCGATGTCTGCCGGCGGCGTGTTTCCTCGTTCCCTGGGCAAGGTAGCGGCCAATGGTGTGCCGATCCGCGCCCATCTTTTGTCGAGCACGCTCGTCACCGGGGTGCTCGCGCTCAACGCCAGCAAGACGACGGTGGACCTGTTCACCTTCGTCGCACTGCTCGCCACCACCGCGGCACTGGTCATGTATCTGTTCGTTGCCGCGGCGGCCGTAAAACTCGGCGGCGTCAAGCGCTGGATCGCGATCGCCGGCATCATCTATTCGCTCTGGGCGCTGTACGGAGCGGGTTTCGAAGCGAATATGTGGGGCGCCGTGCTGATCCTCGCCGGTGTACCGGTGTGGTGGTTCATGCGCGGAAAGACGCTCGCAACTTCCTGATGTCAGCCCGGCGAGGGGCGGGATGACGAATCAAGAAAATAACCGTCCCAACCCCCGATCGGCCAAAATCGCCTGTGCCGCATTATGCCCCGGCGCCCCGGTCACACCACCGCCCGGATGTGTCCCCGCACCGCACATGTAGAGCCCCTTGATCGGCCCTCGATAATCCCCATGCCCGAGGATAGGCCGAGCGCCCCAGAGCTGATCGAGCGCCATATGCCCGTGCATGATATCACCGCCGACAAGCCCGAACGTCCGTTCAAGATCAAGCGGCGACAAAATCTGCCGTCCGACCACCGACTTGGTGAAGCCGGGCGCATGCGCCTCGACAGTCGCGATGATATGATCAGCGGCCTTCTCTCGTTCGTCGTCCCAGCTTCGGCCATCGGGCAAAACCGGTGCAAATTGCTGGCAGAAGAGGCTCGCCACATGGCCGCCTTCCGGTGCCAGGCTATCGTCTACGGTTGATGGGATCAGCATTTCGACAATAGGTTGCTTCGACCAGCCTTGCGCCCGCGCATCGGTGAAGGCGCGGTCCATATAATCGAGCGTCGGGGCAATAATGATGCCGCTGCGATGATGCTCGCCTTCCCCCGGGAGCGCCGAAAAACTGGGCAGTTCCGACAGCGCAACGTTCATCCGGAACGTCCCCGATCCGGCGCGGAAGCCCTTCATCCGATGTTTGAAGTCGGGGTCGAGATCGGCCTGGTCGATCAGCTTGCGGTAAAGCAGCCCCGGCCCGACATTCGAGGCGATCACCGGTGCCATATGCTCACGACCATCGGCGAGGCGCACCCCGACCGCCTTGCCGGCATCGACCAGCACTTTCTCGACCGCTGCCTCTGTCTCGATCACCACCCCATAGTCTTCGCAAGCCGCCTTCATCGCCTGGGTGATGAAGCCCATGCCGCCGATCGCATGACCCCAGGCGCCCTTCTTGCCATTCACCTCACCAAAGACATGATGGAGCAGGACATAGGCAGATCCCGGTGTATCGGGGCTGGCATAGTTTCCGACCACAGCGTCGAAGCCGAAGGCCGCTTTGACCGCCTCATTCTCAAACCAGCCATCGAGGAATGTGCGCGCGCTTTTCACGAACAGATCGAGCATGTCGCGCTGCGCTGGCAACCCCGCCATCGCGATCTTGCGCCCCTGTCCCGCCGCCTTGAGCAGCTCCAGGAGTCCGCCGCCAGCATTGGGCGGGATCTTGAGGGCGAGGTCTCGCAGCACGTCGGCGACGCCTTCGAGCGCGTCATAATAAGCAGGCAGCGTTTCTGCGTCGGCTGCCGAGAAACGGTGGAACTCAGCCTGGGTCCGTTCCAGCCCGCCGCCAAGCTTCAGATAGCCACCATCTTCCAATGGCAGGAAGTTGGAAATCGGCCGCTCGACAATCCGCAGACCGCGCTCGTGAAGCCGCATGTCGCGGATAACGCGGGGTTGAAGGAGGCTGACCGTGTAGCTCGCAACCGAATTGCGGAAGCCGGGATGGAATTCCTCGGTGACCGCCGCACCGCCGACGATCGGACGCCGCTCTAGCACGCGTACCTTGAGGCCGCGTTGGGCGAGATAGAAGGCGCAAACCAGCCCATTATGTCCGCCGCCGATGATGACGGCATCCTGTTTCGTCGTCACGAAATGCTGCCTTCGATGCTATGAGCGCTCCAGCCCGGCGCTGGCTTGCAGGGCATCCGAGCCTCGGGGATCAGGATGCGCATCTTTCGCGCAAAGCTCCGCAGGCACACCTCCCCCAGCCCGAGTGGTCCCTGTGTATAGCTTTGCGTTGCCATTCCGTCCTGGACCCTAGCGATAAGCTTGGTGTCCTCAGCATTGACAAGCCGGTTGACGCGCCAGTTGAGGTAGCGCGCCGCGTTCATCTCGCGCCGGTCGTCAGGCAGTACATAGGCGATTTCACGGATCATCGTTTCGGTGGGCGAGACGGGAATGAACTGCATGAAGTCGATCTGGTCGGGGTAAATGTCGAAGGCGGTATTCGGCCAGAGCTTGAAATAGGTCCAGAGCCGCTGCCGATCCTCCGGCAGGTGATCCACCTTTGGTAGAAATTTGCGATAGAGCGCCTCGGATGAGCTGCCAGGGACACCCTCGAGCAGCGGTCCCCACATCCTGTCGACCCACTCGCGCGCCTCGATCCCATAACCGGGACCGAACAGGCGCTTGAGGCCGGGATGCGCTACAGGGATATGCAGTCCATCCGAATAATTGTCGGCTATGTTCTTCCAGTTGACGGTACGCGGACGCATGACGACCCGGCCCAGTGCGCGCATGTCCTCAAAGCGATAGGGTGCGATCTCATCCTCATAGGGCGCCATCATGGCGGCGACCGAAGGTCCTTCATCCTCAATGTTGACGAAGATGAATCCCCGCCAGATCTCCAGGGGAAATTGATGAAGCCCGTAGTCGGCCATATCGAACGCGGGATAGTCGCGCTTGCCGGGTACACCACTGAGCTGCCCGTCGAGCTCATAGGTCCACGCATGATAGGGGCAGACCAGCTTTTTCGCGCAGCCTTGCGGTCCGTCAACAAGGCGTGACGCGCGGTGTCGACAAATGTTGGACAGCGCCCGAACTTCACCGTCATCGCCACGGATCACGAGAATGGATTCCCCGCCGATCACCAGCGACTGCCAATCCCCAGGTTCGCTGATATCACTCAGATGGCAGACAAGTTGCCAGCTTCTGCGAAATATCCGCGCTTGCTCGAGCGCATAGACTTCAGGGTCATGGTAGAGCCATCCCGGTAACCCAAGGTCTTCGCTGGCATCGGATGTCGATCCAACATCGTTCACGGCACGCAAGGTCATGGTCGTCCTGGAATCCTTTGCGACGGCCAGGGCCGCACAGAGATTTTACAGGCTGCAGATTAGCCGCTGCGCGGTCCCTATCGCAAACGAAAGCTTTTTTGCCGCAGTGCAACATCGCAGTTGCGAACTGCCACGGCTAGGCTACAGTCGTACCGACAAGCACCGCTTCTCCTCGGAGAGTCTTGATGAATCCCAGCGCCGCCGCCGCTCTCCCCAAACCATCCTTACGGAGCAACGATCCCGCCGATCTGGCCGAAGAAATCGTTGAACGACTTACCTACCGCATAGGCAAAAATGCTACGGCCGCCAAAAGCCATGACTGGCTGGCGGCAACAATCCTCGTGGTCCGCGATCGGATCATCGATCGCTGGATCGCCAGCACAGAGCAAACCTATCGCAACGGCGATAAGCGCGTTTACTATCTCAGCCTCGAGTTCCTGATCGGGCGGCTGATGCGTGATGCCATCTCGAACCTCGGCCTGCTGGAAGAGATGGGCAAAGCGCTGGCCATGCTCGGCGTTGATATTGACCTGATCCGCGAGCTCGAACCGGACGCCGCGCTCGGCAATGGCGGACTGGGCCGGCTCGCGGCCTGCTTCATGGAGTCCATGGCATCGGTCGACGTGCCGGCCTATGGCTATGGCATCCGTTACGTAAACGGCATGTTCCGGCAGGAAATCGCCGATGGATGGCAGGTCGAACTGCCCGAAACCTGGCTCGCGCACGGCAATAATTGGGAGTTCGAGCGGCGCGAGGCGAGTTATGAAATCGGCTTCGGCGGGGTCGTCGAACTCGCTGCCGCGGATGGCAGCGGCGATCATGCCCGTTTGTGGAAGCCGCAGGACCGCATTGTCGCGACCGCCTATGATACGCCCGTAGTAGGCTGGCGCGGCGACCGGGTGAACACTTTGCGGCTGTGGACCGCACAGCCGATCGATCCGATTTTGCTCGATGCGTTCAACGCCGGGGACCACATAGGCGCCCTGAAGGAAAGCAACAAAGCCGAGTCCTTGACCAGGGTGCTCTATCCCGCCGACTCACATCAGGCCGGCCAGGAATTGCGGCTGCGCCAGGAATATTTCTTTTCCTCGGCATCACTGCAGGACATCGTCCGTCGCCACGTCCAATATTTTGGCGACATCCGCACCCTGCCCGATAAGGCGGCCATCCAGCTCAACGATACCCATCCCGCGGTCTCGGTCGCCGAGCTGATGCGAATATTGATCGACTTCCACTGTCTCGATTTCGATGAGGCCTGGGACATTACCCGCCGCACCTTCGGCTATACCAATCATACCTTGCTGCCCGAAGCGCTCGAGAGCTGGCCGATCCACCTGTTCGAACAGCTTCTCCCCCGGCATATGCAGCTCATTTATGCGATTAACGCCAAGCTGCTCATAGAAGCGCGCAAGAAGCACGGTTTTGACGACGACGCGATCAGCGCGATTTCTCTGATTGATGAAGGTGGTGAGCGACGTGTCCGCATGGGCAACCTGGCCTTTGCTGGCTCACACAGCGTCAATGGCGTGTCGGCTCTCCACACCGAACTGATGAAGGAAACCGTATTCGCGGGCTTCCATCGGCTGTACCCCGATCGGATCAACAACAAGACCAACGGCATCACCCCGCGACGCTGGCTAATGCAGTGCAATCCCGAGCTGACGGCACTGATCCGCGAGGCAATCGGTGACGGCTTTCTCGACGATAGCGAGCAACTGCACGGGCTCCTCAAAGTCGCCGGCGACAGCGCCTTCCAGGAGAAGTTCGCCGCTGTGAAGTTCGCCAAGAAGGTAACGCTGTCGAACCTTCTGCGCGAGCGTATGGGACTCAAGATCGATCCGACCGCATTGTTCGACACCCAGATCAAGCGCATCCACGAATATAAGCGTCAATTGCTCAACATCATCGAGGCGGTCGCGCTTTACGACCAGATCCGTTCCCATCCTGAGCGGGATTGGGTGCCGAGGGTCAAACTTTTCGGCGGTAAGGCGGCGCCGAGCTACCACAATGCCAAGCTGATCATAAAGCTGGCCAACGACGTTGCCCGGGTGGTCAATCATGACCCGGCGGTTCAGGGCATGCTGAAAATCGCGTTCGTGCCGAACTACAATGTCTCGCTGGCCGAGATCATGATGCCGGCCGCCGACCTGTCGGAACAGATATCGACGGCAGGCATGGAAGCCTCCGGCACCGGGAACATGAAATTTGCTCTGAACGGAGCGCTGACCATCGGTACGCTGGATGGCGCCAATGTCGAGATGCGCGACCATATCGGTGCAGAGAATATCATGATCTTCGGGCTCACCGCGGACGAGGTCAGCAGGGCGCGCGCCGTGGGGCATAATCCGCGCGAAACTATCGAGAACTCGCGCGAACTCAGCCAGGCACTGCATTCGATTGGTGGAGGCGTGTTCTCGCCGGACGACCGGGACCGATACAAGCCACTGGTTGCCGGGCTGTTCGATCATGACTGGTTCATGGTCGCTGCCGATTTTGACAGCTATGCCGGCAAACAACGCGAGATCGATGCACTGTGGTGCGACCGGCCGGCCTGGAACAGCATGGCCATCCGCAATGTCGCGGGGATGGGATGGTTCTCTTCCGATCGTACTATTCGGCAATATGCTTCGGAAATTTGGGGCGTTCTCTGAACCTGTCCCCACATGATACACAGCATTATCCGCCAGCGTGCCCACGGAGCCAGGACATAGAGCCGCCCCTTACCCTGCCTCCGGCCGAAATCGCCGCGCTCGTCAAAGGCAAGCATGGTGACCCCTTTGCCGTGCTGGGTATCCATCTGCAGGATTCCGGCCTGTTTGCGCGGGCCCTGATCCCCGGCGCGGTGACGGTCGAAGCGCTGACCCTCGACGGCCGGCCGGCCGGCAAGCTGACACGGATCGACAAGGCCGGACTGTTCGAGGGCAGACTGACACTGCGCGAGGCACAACCTCTCCGCTATCACGCCGCCAATGCGGATGCCGAATGGACCGTTGCGGATCCCTACAGCTTCGGCCCCGTTCTGGGTCCGATGGATGATTATTACATTGCCGAGGGCTCACATCTCCGCCTGTTCGACAAGATGGGCGCGCACAAGATCCATCATAGCGGCGCGGACGGTGTTCACTTCGCGGTCTGGGCGCCCAATGCCTCGCGGGTGTCCGTCGTCGGTCTGTTCAACCAGTGGGACGGCCGACGCCATGCCATGCGGTTGCGGCGTGACACAGGGATCTGGGAAATCTTCATTCCCGATATCGGCGAGGATGAACCCTATAAATATGAGATCGCAGGATCGAACGGTAAGATACTGCCTTTAAAGGCGGATCCGTTTGCTTTTCGGTCCGAATTGCGGCCCGCCACCGCTTCGATTACGACTGCCCCCCTGGCCCATGCATGGCAAGATGACGCGCATCGTAATTTCTGGGCCGGCGCCGATATCCGCCGCCAGCCCATCTCGATCTACGAGGTCCATGCGGGCAGCTGGCGACGCGATGGGCATGATGAATTCCTCGATTGGGATGCGCTGGCCGACCAGCTGATCCCCTATGTCGTCGACATGGGCTTCACCCATATTGAATTCCTGCCAATCACCGAATTTCCCTATGATCCCAGCTGGGGGTACCAGACCACCGGCCTCTATGCTCCGACGGCGCGGTTTGGCCGGCCCGAAGGATTTGCCCGCTTCGTCGAGGGCGCGCACCAGGCCGGCATCGGCGTGATCCTGGATTGGGTGCCGGCCCATTTTCCGGTCGATCAACATGGCCTCGCCCGTTTCGATGGTACCGCGCTTTACGAACATGCCGACCCGCGCAAGGGCTTCCATCCCGACTGGAAAACCGCGATCTACAATTTCGGTCGCCGCGAAGTCCTCGCCTTCCTCGTCAACAACGCCCTGTTCTGGGCGGAAAAATATCATCTCGACGGCTTGCGCGTCGATGCCGTCGCCTCGATGCTCTACCTCGATTATTCGCGTAAGGCGGGCGAATGGCTCCCCAATTCCGAAGGCGGGAGAGAGAATCTTGAGGCGGTCGCCTTCCTCCGGCGGATGAACACCGAACTCTACGGCCATCACCCCGGCGTCATGACGATCGCCGAGGAGTCAACCAGCTGGCCCAAGGTTTCGCACCCTGTCCATGAAGGCGGGCTCGGCTTCGGGTTCAAATGGAACATGGGCTTCATGCATGACACCCTGCGCTACATGGCGCGCGAACCGATCCACCGCTGCCACCATCATGATGATATCACCTTCGGCCTGCTCTATGCCTTTGGTGAAAATTACGTATTGCCGCTCAGCCATGATGAGGTGGTTCATGGCAAAGGTTCGCTGCTCAACAAGATGGCCGGTGATGACTGGCAGAAATTTGCGAACCTGCGGGCTTATTATACGATGATGTGGGGCTATCCGGGGAAGAAGCTGCTGTTCATGGGCCAGGAATTTGCCCAACGCGCCGAATGGAGCGAGGCACGCGCCCTTGACTGGCATTTGCTGGATGACCCGGCCCATGAAGGCATCCGCCGGCTCATGCGCGATCTCAACCGCATCTATTGCGACCGTCCCGCTCTCCATGCCCGTGATTGCGAACCCGAGGGGTTCCAGTGGCTCGTGCCTGACGATGCCGCCAAATCAGTGTTCGCCTGGGAACGCCGCGCGCCGGATGCAGCACCGGTCGCGGTGATTTCGAACATGACACCGGTGCCCCGCCCCAACTACCCGCTAAGGCTGTCGCGTGGCGGCGAATGGCGCGAAATCATCAACAGCGATGCCGCGGCCTATGGCGGCAGCAACATGGGCAATGGCGGGCTGGTCACCGCCGACGCGGATGGGTTGGCACATATAACATTGCCGCCACTCGCGACGCTCATGCTCGAGGCGGCATGATGTCGGGGGCAACAGGGATGAAGCAACGGCGCAATCAACCTCTGGCGCGCGACGCAATGGCCTATGTGCTGGCCGGCGGCCGGGGCAGCCGGCTTTACGAGCTCACCGACCGCCGCGCCAAGCCGGCGGTCTATTTCGGCGGTAAGGCACGGATCATCGACTTCGCCCTGTCCAATGCCCTCAATTCGGGCATCCGCCGGATGGGCGTCGCCACCCAGTACAAGGCGCATTCGCTGATCCGCCACCTCCAGCGCGGGTGGAACTTTCTCCGCCCCGAACGCAATGAGAGCTTCGATATCCTGCCGGCCAGCCAGCGCGTTTCCGAGACCCAATGGTATGAAGGCACCGCGGACGCGGTCTTTCAGAATCTCGATATCATCGAGTCCTATGATCCGGAGTATATGATCATCCTGGCCGGCGATCACATCTACAAGATGGATTATGAGCTGATGCTCCGCCAGCATGTTGACGCCAGGGCGGACGTGACGGTCGGTTGCCTCGAAGTGCCGCGCATGCTGGCGACCGGCTTCGGCGTGATGCACATCGATGCCAAGTCCAACATCAAGCAGTTCGTCGAGAAGCCGGCCGATCCGCCCGCCATGCCCGGCAAGCCCGATACCGCTCTCGCCTCGATGGGGATCTATGTGTTCAACACAAAATTCCTCGCCGATCTGCTGCGCAAGGACGCCGCCGATGCCAATTCGAGCCATGATTTCGGCAAGGACCTGATCCCCTACATCGTCAAGCATGGCAAGGCGATTGCCCATCTCTTCTCGCAGAGCTGCATCCGGGCGGACAGCGAGCCTGAGGCCTATTGGCGTGATGTCGGCACGATCGACGCCTATTGGGAAGCGAGCATCGACCTGACCGACGTCACCCCGAAGCTCGACATTTATGAACGCGAATGGCCGATTTGGAGCTATGCCGAGGTGCTCCCGCCCGCCAAATTCGTCCATAATCAGGAAGGCCGCCGCGGTGCGGCCACGTCTTCGCTGATCGCGGGCGGCTGTATTGTTTCCGGTGCTTCACTGCACCGCAGCCTGCTCTTTCCCGAAGTGCGCGTGAACAGCTTCTCGTCGATCACCGAGGCCGTGGTCATGCCGGGCTGCCAGATCGGCCGCGAGGCGCGTCTTCACAAGGTGGTGCTCGATCAGGGCGTGCAGATTCCGAAGGGCCTGATCGTTGGCGAAGATCCGATCGCCGACGCACAGCGCTTCCGGCGAACCGAAAAGGGCGTCTGCCTGATCACGCAGGACATGATCGATCGGTTGGTGGCATAGCACACAGATGCCGTTTGGAATTTTGTCGGTTACGTCCGAGCTCCATCCCCTGATCAAGACCGGAGGCCTCGCCGATGTGGCGGGTGCCCTTCCGATCGCCCTTGCCCAACATGGCATGGATGTGCGGTCGCTAATGCCGGCCTATCAACAGCTTCTCCGAACCATCCCGAAGCTGAAAACTGTACACAGCTACAAGGCGCTGTTCGGTGGTCCGGCCAGAGTTCTGGCAGCAACCGCCAATGGGCTTGAACTTTTCCTGCTCGATTCTCCCAGCCTGTTCGGTACGCGCGATGGTGGCCCATATGGCGATTTGGCGGGGCATGACTGGGCCGATAACTGGCGGCGGTTCGCGGCACTGTCCGCCGTTGCCGCCGACATCGCGGCCGGTGCGATCAGGGGCTGGCAGGCCGATCTGATCCATGCCCATGACTGGCAGGCGGCGATGACTGCGCCCTATGTCCGCTACGGCCGCGCACCGAACATCCCCGTCGTCCTCACCATTCACAATCTTGCCTTCCAGGGCCGTTTCGACGCTAATATTTTCCCCGATCTCGGCCTTCCCGCCTCCGCCTTTTCGGTGGAAGGGGTTGAATATTATGGCGGTGTGGGATTTTTGAAGGCCGGCATTCAGCATGCCGATGCGGTGACCACCGTCAGTCCGACCTATGCCGAGGAAATCTGCACGCCTGCCTTTGGGATGGGGCTCGACGGCCTGTTGCGCGGCCGCGGCGATGCCCTGCAAGGGATCGTCAACGGCATCGATACAGCGGAATGGGATCCCGCAACCGACCCCCTTATCTCTGCCCATTTTTCGGCACGCTCGCTCGGCCGCCGTGCCGCCAACCGACGCGCGCTCGAAAAGCGCTTCGGCCTCAAACGAGGAAAGGGGCCGATTTTCGCGATTATCAGCCGACTCACCTGGCAGAAGGGCATCGACCTGGCCATTGAAACGGTCGACCATATCGTCGCGATTGGCGGACGGCTGATCGTGCTCGGATCGGGCGACAGTGCTTTTGAAGGCGCTCTGCTCGCTGCTGCCGCGCGCCATCGCAATGCGGTCGGGGTCGTCACTGGCTACGACGAACAACTGGCCCATCTGATGCAGGCCGGTAGCGACGCGATCCTGATCCCCTCGCGCTACGAGCCGTGCGGCCTGACCCAGCTTTATGGACAGCGCTACGGCACCATTCCGATCGCCGCGCGCACTGGCGGCCTAGCTGATACCATCGTCGATGCCAATGAAGCGGCCCTCGGCAGTGGCTCGGCAACTGGAATCCTCTTTCCGTCCTCATCGGGAGAATCCCTGAAAAGCGCCATCAGCCGCGCCGTCAGGCTGTATTCAGAGCCGGGCACCTGGCAGGCCATTCGGCGACAGGGCATGCGTTCCGAATTTGGCTGGGGACGGAGCAGCGCTCGCTACGCTGCGCTCTACCGTTCGCTTATCGACAGGAGCCATGCCGGATGATGATCCGCGAGGTCGCGACCACGCCATTTCCGGATCAAAAGCCCGGCACGTCGGGGCTTCGCAAGAAGGTGCCGGTGTTCCAGCAACCCGGCTATGCCGAGAACTTCATCCAGTCGATCTTCGACAGCCTCGAGGGCTATGCCGGCCAGGCGTTGGTCATCGGCGGCGACGGGCGCTTCTACAATAGGGATGTGATCCAGATCGCGATCCGGATGGCCGCAGCCAATGGTTTCGGCACGATCATAGTCGGACAAGGCGGCATTCTCTCCACCCCTGCCGCCAGCCATGTCATCCGCAAATATGGCGCCTTCGGTGGGATCATCCTTTCGGCAAGCCACAACCCCGGCGGGCCGACCGAAGACTTCGGGATCAAATATAATATCTCAAACGGCGGGCCGGCACCCGAGAAGATCACCGATGCAATCTTCGCGCGCAGCAAGGCCATCGAACGCTATCGCACGATGGACGCGCCCGACGTCGATCTTGATACCAGAGCCGAAACCAGGGTCGGTTCGTCGGTCGTCCGGGTCATCGATCCGGTCGCCGATTATGCCGAATTGATGGAAGAGCTATTCGATTTCGACGCGATCCGGACACTGATTGCAGATGGTTTCCGGATCGCATTCGACGCGATGAGCGCGGTGACCGGACCCTACGCACACGAGATCCTGGAAGCCCGTCTCGGCGCGCCCAAAGGAACAGTCCGCAATGGCACGCCTCTCCCCGATTTCGGCCACCACCACCCCGACCCGAATCTCGTCCATGCCAAGGCCCTCTACGAAGAGATGATGGGACCGAACGCCCCCGATTTCGGCGCGGCCTCGGACGGCGACGGAGACCGCAACCTGATCATAGGCAAGGCCATCTTCGTTACCCCGTCGGATTCACTGGCGATGCTGGCGGCAAATGCGCATCTGGCCCCCGGATACGCTCGCGGCCTTGCCGGCATTGCACGCTCGATGCCAACCAGCGGCGCGGCTGATCGGGTCGCCGAACACCTCGGCCTGCCCCTCTATGAGACGCCTACCGGTTGGAAGTTTTTCGGCAACCTGCTCGA